>CAYOVG010000011.1:0-45932 GCA_964407285.1 uncultured Syntrophobacteraceae bacterium
ACCCGCAACCCGCAACCCGCAACCCGCAACCCGCAACCCGCAACCCGCAACCCGTCTCAGTTCTTATCCTCCTCAACGATGCCGCGCATCTGCATCCTCTCCAGTATTGCATTGGCCAGGCGGCGTTCCTGCCTCCCGTGGAATTTTATATAGTGGTAAGCCGGAATGATCTCAAACCCCCGGTACAGCTTGTGCTCACCTCCAAAACCGGGATCCATGGAGCGAATCCCCTCACGGATCGAAAACTCGATCGGGTGGTAGTAGCACGTGGCGAAATGCAGGAAAGGGACCTCCTCGAAACAACCCCAGTACCGGCCGTAGAGTCTGTCGTTTTTGCTGTAGAACAGGGCCATCCCGACGATCTCCCCCGAGGAGCGGCGGGCGATGGAAAAAGAGTTTCTATGCCTGAATTCCCGCGACAGATGCGTGAAAAAGGACTCGTTGAGAAACGGTCGGATATCCGTTCCCATGTGCTTCCTCCACGTATTCACGTAAAGCCTGAACATATCCGTATAATAGGTGGAGGGGACATCCGCGGCTCGAACCATCTCTATCGAAATGCCGTCATCACGAATCGTACGAAGCTCCCGCTTGATCTTCGTCCTGCGGTTGGACCTGAACGCGCCCAGGAAATCGTCAAAGTCCCGGTATTCTTTGTTCACCCACAGGCAGTACTGGCTCCTGAGGCTCATGTACCCCTGCTCCATCAGCAAATGGTGCATATGTGAAGCCTCCGGAGCGAGGAAATAAAACCGCGACGTGGATAAACCTCTCGTATGACACATAAAATCTATGTAATCGAGCAGCGCCTTCCCGTACTTCACGGGGTCCATGCCGGGCGATGTCAAAAATTGATAACCGGGCACCGGCGTGAACGGAATCGTGCCCACAAGTCCATGGTGAAAAGGAAGCCCCGTCACTTCCGTCAGGAACTCGATAAGTCCCCCGTCTCCGAATTCCACCCACGCACGGTCCCGCTCGTAAAGAGGAACCAATCCCACGGGCCGGCCGTCATCGATAACCATGACATGGCGCGGTTCGTACCCCCGCTCCATGGAAACCGCTCCCGATTTTTCGAGGGAATAGAAGTACTCCCATTCCATCGTGGGGCCGGCTGAAGCCGCCAGGTAGTTCCAGGTATCTCTATCTATTGCTTCGGCTTGAGGAAAAATCTTGAACTGAACCGGCATTTATCCGTTCCCTTCTCTAACTGCATGACTGCACGAACGGCCTATGTAACGCAGACCAGGCGACGCCGAAAGGGGAAAAGGCGCGGTCGGCTATATTTACAGTGCAATGACCACTTAACTTATAGCTGCGGTTTCCCCTTCCTTGTGTTATATTAAACATCGGATACCCCACGGGAGTCCCGTGACGCCGTCCGTTTGATGTTTATCCCCTGATGAGAGGACTGCACTTTTTCAGTCGAGGAAAAGAAGATTCTTTCAATACAGTCCACAGTTGAATCATAACCCGATTAGTATAAAAGGAGAATTCCCATGATCCCTTCGGAGGTGCTCGGGAAGATCGACGAGAATCGAGAGAGATACGTGCATGAACTGCAGGAATTCCTACGCATCCCGAGCGTTAGCACCGATTCGAGGCATGCTCACGATATTCAAAGAGCCGCGGAATGGGTCCACAATCAACTGAAAAGAATGGGGTTGCATGCCAGGATCGAGAATACGGACCGCCACCCCGTGGTGATTGGAAGCATGTGCCCTCACGCGGACAGACCCACCCTGCTGATTTACGGACACTACGACGTGCAGCCCCCCGACCCCATGGACGAATGGGTAACGCCCCCCTTCGCCCCCGGCATCCGTGACGGCTATGTCTACGCTCGGGGAGCTACGGACGATAAGGGACAGTTCTTCACCTACCTCAAGGCGATGGAGGGAATCATCGCCGTTATGGGTGAACTCCCGATCAACGTGAAAGTGCTGATCGAAGGCGAAGAGGAGATCGGCAGTCCCAGCTTGAAGAAATTCCTCGAAAACCACCGCGAGGCGCTCCGTTGCGACACTATCGCCGTCTCCGACGGGTCTCAGTTCATCCGCGGCATTCCCGCCATAACGTATGGGCTGAGGGGGCTTTCCTATTTTCAGATCGATATCAGGGGACCCCGGTTCGACCTTCACTCGGGAGGTTTTGGAGGCCTCATTACCAATCCCGTGCAGGGGCTGGCGGAAATAATCTCGAAGCTGAAGAACCCGGACGGGACCGTGGCGATTCCGGGGTTCTACGACGATGTCCTCGAGCTTGCCGATTGGGAGCGCAACGAAATGGCCTCACTGCCCGTGGATGAGCGCATGCTGATGGACTACCTCGGGGTCGAATGTCTTGTCGGCGAACGGGGCTACACTCCCATGGAACGAAAGTCGGCGCGCCCGACCCTGGACGTCAACGGCATATGGGGAGGGTTTTCCGGAGAGGGGGCAAAGACTATCATTCCCGCAAAAGCGGGGGCGAAGGTGAGCATGAGGCTCGTCCCCAACCAGGAAACGTCGAAGATCAACAGCCTCTTCAAGAACTACGTGCTCTCCGTTGCTCCTCCCGGGGTCACCGTGGAAATCAAGGAACTCCACGGGGCGGACCCCGTGCTGGTATCACGGGACAATCCCAGCGTGGGGGCGGCGGCGCGCGCCATCGAGACGGGATTCGGCAAGCATCCCGTTTTCATCCGGGAAGGCGGCTCCATTCCGATCGTAAATCTTTTCAAGGAGGTGCTGGGCGTGGAGAGCATTCTCCTGCTGGGCTGGGGAAGTCCGGACGACGGGGCGCATTCTCCCAACGAGCGTTTCTGCCTCGAGGATTTTCACTTCGGAACCCGTTCCGCCGCGGCTCTTCTCTTTGAATTGACCCGAGGGATGTGAGGGAACCATCGAGTTCCCGGACCGATTCGCCGGCGGAAGTCGGCTTACGGAAATCGGGTGTCGGATAGGTCCATTCCGACCTCCGACACCCGACCACCGTCTCTCTAAACTCGGCCCCTTCCGTGGTCTTCAAGCCTCCACCCACGAAATGGTTCGATCTCTGCAACCCGCAGGGCAATCGCATCTAAATCCTAACCAAATTCAAGGATTGCAGGAATTGCTCTCGACCGTTTCGGCGCCTGGAACCAGGCTTGGGCGCTTGCCCGGAGATAACGCCGGCATGGCCCGAAATTATCCGAATGCAAGCCATGGCAGGGATTGGCGAGTTTCGATCATCCCTTGTTTCAAGACAAATTAGATGCGGTTGCCCTGCCACAACCCGCAACCCGCACCCCGCAACCCGCAACTCGTAACCCGCAACTCGTAACCCGCAACTCGCATCCCGCAACTCGTAACCCGCAACCCGCAACCCGAAGGCAACCCGAAGGCACCCCGCAACCCGATTCTAGCTCATTTCCTTGACTTTAAACCTGTATCCCAGTTCCTTCTGCGTCAACGGGTCGTAAGCCATACCTTCGCTGATGACCACTCCCTTATAGTTCATTTTGCACATCATGGAGGAAAAGGTGCCCCTGATCGTGGTCCCGGCGAAGATTGTCCCATGGATCTCAATCCTGCGTTCCGGCGGATTTTTCTGTATCCATTCGATCACGCCCTCCAACTCGCTATCGAGTTCTTCGATCCGTTTCGTGACCTCGTCGACCTTGTCGCGGCCGGCTGCGACCTGTTCCTTGATCCCGTCCTGCTCGTCGAAGAGACGCGTCAATTCCTGTTCGGCCGAAGCTATGGAAGCGTCGAGTTCTTCCATAGCCTGCCGGACCTGCTCCATCTGAGCGGCGTCGGCAACTCCGTTCAGCTCGGCCATCTCCTCCTCGATTGCACGCTTCTCCCTGGCGGAGCGGTCCTGGAGCTGCACGAGTTCACCTATCCTGAGTTCCAATGCAACCGAAGCCTCCCGCAATTCCTCGATGTCCCTCTCCAGCTTCTTCTTTTCCGCCTTTGTTACGGCCAGTGAATCTTTCAGCCTCGCCACTTCCTTATGGGCGGTATCATCCAGGCCGACAACGAGGGCGCAGGGCTTCGAGCGCTCGGAACCGATCTGAGCCGCCTCGATGCCCATTTTTGCCGCCACCTGGCATGTCTGCACCTTTCCTCCCCTGGCCGTGAACTTGCCGGACGTTACGATCCTGGAGTCGACGACGCCCCTGTCTACCGTCACGTCTCCCAAGGCTTCTATTCTGGACGAATACACGTGAAGCGCGCCGACATTGCGCCCGCTCTTGATCGTCGCTCCCAGTATCCCTCCATATACGGTCACGTCGCCGGCGACATCGATATCGGCCCTCGCGATCTCCTTCGCGGTAAGGCTGCCCGCACGCACCTTGAACCCGTCCTGCACCGTGCCGGAGACATTGACGCATCCGTCAAATTCGATATTTCCGGTTTCGAAGTCGATATCGCCGCTGATATTGAGTTCCGGAAACACCGAAATCTTTCCATAAGGAGACAAATCGGGGCGTCCATCCACTCCCGCATATACCTTGAGACCATCCTCGGACAGGGTCACCCCGGAACCCAACAGCAACTTGACGTCACGCGTTTCAGCGACCGGAATCGGCCTCCCGTACACGTCTATTCCCCCCGACTCCTTGATCCGGGAAGTCTTTTCGACCAGAAGGGTCCCTGCCTTGGTTTCGGGGACCCTCCCTCTGTCTCTGAAATCTACCTTTGCGTTATCGTCAACCAGTTTGAGCCGGGGCGGTTCGGTTTCGAAGAAATATCTGACTTCCGCGTCTTTTCCGCAAACGGGAGGTTTGCCTTCCGCCACCAGGTTGGGTTTATTGATGAGTCCCTCGAATTTGAGAATTCCCCCGAGAATCGTATCATCGACCAGCCCGTACCTGATCCCCTTCGACTGGAGCAGGTCCTTGATCGTATCGGCGCTGGTCCCTTCAGGAAGCTTGCTCTTTATGCGCAGGTAGGCTCTGAGGTTGTCGCTCGAGACGGTTAAATCCACGGCGGCATCCTCGAATATGCTCTTACCGGTATCCTGCTCATCGCGCCCGTCCTCCGGGGGCGGGCACACATACACCGGTTGTTCGGCTCCGACAGGGTGCTCCACGGGCGGCCCGGCGGCCTCGTTTTCTCCCGTCCCGCCTTGCGCTTGCCCGTGTTCCGGATGCTCCCGCTTTCGCCCGGCCCTGAGCTTTCCGGCTATGGCGTCACGCTGGGCGGCGCTGATCACTCCCTTGCGAACGAAAATATCGCCTATGGTTACGATCTTCTTTTCCGTCCTGAAGATTGCCTTCTGCGCCTGAAACGCCTCCTCGACCCGATCGTGGTCCGCAAGTCCCAGCTTGATCAGGGCTTTACCGAAAACGGCGTCCGCCTGCCGTGTATCCATGAACCTGACGGCATCCTGAAGCGTGTTCAACTGCTTCGGGGTTATCATGCTCTCTTCCAGCAACACCTGGCCCAAAGGCAGGTTGCGCCCTTTTTCCCTTTCCCGCCGCTGCCGGGAGACAGCCTGGGAAACCTGCTCCTCCGTGACAAACCGGCTCTTGAGCGCCAATTTCGCCAAAGCGTCATCGACTTCGCGCATTACTGCCGTATCCATTGCGGCGGGTGTGTTTTTTTCCTGGTTCATAAAGGCAACTCCTGGCTTGCGGATTTGCACGCCTCGCGCTACGTCCGATTTCTATGCGTCGCCCCGCTGGTCTGTCCCTGATGCGGAAGCAGGTTTACCGGGCATCAGGGTATCAGCATCGGAAATGGTTCCATTCAAACCCTCGCCAGGCAACGGGTCCCACCCCGAATACCCATGCAAACCATATACCCGGATTCAACAGGGATACGGCTTTCCACATATAAAACAGAAGAACGGGGGTTCGAATTTCGGTCCCGGTGAGAGAGCGATTCATTTCCATGGTTCGGGAGCAGCGCCCGGGAATGACGGCCGATGCGAAAGTGTATACTGCAATCAGCGGGATAACATATATCATAAAATGGTCGTCACCTGCATGATCTTTTTAATCCGGATCACTTTCCACCTGAAAATTCACGCAGGGCGCGCCCCATGTCAGTCCTTCGTCGGACGCCTGGTAATATAACAGGCAACGGGTAAGAGAAGATAAACGGCGCAATTGTAGCCCGGACGGTCTTCGGCGGATTGATGGACGCTGCATGGCTCGGGGGAGCGTCCGGCGGTCGTGTTGAGTTTAAAATCGTTGTGCGATGCGGGTTTAGAGGGTATTCCGGCATGGGGACGTGGTTTGCAGGTTACGCGAGGTGACGAATCGGCCCAATTTGGGCCACCATTTTCCGTCACTCCTCATCCTAAAATCACAGCTTATGTCTGGACATCGCATTGCGTTTCTGATATATTCCTCCGTGATGTATTTAAGCACTAGAAGGCGTTAAGTCACTGCCGACGACCCGCAAATCGGTTCTATCTTACCGTAGCGGTTACCAAAATGCTTCGTCGGCGGCGGCTTCGGCAAGGAGAGATTGAGCCGTTCTTGACTCACAACTTTTACTGGTGATATGCCTATGAAAAAGAATCCGACGATCCTGTTGATAGACGACGATGAGGAATTTCTGGAACTGTTCGGCCCCATGGCCGCCGAACACGAAACGGAAGTCATCACCATGAAATCGCCCAAAAAGGCGATTGAAACCGTCATGAAAAAGGGCGTGGACGTCGTCGTTTCCGACATCATGATGCCCGAAATGTCGGGACTTGAATTGTTCCAGAAACTGCAGGCGGCCTGCCCGGATGTTCCCGTCATCCTCATCACCGCCTTCGGCTCCACCGAGCAGGCCATTCAGGCAGTGAAGCAGGGAGCATTCCACTACTTCGAAAAACCGATCTTCGACAAGAAAGATCTGTTCTGGACGGCCGTTCGGGAAGCGGTGGCCAAAAGAGAAATGCAGATGGAAATCTCCACTCTGCAAAGGGAAAAGATCCTTCAGAACCGCGCCTCGGTGCCCATCGTCGGCAAGTCGGCGGGTATCAGGAAGGTCTTGAGATCGATCAAGGAAGTGGCGTCGCTGCCGGTCACCGTGCTCATTCGAGGAGAAACCGGCACCGGAAAAGAACTGGTCGCCCGCGCCATCCACGAAGCAAGCGACAGGCGCGATAAGCCCTTCATCGCCGTAAGCTGCAGCGAACTGTCTTCCGGCGTCCTGGAAAGCGAGCTGTTCGGCCATGAGAAAGGCGCATTTTCGGGCGCAACCGGTTCCAGGAAAGGCCTTTTCGAAGTGGTTCACGGGGGAACGTTTTTCCTCGATGAGATCAGCGAAGCGTCGCCGGCCCTGCAGTCCAAACTGCTCAGGGTGGTTGAGACCAAGTCTTTCCTGCGCGTGGGCGGGACATCCACGATCAATTCCGATTTCCGGCTTCTCGTGGCTACCAATAAGAACCTGGAAGAGGAAGTGATTGCGGGGCGTTTCAGACATGACCTTTTCTATCGCCTCAATATCTACGTGATCGATGTTCCTCCGTTGCGCAGAAGAAAGGACGACATCCCCGCGCTGGCGGACTTCTACATCAAACGCTTCAGCGAGATGTTCCACAGACCCATCAGCGGCATTTCGGGAAATGCGATGCTGGCCCTCAGGCAGTACCACTGGCCCGGCAACGTCCGCGAACTGGTGAACGTGCTCGAAAGAGCCGTCATCACATGCAAGGAAGGAAAGATCACCATACAGAATCTTCCTTTCACATCGGAAGATTATGAGGACGATTCCGACCTGAACCTGAAGAACGCCGAAAGGTCTTTCATCGAGATCGCCTTGAAGCAAACTCGAAACAACAAGACCAAAGCAGCCAAGCTGCTGGGCATAGCCCGTAAGACTCTCATCGAAAAGATCAAGAGTTACCGGGCCGAGGAAGCTCAAGAGTAGGGCGGATGGTCTCATCGGCCGTGATTGTCGCGTACCCCCGTGCGTGCGGGTATGTCGATCGATCCATGCGGCCGGTGAGACTCCCCCTCACCGACACGGATTTCCCTCTTTGATCCGTTCATGACCCGGGCCGGGGTCTCCGCTGTCAGCCGACACCGCCGTTGAGCGCGGTTGCGTTCGCATCCGGATGCCTGCATCCGTCTTTCGGCCGTCCAGAAACCACCATAGACAATAGCGCGGACCCACATCCGGTTCCGTCCGGGCCCGTTTTTACCCTCTTCAGGAGGCTCGTATATGCGGGTGGAAGATGCCCCCAGCTTTGTTGAAGGTTTTATAGACTCCTGGCTGCAAAACCCCGAAATCAGGCATCTCGCCAAGGCTCTTAAAAAGAAGAGAAAGGAACTCGTGGAGCAGGTCGAGCAGATTTTCCGGCAGACCGGCCTCAAGTCTTCCCAGAAGGCGGACATGGCGCGGGCTCTGCTCTACCGGCGCCTTCCCTCCGACGCGCGTTTCGATCTCAAACGGGAGCACTTCGTTCTCTTCAAAAAAGCGCAACTCGTTGAACTGGTTCTCGAAGGAGCTTTCGGGCTGCAACTCGGAACCGATTCGGATACGCCGCTTTTTCCCTACCAGGAAGAGGTGGTCAGAATAATCGCCAGGTGCATCTTTCCCCTGAAGGACCGGGATGTCGTCACCTTTTTGGCGCTCTTCTCCGGCCGGAAGGAAGACAGGGAAAAGATCGACCAGGAAAAGTCCATGCGGTACAGGTCGATGCTCTGGTTTGCCTATCTCGTGCTGGACATGATCCATGCGGACCATGAGAACATCTGCAAAAGCGACATCGGTTACTTCAGACGCAAACTCAAAGTCCTGCTGGAAAAAGTCATCAACGGGGAGCTTATCGACCCGCGGTCCCGGTCGGAGAAATTCGACTATGAAGGGGGGAAATGGAACGATACGCTCTTCGGCTGGCTGCAAGGCGAGGAGAACCGCAAGTTCGTCGAAAAACTCAGAAGGCAGTTCAATTTGGACAACAGGGTGGAGCACGGCAACCGGATACTGCTGGCCAAGCACAGGGAGTGCATCTATAAGCAGGCATTGGATATTTTCTGCGAATAGATGGTCCTGTCGGATGGTCGGACGAGAGGAAAGTGAATCCATGGAGGAATTGACGAACGGCAAGCAGGAGGAACTGGCGGATCTGCTTTCCGAAGCATTCTTTAGCGGCCTGAAGAAGCAAATGCTCATGGGAATGATCGCATCGGACACGGTGGAGGAAATCCTCGCCCCCCTGCTCCGGGACTACAATCGACTGTTCCCCCTGCTTTCCGCCGGTCTCCAGCGAGATGTCGAATGCATTCTCAAGGCGTACCCGGAAATCGCCGCGCATTACGAGGTGTCGTTGAAACCATCGGTGTCCTATGTTTTGGATATCTTTTGGGACCTGTTCAAGGGGAATTTTCCCGGTGACGCCGGGGACGCTTCGCGCCGGTCTTTTCCCCCGGGGGAGGTCGCGGACCTCGACACGGATGCGTATGCATTCGAGGCCCAGAAGACGCTGGATGACGCATCCGGGACCACGGCCGCGGGCAGGAGCGTAATCGACGTGGGCGAAGACGAACCGGCCATCCTGGAGGTGGTCTACGTGAGGGGCGAAAACCGGTTCTGCTTCGAATGCCCCGGCCTGCGAAGGAAAGTGGAACTGGCGATATGCGGCCGTCCTGTTCTCGTGTTGCAGCCGGAGCGCAACCGCGCCTGCCTGACGGTGCGGGAATATACCGACATTGTGAAACGGTATGAAATGGAAGGCGGCGAGGGCGTGGAAATCGATCTTTGGATGGAAGAGTAGCGAGCATCCGAGGTTGTGTGAACGCTCAAGCGCGACTTCGGAAGACAATCCGCGGGAATAAGGGCCGCGCGCCTTCGTGGAATGGCGGTTTCATGGAGTGAATATACGGATGTCCGAGTTATCCGGGCGATACGGGTCGGTAGCGCCGAGGAGATAGAATCCCGCCACCGAAACGGCGCAGAAAGAGGGAGACTCCCGGCGTGACATGCGGCGGCGGCGCCATCCGGATAAACGGGACCGCCTGTTGCGTTTCCCGGGATATATTGTCAATCCTATAACTTCCCCCCCTCCGCCAGTTCCTCCAGGGCGGCTCTGTCAAGGAGCCTGATGAGGCGCCCTTCCACCTCGATGATCCCCTGGCTGCTCATCTTTCCGAGAATGCGGGAAAGAGTCTCCGGTATCGTGCCGAGAAGACTCGCCAGTTGCCCCTTGGCGATATCCAGCCGGAGTTCTTCCGCATCATTGTCCCGGCCGCTCAATAAGAGCAGATAAGCCGCAAGCCTTCCGGGCACTTCTTTGAGCGAAAGGCTTTCGATCTGATGGGTAAAGACCCGCAGGCGCATGGACAGCACGCCGAGCATGTTGAGCGCGAGCGAAGGGTCCCTCTTGATCAGGTCCACGAAGGAATCCCTGGGCAGGAAAAGAACCCTGGATTCTTCCAGCGCTTCCGCATGCGCCGGGAAATTGCCCCCGGTAAACACGGGGACCTCCCCGAAAGGCTCCCCCGGACCGAATAAGTGAAGAGTCTGTTCCTTCCCCTCCAGAGAGACTTTGAATATCTTCACACGCCCGGCCATGACGACGTAAAACCCCGAGGCGGCGTCACCTTCCGAAAAGATGACCTCCCCCCTCGAAAACACCTGGCTGATGCAGATCATCGCCAGCTCTTCCCGTTGCGGCAGGGGCAGGCCGCTGAAAAGGGGGATGCGGTCGAGAAACTCGACCAGGGTTCCCGAAGACTCCTTCCGCGCCATATCAACCGCTCTCCTCACACGCTCAATAGCCGTAGTCGCCGGTCCCAATGCGCGCGACCTTGCCGTTTTCGAAGCGAAGATACCGGATAAACTGCTGCGGTCCCAGGTTATAGGCCCATTCCTCGACATAGATCGTCGTGGCCACGTAGCTCGTCGTATCCCCTACAACAATGGGGACATACGCTATTTCACGCCGCACTTCCTTCCAATCGGGATCGCCGCATTTATTCAGTACTTCTATTTTTGTGTCTCCCTCGGAAACGAGTCTTTGACCGCACCAGAACGCACAGGCGCCTTCCTCCGCCGTCAGGAAAAGAAACGCAAGGAGGAGGACAACGACAAAAGCGGACGGCAATCGGCGGCTCATTACAGTTGTCCTCCTACACGGCGGGATTGGTCGTCCACCTAACCCCAGGAGAGTATATCATCGTCGTACTTGTTTTCGATAGTGCGCTTGTGCTTCATTTCTTCCTGCGCAAGCAACTGGAAAAGCCTGGACGTCTTTTCATGTCCGCACTTGTTTCCCCACGCGGCATAGAAGTCGTGGGCCTTCTGTTCCTTCTTCATCGCAAGGGTGAGGGCCTCCTGATAGGTCATGTCGTCCTTGAAATCGACATCCACCAGGTACTGGCTGATCTGAAGGTCTTCGATTTTCTCCAGTTTGATATCGTCCAGACCGTCAACGTTCAGACCTCGCAACAGGTCGCGGTGGCGTTCCTCCTCCTTGGCCAGTTCCTGGAAAAAATCCCTGATACCGGGATTTCTCGCCACCGAGGCGCATTTAAGGTAAAAATCCATTGCCTTTTCTTCCTTTTGAATGGCAAACTTGACGACATCATCCATCGAACTGCATGAAACGGTGGTCATGGTTCCCTCCTTGCTTGAATTGCGAAGTCACGGAATCGCCCGAAGAAGCATCCCGGGCCTCCGCCCGGCGGGAAGCCCTCCCCGCGGGGCGAAGGCGCCGGATATTTACCTTGTTATAACCCCATCCTTACTCGAAAAGAGGAACGAACGCGAAGGCGAAGACGTCCACGAGCCCCCGGTCCGTGATCTTCAACCGGGGAATGACCGGCAGGGCGACAAAAGAGAGGGCCATAAACGGATTGTGCAGTTGCGACCCGAGCGACCGGGCTCGTGACTTGAGACGGTCCAGGCGTTCGACGACGGTTTGCAGCGGCTGGTCCGACATAAGGCCCGCGATGGGCAACGGAAGCATCTCCACCGGTCCGTCCTCGTCGCATACGGCCATGCCTCCGCCGTGTCGCCGAACCTCTTCCACAACTCTCAGGATCTGCGAATCACTCGCTCCCGCCACAACGAGGTTGTGCGAATCGTGCGCAACCGTCGTCGCGATGGCTCCCTTCCGAATTCCCAGTCCATGAATGAATCCCACGCACGGCGGCTTTCCGGGCTCATAACGGTTGTACACCGCAAGTTTCAGGATATCGCGTTCCGGGTCCGCCACCGCATACCCCTTTTCGACCGCGGGTTCCAGAAGCAGTTCGCCCGTGAGCAGGGAGCCTTCCTGCAGATCGATCACCCGGACTCTTCCCGGCTGCACGGGAACCCGAAGATCTTCCCCGGAAATACGGGACAGGTTCATCGGACTGGCCGGAAACGCCGGACATCCCCGTTCGCCCGCGCCCGCCGCCGGCTCCCCGGCCGCAATCGCCACTCCATCGCGCGCCGCTTCCCGTCCGGACAGGAACACGCGCACTGGGTCCCAGGGCTTAAGGGTGGGACTGATGCTGAAATCGGCCTTGTAGCCGGGGGCTACGGCGCCTCTGCGGGCGAGCCCGAAATACCGGGCAGGGGTCAAAGTGGCCAGGGTAACCGCTCGCACCGGGTCCATCCCCAGGTCCATGGCGCGGTTGACTATCGCATTCATATGCCCGTCGCGCAGCAGGTCGTCCGGATGGCGGTCGTCGCTCACGAACATGCACTGCGGCCAGGTGTGGTCGTTGACGATGGGGAGCAGATGCTCCAGGTCCTTGGACTGGCTCCCTTCCCGAATCATGATGCGCATGCCTTTGGCGAGCTTTTCATTCGCTTCGGCGGCCGTGGTGCACTCATGGTCCGAAGCGATGCCGGGCGTGAGATAGGCGTTCAGAGCGAGTCCGGACAACTGGGGGGAGTGCCCGTCCAGCACTTTTTTCCGGAAAAGGACCAGCTTCTCCAGGACATCGGGAAAGGCGGCGACGACGCCGGGAAAGTTCATCATCTCGGCAAGACCGAGCACCCTCGGGTGGTCCGCAAGGGTGAGCAGGTCCGCCCCGCCGAGCTGCGCTCCTGAAGTTTCGAGAGGGGATGCGGGCACACAGGACGGCAGATTGAAGAATATGTCCAGAGGAAGTCCCTCGGAAGCATCCAGGAAATAGCGGATTCCCTCCATTCCGAGAACATTGGCGATCTCGTGGGGGTCCGCCACGACCGCGCTCGTTCCCCCGGGGACCACAGCCGAACTGAACCGGTCCGGGGAGAGCAGCGTGCTCTCTATATGGATATGACCATCGATGAAACCGGGGCACACATACATCCCACCAGCATCGATTTCCTCGCGTGCTTTCCCGTACTCTCCGAACCCCGCGACCCACCCGTCGCAAACGGCGATATCCACCGTTTCGACACGCCCGGAAAGCACGTTGACGAGCCGGCAATGCCGGATACACAGGTCCGCGGGTTCATCTCCGCGGGCAACTTCTATCAGACGCGCCATGCGTGAGCTATCCACATCCATGCCTTCCCCTGCCGATTTGAATATGGCGCCTGTTGAATCCGGCGCTTACTACATCTTGTATTTGCCGAAATCCTCGGGATCGAGGTTAGCAAGGATATCGGCCCACTTGTCCTTATTCTCTTTATCGAACACGGGCTGGGACGCATTCTCCAGCTTCTGGGATTTGGCCAGCACATCTTCTTTCACAAAAATCGGGGCATTGGTGCGCAAAGCTATTGCGATGGCGTCACTGGGCCTGGCGTCGATCGGAGTCACCTCCCCCTCCGTTCGCAGATAGATGAGCGCATAATACGTATTCTGGCGAAGATCGCACACCTCGATCCGCTCGACCTGAACTTTGAGATGGTCCAGGAAAGTCCTGATGAGATCGTGTGTCATGGGACGGGGAAAATTGATCTTCTCCAGTTCAGTAGCGATGGAAGTGGCTTCAAGGAGACCGATCCAGATTGGAAGGGACACATCGCTCTGAAGATCCTTCAAGATCAGGATAGGAGTATTGGTCTGGGGGTCCATAACCAACCCGGATACTTTCATCTCTCTGAACATGGTACCTCCTTTAAGGCATGACCTGATGCGCGGTTCCGAAAGCTTCGCCTTCAAACTCGCATCCCCGCTGTCTCCACTACCGCCGATTGAGAGAAGCATCCTGAAGATAAACCGAATTACCCCCTGGAAGATGCCCATATATTATAACAAACTCTATTGCAGTCAGGGTTGAAATACAATATCTCCCCGCAGAGAGTGTGAGAAGCCTGCAACGATCCTTACGGTAACGAGACTGCCCACGAGGTGCATGGGCCCTTCAAAATTAACGATCCGGTTCTGCCGGGTCCGCCCGGTCAACTGGCCGTCGGCGGACTTACTGGGGCCTTCCGTGAGGACTTCCCGCATGCCCCCCTCTTCCGCCCTGTTCTTTCGCAACGTAATCTCCGACTGCAGCGCCTGCAGCTCGCTCAACCGCCTCGCCTTCACTTCCTCGGGCACTTTGTCCCCATACCCGGCCGATTCCGCAAAGGGACGGTCCGAATACCGAAACGAAAACACGTTGTCGAACTGCACTTCCTCCATGAGGCGAAGGGTACATTCGAAATCCTCCTCGCTCTCTCCGGGAAAACCGACCATGACATCCGACGTGAGGCCGATGTCCGGACAGGAGCCGCGGAGGTCCTCCACCAGCTTGACATAATGAGAGGCGGTGTAGCCGCGGCGCATCCGCTTCAGGACGGAATCGGAACCGGCCTGAAAGGGAAGGTGCAGATGCTCGCACAGGATCGGCATGCCGGCAAAGCATTCGATCAATTCCTCCGTGAGGTCTTTCGGATGCGATGTGGTGAAGCGAAGCCGGATGACGTCCGTTTCCCCTTCTATACGGCGCAGCAAATCCACAAACGAGATTTTCTCTTCCAGCCCGCGCCCGTACGAATTGACGTTCTGGCCGAGAAGGACGACTTCCCCGGCCCCCGCCGCCGTGAGCCGGCGTATTTCCCGAATGATTTCGCCGGACGGACGGCTGCGCTCTCTCCCGCGCACGTAAGGGACGATACAGTAGGAACAGAAGTTGTTGCACCCCTGCATGATCGTCACCGGGGCCGATACGCCGCCCGCCACGGCGGCGAAAGCTTCCGGCGCCGAATCCTCGCGAGGTCCCTCCTCTTCCGGCAAGTACGCGGTGCGCGCTTCGGATTCGATCGCGTAATCCAGGAGCTGGGGAAGAGAACCAACGGCCCGCGTCCCCAAAACGAGATCGAGGTGGCTGAAACGCTCCAGGAGCCCCTTCCCGAGCTGCTGGGCAACACAACCGGCAACGATGATCTTGAGACCGGGATTGCGCGCTTTCATCCTCCGCAGCCGCCCAAGAAACGAGTACACCTTCTGCTCCGCTTTCTCCCGGACCGAGCACGTGTTCAGGAAGACCACATCGGCGGCGTCGATGTCCGTAGTGATGCCGTACCCCCTCGCCGCCAGCATCTGCTGCACGCGCAGGCTGTCGTATTCATTCATCTGACAGCCCATCGTCTGAACGTAAAGATACCTGGGCCGCGCACCGGCCACTTTTTCGGCAGTCTGTTCCATCGCTCTCTGCTACAGCCGGTCCCGCGCTCACAGCAACTGGGAACCGGCATACCTCCTGTTCATGTCCGCCAGCCGGACCACCAGCGTGCGTATGAGCTGGAGCGCCATCTCGGGGCATTCCTTTACAATCACATCCAGCTTGCTCGCCCCGAAGACCTCGACCACGCTGTCACCAACGCTGGTGACCGTCGCCTGCCTGGGCATGTTGAGCAAGCTGGCCATTTCTCCGAAGAACTCTCCCGGTTTCACAATCCGGTTTATTTCTCTGCCTCCGATAGTAACCCGCAAACCGCCCTGTGTCGAGACCAGCCTGTAGAATTCTTTTCCCCGGCTGCCCTCCTCGATGATCGCATCCCCGTCATTGAAGAACCTGACCTCCATTTCATCGAGGTCCAGATCGATCATGTCGGACTGCTGAACCAGGAGCTTCGATGTCTGGAGCAACTGGCGCAATATGGAGGACACAATGTTTTGGGTCATTCTCGGATTGTAGCGCAAAAAATAATCGAAAGCTTCGGCCCCGTAGGCTGCGATTCTCGACCTGCTGAACGACTTCACCGTATAGTCCCAGGGCTTCTTGAAGACCACGCTCTCCAGCCCGAATATGTCGTGTTCCTCGAGAAGCCTGATCTTCTTCTCCTTCTGGGTGACCAGAACCTGACCACTCAGTACTACGAAAAGGCAGGAGAGATCGCTCCCTTCAGTAACAATTACTTCTCCCTCGCGGTACACCTTGATGTGCAGCGCGCGAGCAGGCGGGATGTGTCTTGAACGGTCGGTATTGAGCGGAGCATCTCTCATCGCTTTAAATTCCTGGTAGAGGTAAGCTTCAGGTTGCAATGCTACGACTTTCTTCAGCAATATTCTAAGCCAATTCCCTCCGGGTTTGCAACAAGATCTTCACATTCCAGCCCGCGGAAGCGGGTGGAGCCAATGAGAAAGCGTCCGCCGCTCTCTGCCGGGAACAATATGGAATCGACGGCATACAGCCTCTAAGAACCTGTCGCCGGCGCTTCGCGCTCCGGGTCACCCGGTAAATTGTCCTCGACATCGGGTCCGATAAACCTGACTTGCAGATGTTCGCCCTCCTCTTTCAGAATCCGCATCACATCCTCCTCGCATCCCGGAGCGATGTTCAACTGAACGAGGCCCAGCTCCGGCTGCAGAGTGGTGACCGTGGCGATGCCCTCATAAGCCTGCAGGGTAAAAGTCAAAAAATGAATCTCGCGGGGCGAGATGATAACCCGTTTAATAATCGAAGTTGTCGGAATCATCTTTTTGGCATTTTCCTTTCGTTTGAATCAATACTATGATACCAAATAGCGCTTCATGTAGCAAAGAGGCTATATGGGAGCAGGTGAGAGCGCAACCGTGCGGACGTTCCGGACGAGCTGCGCCGCCGCGAACTACCCGCAACGCAAGGGAAAGAGTGAACGGCGCAGGCCGTGCATATTGGAGGCTTCGGCGGGAAGAGCGGTCACCGCATAAACAAGTTTTGCTCCGGCATGCGGACTTTCGCTGCCGGGAGCCGTTGATTTGAATACGAGGCTATGGTTTCAAGAGGATCTAAATATCAATGGGTTTACCCGGAGGACCGGCAACCGGGTGAAGAGGTCCTTCGGACGAATCTGGGATGCCCCCTTTGGGTGGCCAGGTATCTGACGAGACAGGGTCTGTTTTCGCACGATGACGCGCTGAGCTGGCTGGACCCGCAACTCCGGCATCTTCCCCCGCCCGAGGAGCTTCCGGATATGGAAGCCGCCCTCCCGCGCATAATCGCCGCAATCCGCGAGCAGGAACTCATTGCGGTATATGGTGATTACGACGTTGACGGACTCACCGCCACGTACGTCCTTTCAGATTTCCTCGAGCGTTGCGGAGCAAGGGTGGTCAGCTACATTCCCGACAGGCTTCAAACCGGCTACGGCCTGCATTCCGAATGCATTCGCGAACTGTTCGCCAGGGGAGTCCGCCTGCTCGTCACGGTCGACTGCGGCGTAAGCAATCGTGAACAGGTGGAAGAGGCTAAACGGCTGGGAATGGATGTCATCGTCACCGACCACCACCTTCTCCCCGACGACGAACCCCTCGTTCCGGCATTGATCAATCCCAAAAAGCTGCGCCAGGACCATCCGCTCTTCAACCTGGCCGGAGTGGGCGTCGCTTTCTACCTCGTGGTGGCGCTACGCAGCAGGCTTCGGGACGCCGGCCACTACAGGCTTGTCGAGGAACCGAATCTGCGCCGTTACATGGACCTGATCGCATTGGGGACCGTGGCGGACCTGATGCCGCTCCAGGGCGTCAATCGCATCCTCGTCCGGCATGGGCTCCACGAACTGTCGCATGGAGCCCGACACGCCACGGACGCCCTTCGGCGAGTCATCGGGCACCGCGAGGGAACGCTGACGCCCTGGGATATCCACTTCCGGTTCGCTCCTCGCATCAATGCGGCAAGCCGGATGGGACGGCAGGACATCGTGATGCAATGGCTTTCTTCCGGGTCCGCCGAGGAGGCGTCCGCCCTGGCGCTCCAGATGGAGCAGTTGAACAAGCAACGGGCCGCCCTTGAGGCGAAAACCTTCAACGATGCAGTCGATTTCATCGGCGAGAATCGTTCTCTCCGGGACGCGAAAGCGCTCGTGCTCGCCATGAAGGACCAGCATCCCGGCATATTGGGCATCGTCGCGGCCCGACTTGTGGAACGATACGGAAAACCCGCCGTCCTCCTCACATGGAAAGGTGAATACTGGGAAGGCTCCGGCCGGAGCATTGAAGGCTTTCACCTCTATCATGCACTGGAATCCTGCCGCGCCCATCTTCACCGTTTCGGAGGCCATGCCATGGCCGTGGGGCTCAAGCTCGCGGATGAGGCGTTGGGTCCCTTTCGCGAGCGTCTGGAAGCCTACGCCGCCACGAATTCGGACGAACAGACGGGAGAGGCGAAGCTCAAGCTCCATGCATCCCTTCCTCTGTCCCAGATCAGCGAGAAGACCCTGTCCTGGATGGATAGGATGGGACCCTTCGGACAGGGATGCCCCGAACCGGTTTTTTGGGCCGAATCCCTTGAGGTCCATAGCTACGAAGTACTGCAGCAGCAGCACCTGCGGCTGACGATCGGCCAGAACGGAAAGCGGTTTCCAGCTATCGCTTTCAGACTGGCCCCGTTCCTGCCGCATCGGGTGGACCGCCTGGAGGCCTGTGCTTTCGTTCCGATGAGGCAAAGCTGGAGGGGGCAGACGACCATTCAGCTTCGGGTGCTGGACTTCAAAGCGCCGCAAGATGGTGTGGCGTAGAATGGATTTGCGGGTTGCGCGTTACGGGTTGCGAAGCCGGGTCCATGCGGACCGGGCTGTTCCTTCATCGTCCATGGCGCCACGGGAACGGCAAACCCGCGGGCGACGCCGGCGCCGAGACGTCAGTCAAAGGCGCTCAGGAGGATTTCCGATGGCATATCGATTGGGAGCGCTCCTCGTGGGCATTTTTCTTCTCCTGGAAGGAAGCGGCTTTTCCCGGGCATCCTCGAGCGACCATGAATCCAGGTCTTTTTCCTCTGAAGGCCGGTCGGCGTTCAATGCCGGCGACCTTGCTCGCAGCCGGAGCGATGCCGTTAAGAACATGTACGAAAACGCCCTCGCCCTGGCTTTGAGCGCGCTTGTCGAACCGGCCGCTCTCGAAGCCCGGTCGGCCGCCGTTAAGAGCAGGATAATGAGGCGCTCCGAGAGTTACGTGCAGAACTACCAGGTATCCTCCGAGGGACCGGAGGGCGAGGCATACAGGATTCAGGGGCAGGTCACGGTTGCAATGGATGCGCTTGTAAGCGACTTGCAGACATTGGGATTTCGCATCAGGAAGCCCCCTCCGGCCGAAGCCGGGTCGGAAGCGCAGCCATCCGCTGAAGGAGACCCGACCGGGGAGGCCGTTTCAGAACGGCAGGGGACCGGAACCACACCCGGCGCTGAATCCTCGACGGTTGCGGACGCCGACCCGGCGGCCGCTCCCGACTTGCCCCGGTTCAAACGGAGAGTGCTGTGGGCGGTGGCGGAGAAGCGCGACGGGACCTGGCACATGTCCCGGGACAGCGATACGCCGCAGGATATTCTCGCCAGGAGCATGATCCAGGAATCCGAGATTTACGACATCTCGCTGCTCTTTCCGGCTGAAGATGCGGTGCGGGTCGATTCAGACGGCGCCTTCGCCGAAAAGGCGGCAATGGCGTCCGCCAGGACCGCCGAGACTCGCGCGGTGGTCCTCGGGGCCGTGACAATCGAGCCCGAAGGCGGGAGGCAACGGCTGAAAGCATCGTTGAGGCTGGTCAATACGGCAACGTACCTGGAGTACGGGGAAATCCGGCTCGAACGTGATATTGGAGACAACGGCCCGGAGGAGGCCATTATGTCGATGGCGGGTATTGTCGCCGCACGGATGGATCAGCTTCTGCGTGAAACTCCCCGGCCCGCCCCCGAGACCGCTGCCGATACCGGCGTAGGCGCCGACGCCG
Organism: uncultured Syntrophobacteraceae bacterium; assembly: GCA_964407285.1. GTDB lineage: Bacteria > Desulfobacterota > Syntrophobacteria > Syntrophobacterales > Syntrophobacteraceae > CAYOVG01. The sequence goes on from CAYOVG010000011.1 coordinate 19,976, forward strand.
GCAGCCTGGTGTCCATCGGCAATGTCGACTCGGTCACCCTGGTCGTCCGTGATTATCGGCAGATCTCCAACTGGGAAGAGATTGAGAATATGCTGAGACAGGATTACATGTCTCTGAAAATAAAGGAACTGGAGTTGGGTCCCGGCGCCGTCAAAGCCGGACTGGGAGGCATCGACTCACAACTGCCGGAACGGCTCCAGCACCTTCGCCTTCGCAATGGACTGCAAATTCAGGTAAAGGAGTACTCCGCACAGGACAACACACTGGACACGGTACTTGTGCCGGGGAGCACGACAAGATCGGAGCAATGATTATGACCATCCCAAACATTTTGACCCTTCTGCGAGTTCTCTTCACACCCTTGCTGGTGTGGCTTCTCCTCGACCACAGGTTCGGCACGGCCCTCGTCATCTTCCTGCTGGCCGGATTGACGGACGGCCTCGACGGCTTCATAGCCCGGGTTTTCGAGCAGAAGAGCAAGTTAGGAGCTTACCTGGACCCCGTGGCGGACAAACTGCTGCTGGTCAGCTCTTTCATCCTCCTCGGACTCGTTGGAGCAGTCCCCGCATGGCTGGTGGTGGTGACGGTAAGCCGGGATGTCATTATCGTTCTCGGGGTGGCGACCCTTGCATTCCACCAGGTGCCGGTGGAAATCAAGCCCACGGTTCTCAGTAAAATCAACACGTTGTTTCAGTTGATCACCATATTTCTCATGCTGGTGAATCTGTCCGTCTTCTATATCCCCAATTGGATCGCCTACACGCTTTTCGGAACCATCGGGGTGCTATGTTTCGTGACCGTTTTTCAGTACATATTACAGGGAATTCGAATCTGGGAAATCCATCGGACCGTGGGAAACAACAGAGAGGCGGAAAGGGAATGACCGGGCCGCGCCGTTGAAATAAGGCGCTGCCGCCAGGCAAATACACCACTTTCCTACTGCCTTTTCCTCCGCCTGCATGCCTATCAGAAATCATATGACACGATTGTTCTGATGAATCGGCAGGAAAGGGAGTCTTGTATGGATCCGTTATTTTTGATTGGATTGTTAGTGGGAGTTTGTCTGGGTTCGGGCGCAACAGTCCTGATATTCGGCATGTGCTGGCCGGGACCTGCGGAAGACGCGCTGTTCGAGGAAAGAATCGAGGGGGCACGCCGGATGAGGTATGACGACGCTTGATACAAAATTGATCAGTCTTGCAGGAAGCCGGGGCGCGGACGGAAATGCGATGCAACAGAAGTCCTCCGCTGAACGCACCTCATCCCGAAGTGCATGACCCAGCGGCAAACCCCGTCCGAAGCAATGAGTCCCGGCTTATCGTTCCCTTGAATCTTCCATCGGCATCGAGCACCGGGAGGCGCTTTATTCCCCGCTCCACCGCCCCACCCACATTCCGACGAACACGAGCGCTGTTCCGATGGCGTTGTTGGACAGAAAATAGAGCAATGCGATGACGTAGTCCTGCGCCCGCAACGCGTTGGCCGTTTCCAGGCCGAAGGTGGAAAAGGTGGTGAGTCCTCCCAGGAAGCCGGTTACAAAAAAGAGCCGCATGCACGGATTCACGACGTGGAAACCGCGCTCGGCCAGAGAGAAAGCCAGGCCGATGAGAAAGCACCCCAGTAGATTTACGGCCACGGTCCCCCATGGGAATCTCGTCCCAAACAATTTGACCGCCAGGAGCGTCATGCCGTAGCGGCTAAGCGCCCCCAGGCCCCCGCCGGTCATTACCAGAATCGCCTTGATCATCTCCATCCCGCTTCTGTTATGAGCAATCATGAAAAACCGAAACCAGGATATAACGAACACCGCTCCGCGCGCAAGGTGATTATCGATCTATCGAACCATCCACAAATCGCGGCAGCCCAACTTGCCGCCCGGCCTGGAAAGAAGGTAGAATTAATCGCTTCCGCCGGTAATGAATGCGTATTACGTCGGCCTTATATTTGTTGTATGAGTTGACGAAGAGGCAGGAAATCCATTTTTTCCGATTCATACTCTCAGACTGGATATTCATCATCATGATAGAAAAAGTCGTCATAATGGGCGCCGCGGGCAGAGACCTGCACAATTTCAACGTCTACTTCAAGGACAACCCCCGGTATCATGTGATCGCCTTCACGGCCACCCAGATTCCCGACATAGAAGGCCGGGTATATCCTGCGGAACTCGCCGGAGAAGGATATCCCGACGGGATTCCCATCCATCCGGAGGAGGATCTGATAGAACTCATCAGAAACCACCGGGTCGATCTGGTGGCGTTCTCGTATAGCGATGTTCCGCATGTCGAGGTTATGCATAAGGCATCGATGGTTATGGCCGAAGGAGCGGACTTCGTTCTTCTCGGCGCCACCTACACCATGCTCAGATCCACCAAACCCGTTGTGGCCGTATGCGCTGTCAGAACCGGGTGCGGGAAATCGCAAACCACCCGGAAGGTGTGCGACATCCTGACCGGTATGCAAAAGAAAGTCGTTGCCGTCCGCCATCCGATGCCCTACGGAGATTTGAAAAATCAAGTGGTCCAGCGGTTTTGCTCCGTCGCCGATTTTGATGAAAACCGTTGCACCATCGAGGAAATCGAGGAATACGAACCCCTGGTGGACAAAGGAATCACGGTCTATGCCGGAGTGGATTACTGCCGGATACTGCGACAGGCCGAACAGGAGGCTGACGTGATCGTCTGGGACGGCGGCAACAACGATACGCCCTTCTTCCACCCCGACCTGCACATCGTGCTTCTCGACCCTCACAGGCCCGGGCACGAGCTGCTCTACTATCCGGGTGAAACCAATATGCGCATGGCCGATGTCGCCATCATCAACAAGGTGGATACCGCTCCCCTGGCCGGTATCGAGCAGGTGCGCCGGAACCTGGAGAAGTACGCCCCGCGGGCGGAGGTCCTTCTTGCTGAATCTCCCGTGCTGGTCAGCCGTCCGGAACGGATCAAGGGAAAGCGCGTGCTGGTTGTGGAAGACGGCCCTACCCTCACACACGGCGACATGGCGTATGGCGCGGGAGTGATAGCGGCCCGGACCCACGGAGCTTCCGAACTGGTCGATCCCCGCCCCTATGCCTTGGGGAGCATAAAGGACGTCTACGACCGCTATCCCAACATCGGCCGGGTGCTTCCCGCCGTAGGGTACAACAAGAACCAGATCAGGGACCTGGAAGCCACCATCAACGCCACGGAATGCGACCTGGTCCTCTTCGCCACTCCCGTCAATCTGACGCGCATGCTGTCCATCAACAAGCCGACCATCCGGGTGCGATACGAATACAAGGACCATGGGCTTCCCCGACTGGAGGACGTGATCGCTAGGAAGATGGAAGAACTCAGCAAAAAGCGGGAAGCGGGTTCCCTGTAGCCGGTTGCATACGGGTTGCGGGTTACGAGTAACGGGTTGCGGGTTTGAACTCTCGTTGGCAGTGAGCGCAAATGCGCGTTGCGCATTGCGTTCTGGTTTCGACTTGCGGGTTTTTGATTTGAGAAACGGTATATTTCATCATATTTCGTATTGATTCATTTTCGTTCATCGGGTAATACTCCGTTGACTGCGATGAATGCAGATCTTTGGACACGACGCTCCGGCGAGGCATGTCCGAGGGTGGGATTTTTCCTCGGGCGCCGACGATGTTCCCTGGTTTTTTCCGGCATGTGTAAGGTGGGCGCGAGCGAACCGTTGCGTGCACGGAACCATCAACCGGGTTAATCCGTGTCCGGCTGCATGGCCCGACCGAGTGGCGCTGTTTGGAAACCGCATCCGAAGCGAAGCCCGCGGCGAAACCCGTGAGAATAAAAAGGTGAGTTTTCATCCATGAACACCGCTCAGATACCCCGAGTTACCGGCCTGTTCGACCCGCCGGTGTCCTTCCCCCTCCTGCTGGACGAAGTCCCACAAGGAATCGTTTTGCTGAACACCGAACGGCGCGTCCTGCTCGTCAACAGGACCCTGGAGGCGCTCACCGGCTTCGTTCGATCCGAGGCAAAGGGAGCCCCCTGCAACTGCATTCTGCGCAACAGCATCTGCATCGAGAATTGCCCCGCACTCAGCATGCAGGACTCCTCCGGTCCGGTGATCATGGAGGGTAACATAATCAACAAAGAGCGCCAGAAGATCCCCGTACGGATCTCCTTTTCCCCGGTGAAGGACCTTCACGGAAAAGTGGTGGGGTTTCTCGAAGCGGTCGAGGACATCCGGTTTCTCCAGGAGATCGATGCGAAGAAAGGACAGGCCTTCGGATTCGGCCACCTCATCGGCCGCAGTCCCCGGATGGAGAGGCTCTTTCAGATATTGCCGGTTATTGCCCAGTCCGATTCATCGGTGCTCATCACGGGTGAAACCGGTACGGGCAAGGACTTCGTCGCGGAGGCCATCCACCAGGCGTCACCCAGGGCGAGAAACGCCTTCATAAAGGTCAACTGCGGAGCGTTGCCCGAAACGCTCCTGGAGTCCGAACTCTTCGGATATCAGAAAGGGGCCTTCACCGGGGCCGTCGAGAATAAGCCCGGCCGGTTCCGCCTGGCGCACAACGGCACCCTTTATCTCACCGAAATCGGCGATCTGCCTCTGTCTCTGCAAGTTAAAATCCTGATGTTTCTCGACGACAAGGTGGTCTACCCTCTCGGCAGCGCCAAGGGCATTCAGGTCGACGTGAGGATCATCGCCGCCACCCATCGTAACCTGGAACAGATGGTGCGTGACGGGAGGTTCAGGCAGGACCTTCTCTTCAGGCTGAACGTGGTGCGGCTGCAACTGCCGCCGTTGAGGGAGCGCGGAGACGACGTGAGGCTTCTGCTGGACCACTTCCTCCAGGCGTACGTGTCGCAATTCAAGAAGCCGGTCAAAGGTTTTTCGGCAAGGGCGCTACGCATTCTCCTGGACTACGATTATCCAGGAAACGTTCGGGAACTGCGGAATGTGGTTGAATATGCGCTGAATATCTGCCAGGAGGACCAGGTGCAACCCAGGCATCTCCCGGCCTATCTGACCGAACCGAGGCCGCGGGAGTGGGATCTGGCGAAGGACGATGCGCAGGGCGCACAACCCTCCGCGCCGGTACAACCGCGTCAACAGCCGGCGGCGCCTCCTCCGGCGGTGTTCGAAGGCGGGACCGAACAGCTTGACTGGAATGCGATGGAACGGAAGATGATCATGGACGCCATGGTGAAGGCCCGGGGAAGGAGGGGCAAAGCCGCCGAACTCCTGGGTTGGGGAAGAAGCACCCTGTGGCGCAAGATGAGGCAACATGGGCTCGACACATAGGAAACCCCACCCGGATGGATGAAGTATCCCTTATCAGAAAGGCTCGTGAACAATACAATGAAAAGGGTCCTGGTCGTTCTTTACGGTAATGACGTAGCCCCGAGATTCGATCTGGCCACGGAGGTCCTGATCGCCTCGGTAGTAACTGACGGTAAGGTGGAGGAAACCAAGATTCTCGTGCTTCCGCAGGCGTCTGCGGAGAAGCTCTGCCACATGATTCTCACGGAAGATGTGCAGGCGGTTATCTGTGGCGGTATTGAAGATGAATACTACCAGTACCTCACCTGGAAAAGAGTGAAGGTCTTCGATTCCGTGGCAGGCCCCTACGAACTTGCGCTGGAGAAGCTCGGAACCGGCGCTCTGCAGCCGGGTGATATTCTGTTCGACAGGTAGCGCTGTTGCCGTTCGGGCGGGCAGGCGCGCGCAGGCCGCCTGCCCGTCATGACGCACGGCTCAAGAGCTCTTGGAATCTTTCTTTGCCTTCTTGGCGGCCTTTTTCTCCTTCATGGTCTTGGTCGGCTTCTTCTTATCATCCTTCTTCGTGTCCATGCTTTTACTCATGATCTCATTCCTTCATAATCCGGAACACGTCTCAAATTCCCGGCCGGCCGTTCACCGGCGCTCCCTCGGGCCGGGAGGACTTCTCGAGCAATGATCTACCTCGATGTATCACCAGGAAGCCTGCATGGCAATACGAATTTTCCTGCTTCACTGAAAACCCGGAAGATCAGATCCCCAACGGCGCACAACATGCCTCACGACCACGAAAACACCAGGAGACGCGAAAAGAGAACCAGCCCCCTTTCGCGCTTTTTCGTGTCTTTCGTGGTGGAAGACCGCCTCACCCAATCATTTCGAGCCTCGCGCGCAGGCGAGTGTAACGCTTCTGCGTCTTGTCGTTCTTCACTGCTATCGTCAGCGCCCTCTTCGTACCGATCAAGACAACCAGCTTCTTGCCTCTCGTGATCGCCGTGTAAATCAGGTTGCGTTGCAGGAGCACGTAATGCTGAGTCAGCACGGGAATGACGACTGCCGGGTACTCCGACCCCTGGGACTTGTGCACGGACACCGCGTAAGCCAACACGATTTCATCGAGGTCGGCGAAATCATACGCCACTTCCCGACCGTCGAAGGACAGGGTCGCTTCCTGGGATTCGTAATCGATCCTTACGACCCGGCCTATGTCCCCATTGAAGACATCCTTGTCGTAGTTGTTCTTTATCTGCATCACCTTGTCGCCGGTTCGGAAATGCCTTCCCCCTCTGCTCACTCCGCCTTCCTGGGTGGGCCTGAGGGCATTCTGTAACTGCGCATTGAGGTTCCCTGCCCCTACGGTCCCTTTATGCATCGGAGTGAGCACCTGTATCTCGTCCACCGGGTCCAGCCCGAACCGTTTCGGAATACGCTCCTTCACCATCTGTATGATGAGCTTGAGCACATCCTCGGGTTCTTCCTTCTCGATGAAATAGAAGTCGTCCAGCCTGCCGCCTTCCGAAGATCGTTTGAAGGAAGGCACGCTCCCGCTGTTGATCAGGTGCGCATTCACGACAATGGAGCTTTCCCGCGCCTGGCGGAAGATCTCGTTGAGTTCGACAACCGGGACGGCGCCGGAAGCGATGATGTCGTTCAGAACATTTCCAGCGCCCACTGACGGGAGTTGATTGACGTCGCCCACCAGGATGAAGGTAGCGGCCGGGGGCACGGCCTTGAGCAGGTGGTGCATGAGCATGGTATCGATCATGGAGGCTTCGTCCACGATCAGCAGGTCGCAGTCGAGGGGTTCGCGATCATCCTTCTGGAACGCGGCTTTCTTCGGGCTGTACTCCAACAGACGGTGGATTGTCTTCGCTTCGCGGTCGGTGGCCTCGCTCATCCTCCTTGCTGCTCTTCCGGTTGGAGCGGCGAGCATGATCTTCACGCCGACCGCTTTGTAGATCCGGATAATAGAGTTGATGATCGTTGTCTTCCCCGTGCCCGGCCCGCCCGTTATGACCATCACTTTGCTGAGGGCGGCGCTCTTGATCGCCTCGATCTGCTTCCGCGCCAGGCTGATGGATAGCTTCTCCTGCACCCATTCCACCGCCCGGTCAGCGTCGATCGAACGGATAGACTTCGGCGTCCGGACGAGATTCTTCATCCGGTTCGCGATACTCGTTTCAGAATAATAGTACTTCGCCAGGTAAACCGCCTTGTTGTTCTCCCGCACCTCCTCGTCGCTCTCGTTGAGGTCCTCGATCACGATCCGTTTCTCGACGGCAATGGTTCCGAAGGCCTTGATGATCACTTCCCGATCCACCTGGAGTATCTCCCGGCACCTGCCGACGAGAGGTTCGTACGGATAGTAGACATGTCCTTCATCGGCTAACTGGTGGAGCACGTACAGAATCCCCGCTTCGGCCCTTAATTCGGAATCCTTCGCGAATCCGAGATTCTCCGCGATTTTGTCCGCCGTAATGAAGCCGATTCCGAATATGTCCGTTGCGAGTCGATACGGGTTATCCCTGACCACCCGGATCGAATCGTTCCCGTACTGCTTGAAAATCTTGGTGGCGTAACCGGAATTGACTCCATTGCCTTGCAGAAAGAGCATAACCTCCCGGATTTCTTTCTGATCGGCCCAGGCTTTCCTGATCATCCCGATCCGCCCTGCCCCTATGCCGTCAACCTCCGTGAGCCTCTCGACCTCGGTTTCAATGATATCCAGGGTATCCTTCCCGAACCTCTTCACGATACGCTTCGCCATCACCGGGCCGATCCCCTTTATGAGTCCCGATCCCAGGTACTTCTCGATCCCGTGTACGGTGGCGGGAGCCATCGATTTATACGTGACGATCTTGAATTGTTCCCCGAATTTGGGATGGTTGGACCATTCACCCTGCATGCGGATGACCTCGCCCGGCATCGGCGACAGCAGGTTCCCGATTACCGTTACAAGGTCCGGCCGACCGGCCACTTTCAACCTGGCCACGGTATAGCCGTTCTCTTCGTTCGTATAGGTTATCCTCTCGATTAGGCCCTGGAGTTCAGTGAGCATGCCCCTGTCCTGTCTCTAAGCGCTTCCATGCGGTTCAACCTGCATTATAACATGTGAAGGCGCACGGATATCAAGCGCGAAAGATCTGAAGCGGTGTTGCGTCAGCCGGTTTGATCTCGCCTGTCCGCAGGAGGGAAATACGTAAGCCTGACATTTCCAAAGCTCACGCTCAGGAAACATGGTCCTCTCCAAATGAAGAGGCCGGAGACGCGCTTTCGCACGCTCCGGCCTCGCTCACTTCTTACTCGAGCTCAAGAGTCAGGTCTTGAGGATAATCCTCTTACTTCACGGCATCCTTGACCTTGGCTGCGAACTTGTACTGACCGTCGGCAATTGCCGCACCCGCTATACCCTTGCAGCTGCAGATGCCGTCGAGCGAAGCGCCGGCGATTTCCTTCACCAGCTTACCAGCCTCGGCAAAAGCGCCGGCCACGCCGTCAACCTTCAGATCGGCCTTCAAAGCACCGAGCATCGCGTTGAGCAGGGTGAAATCGCATGCTCCGCTGGGGGAGGCGTTAGCCTTGGAAAGCTTCTGGATACGCCGCTCGGCGTTCGTGGCGGTTCCTTCCTTCTCCACGAACGTCGCGCCCGGCAGGACCACGTGAGCCATCTCGGCAGCCTTCGTCTTAAGTGAATCTTGAACAACGAGAACCTGCAGCTTGCTCAGAGCGGCCTGGACTTTGTCCTCGGGCAGACCCAGTTCGAAAGGATCGACACCGATGAAATAGAGCCCCTTAATGGTTCCCTTCTCAGCGGCAGCCATCATCTCGGGCCAGCTCATACCGACCTTGTTCGGCGGATCGACCTTCCAGAGCTTTCCGGCGGCCTTGACGGCTTCAGCTTCCGTCACTGCCTTGCCGCCGGGGAGGTACTTCGGAACAGCGCCGAAATCCACGGCGCCCTGCGCGTTGCCGGCAAGGCCGAGGATATTGATGCCGTCAACAGATCCGAGAAGCAACTGCAGCGTTGCGCACAACTGATAGAAAGCATCGGAAGCCGGGGAAGCGGCATCGATACCGTAGATCAGAGCGGCAGGACGCTTGCTCGCGTACATGCGGGCAGCCTCGGCGACTTCTTCCTCGGTCAGACCCGTCTTGGAAGCGACTTCGCTCAGCTTGATCCCGTTGACGCTCTTCACCAGCTTGTCAAGCTCAGCCGTCTTAGCCTCTACGAATTCCTTGTCGTAGAGATTCTCTTCCAGGATAACCTTGACCATTCCGAGTACGAGCCATCCTTCGCTCCCGGCCTTGAGGGCAAGGTGCTTGGATGCGGTCTTCGTCATCGGAACCGCTTCCGGATTGGCTACGATAAGCACGCCACCTTCGCGGGCTACCTTCCTGGCCTGGATACCGGCCGCGGCATGTTTCTCGATGGTGTTCGAGCCGAGAACCAGGACGGCGCCGGCCTTGCCGATGTTCATGATGGAACCGGTGGAGCCGCCGACGCCGACCGTATTCATCATGCCTTCAAAAACCGCCATCTGGGTAGGACCGGCTACGCTGTCGATGTTGTTGGTGCCGAGCCCTGCCCTGGCGAGCTTCTGCGCCAGGTAGTATTCCTCGTTCGTCAACTGACCGCCGCAAATCACGCCGACCCCGGCGCCGCCGGCCGAATCCTTGACCTTCTTCAGAGCGGCCGCGGCAGTCTTCACCGCATCCTCGATGCTGCTGTCGGCGAGTTCCTTCGACCCATTGCGCACCATCGCGCCACTGAGGCGGTCGGGCGAATTGATGAAGTCGAAGTTGAAGCGGCCCATCTTACAAAGGGCGCCCTCGCTTGCAGGCGAGTCGAAATCACCGCGAACGCGAACAATCTTGTTCTCGAACACGTCGTAATTGGCGCGGCAACCGGCGGCACACTGCAAACATACGCTGGAGGTCTTCTTGAATTCCCAGGAACGAGCCAGATCACGACCCTGACGGGTGCCGATGGCGTCCACCGGGCAGAAGTCAGCGCAATGTCCGCACTGCTCGCAACCGGACTCATCTACCGGCAACTCGAAAGCGGTGGTGATTCTCTGGTCGAAACCACGCCCCTTCTTCGTAAGCACATGGGCGCCCTGTACATTGTTGCAGGCGCGGATACAGCGTCTGCAGAGCACGCACTTGTTCATGTTCATGTACAGAACGCTATCGGGGTCGCTGTCGAGCGGGTAGTCATGCTTCGCGCCCTTGTAGGTAGCAGGCGTTGCATGGTACTTGTACGCCAGGTCCTGCAATTCGCATTCGCCGGCTGCCTGACACGTCATACACTCATTGGGGTGATCCGACAGAAGCAGGTCAAGAATGGTCTTGCGAGCTTCGATCACTTTTTCCGAATCCGTCTCAATCACCATCCCGTTCCGTGCAGGGAAAACACATGCTGCAACCTGCGTGGACCACCCGCTGCGCACGTCGTCTACAACACAGATACGGCATGCTTCTTCCAAAGGCAGGAAGGGGTGATAGCACAAAGTTGGAATATACACCCCAATTTGCTTTGCAGCGTCTAAGATGGTGGTACCTTTTTCTACTGTAACTTCCTGGCCGTTGATTTTTAACGTGACCTTTGCCATAGTAACTTTTCCCTTTGATTAACAAATCCTTGGCTGTGAACCGTGGAGTCCGCTCTCAAATCTTAAACCGACTATTTCCTTCGCCTTTTTGCTCTCTTTTCCTGTATCGCGACCAATTTCTCGCACAGGCCGGCCGAGCATTCCTGCTTTTCGGCGTGCGCCTTGAACTCATCGCTGAAATACTTAAGAGCGCTAAGCACTGGTTTGGAGCTGTACATTGCGAAATTGCAATGGGGCGTCTCGATCATGGTCCGGCAAAGAATATCGATCTGCTCGATGTCCTTTGCAGATCCCTCGCCGGACATGATCCGCTCGAAGCACTCCTGCATTCTCTTAAGACCGATACGGCAGGGAATGCACTTTCCACATGAGAGTCCGTCCTCGAAGTCCAGGAAGTACTTCGCAACCTGCACCATACAAACGTTATCGTTCATGGAGGCCAGCGTGCCGGTTTCCTTCTCGTAAAGAAGTTCCGTCTTGTAGGACCTCACAGGATTCAACGAAAGGAAAGGGTGCAGTACGTAACCGTTCACGAAGCTTTCCTGCACTATCTCAGGAACATCCTCAGGTCGAACGTTGTTATAGAAGAAGCCCTTATGCGGAAACCCAAGCAGAGCGCCCTTTTCGCACTTACCATCGCATCCCACCTTTATGTTGGCGATGCTGATTTCAAGTCGGCGATTGTCTATCTCCGTCTGTAATGCTTTGCGCACTCCCTGGCAGTTCCACTCGCACTTGCCCTTTGGATTGCAGATGGCGACGACGGCTTCTTCGGGATTCGGACCGAAGAAGGACCTCGCCTTCCGCCCCTGAGTCGAGCAGCAGCAAGCAGCCTGAGGCTTATTTTGGATATCACTCGTCAGTTCTTTTAATCTTCCAATCATGGTAGTCTTTCGCTCTCTTTTTAATGTCGTTTGACCTAATGGCGATCAAACCAGTCTATCCCGACGAAAGTTCCCGAACCCTGGTTGCTTCAACCGGTCGCCGGCTTACAGCGCCAGGCTTTTTGCCGCTGCCTCGGCCAGTTCCACGAACTGGTTCGGAAAGATACCAATGTATATCATCGCAATCACCAGCACGTAGCTAAGAGACCGCGTCCAGAAATCCACTTTGACCGGTGGAAACGGCGATGTCGGCTCCAGCATGTAGGCGGCCTTGATGACTATCAAATAGTAGTACAGTGATATCGTTGCGTTGACCATACCGATAATCACCAGCATCAAGTAGCCTTTTTCCATTGCAGCCGCGAAAACCAAGAACTTACCAGTGAACCCAACCGTAGGCGGAATTCCGGCCAGACCGAAAAGCCCAAGCATGAAGGTCATCGCGAGCAGAGGCGAACGCTTGTGCAACCCGGCCAGTTCCTTAATCTTCAGGTTTCGACCATCATCTGCAATCTTGATCACTACCATGAAGACGGCGAAATTCATAATAAGGTAACCAATCGCATAGTAGATCGCGCTTGCGTAACCGCGCTCGGTCATGCTCAAGATACCGATCAGGATATACCCTGCGTGAGCGATACCGGAGTACGCGAGCAACCTCTTGAGGTCCTTCTGAATGATGGCGACCATATTACCGAAGGTCATCGAGAGGATCGAGGTGACCACCAGCAGTTGCGTGAAGAACTGGCTCTGCTCGGCGGAAAACCCGACGAACCGGATCACCATTGCCGCGGCGGCCATCTTGGATGCCGTTGCAATGTACGTCGTGACCTGGTTGTTGGCGCCCTGGTACACATCGGGAGCCCACATATGGAACGGGAAAAGAGCCTGTTTGAAGAAGAACCCGGCCAGGGCGAGAAGCAGACCGATAACGGCCGCGGGCTCGCTCATCAGTCCCGGGAGAACCTTCAAAATATCGGCTACATAGGTTGTATGAGTAATGCCGAAGAGGTAGCTCATGCCGAAGATCATGAAAGCCGACGCCGTCGAACCGATCATGAAGTACTTCACGCCGGTTTCCACATACTCGTCCGCCTTCTTGCGCATCGGCACCAGCAGGTACAGAGAGTAGGAGGAAAGCTCGATCGAGATGTAAATCGTAAGAAGCTCGACACCGCTGACCAGCATCATCATTGCAAGCGTACAGATCGGGATAAGGAAGAAATACTCCGCCCGCTGTCTCTCATCGACCGATTCAAGCTCGCCGCTAACCGCGATCACCCAGAATGTGCCAATGGCGAGAAGCACCTTGAACACCTGGCTGAACAAGTCGACCTTGTAAGAATCGAAAAACAGCATCCCTTCACTACGCGCACAAACCACCGTCACAAGCACGCCGATCCCCGACAGTATCACGGCCAGGTTCAGCAGACGCTTGTGATTCACCGTCCGTTGAAGCGACATGAAGAAAAATACCGCCGCCATCAACACATAGTACGTTTCAGGGAGAAATAATGCCCATTTATCCATCGCGACTTCTTTCCCTCATCTGGCTAAAAGCTGTTCACAAACGGGATGACCGCACTCTGGATCACGTCCACGATCAGCCTGGGGAAGATACCAAAGAATATGATAACGCCCACAAGAATGATTCTCGGAGTAGCCAGAGCCAGCGACACATCGGGAATATGCGCCCAGCGCTCGTTCCTCTCGCCGTAGAAGGTCTTTTGAACCACCCGAAGCATGAACAAAGCGCTAATTACCAAACCAAGCACCGCAAAAAGTCCGCGAACCGGATAGACCTTGATCGCCGATATGAAGACCAGCAATTCAGCCCAGAAGCTCGCCATACAGGGTACGCCTATACCGGCGAAAGCGGCGATGATGAAGAATGCCGAGGCAACCGGCATGGTCTTCGAAAGTCCGCCCAGATCCGGGATGACCTTGGTGTGAGTACGGTCGTAGATGTAGCCGACCGCGGAGAAGAACAGAGCCGTCATAACGCCGTGAGCGAACATCTGGAACACGGCGCCGTTGATTCCGTTCACCGTCATGGTCGACAACCCGAGACCCACGATACCCATGTGCGAAACGCTCGAGTAACCGATGACGTACTTCAAATCGGTCTGTGCAAGGCCGACAAAGGCGCCGTACACAATGCCTATCGTCGCCAGCAGTGACATCAAGTCGGCCCAGTAGGCAAGGCCTTCAGGGCAAAGCGTCATGCCAAGCCTGAGTACGCCGTATGCTCCCAGCTTCATAAGAACGCCGGCGTGGATCATACTAACAGCCGTCGGAGCCGCTACGTGGCCAACCGGCGACCATGTATGGAACGGCCAGACACCGGCGAGGATTCCGAAGCCTATGTACAGCATGACAAAAGCCACTTTCTGCACATGAGGAGTGAAGCCGATGCGCTGCAGTTCGAAAAGATCGAACGTGGTGGCGCCGCCCTGTACCCACAGGTAGATGATGCCGGGAAGAATCAACGTACTGCCGGCCAGCAGGTAGAGGGTGAGCTTCATTGCGCCGTATTCCTTACGCGTGCCGCCCCAGATTGCGATGAGAGGATACATCGGGAACAGCGACACATCGTACCATACGAAGATCCAGAACAGATCCATGCTCATGAACACGCCGTACACACCGGCCACCAGGAGGTATATCAGAGCAAAGAATTCCTTCACCCTGTTTTCCAACTCCCACATGGTCAGTACGCCCGTGAAAAGCACGATACCCGTCAGGAGCATCATCGGCGCGTTAATGCCGTCGATGGCATTGAACCAATAGATGCCGAGGCTCTCCACCCACAAGATGCGCTCCACGAACTGCAGCCCGCCCTTCTGAATGTCGAATTGCACGTAGAGCCAGATGTCCAGGATGAGCCCAATTCCGGCAAACCACAAGCTCACCTGTTTGATTAACGATTTGCGGTCATCCGGTATGAACAGGATCACCAGCAGCGGTATGATCGTCGACGCAAGTATCGTCGACAAAATCGGAAAACTAGCCATTTCCATCGAAGCCATAAGCAAGCCCGTCCGCTAATTTCTAGTGGTTAACACTATTTCCGTGTTCGGTTTCAACCAACTCACCGTCTTAGCCAATCAGGAAGTAGAGTGCCACCAGCCCGACCGCGACAACCATGATGAGCAAGTTAAACTGCAGCATACCGGATTGCAGGAAGCTGAGAGCACGACCACCGTCTATTGTGAACTTACAGAAACCATCGATACCACCATCGATGATCCTGCGGTCGTTACGCGTGAATATGTTGGTAAACCCGCCATAGACAACCGTATCAAGGAACTTGCGGAAGAAATCGTCCATGTACCAGCGGCGAGCGAAAAGCTCTTCCACGGCTGGGTACTTATGCAGGAAACCCAACTGAGGAGCGCCCTTCCCGAATTCCTTGTAAGCGAATGCCAGACCACCGAGAGCACAACTCACGGCGGTTACGAGCAGCACGTAGTGTCCCGCGCCGTGACCGGCATGTTCACCATGACCCGCTGCAGCATGCGCATCAGCGGCATGCCCCATCAGGAAAGCCTGAAGAGCATCCTGGGAGAACCCGAGCACGCAGGTGACGGCGGCAAGGATCACACAGGGAATAGCCATCTTCCAGAACAGATCCTCACCGTGGCCGGGTTCATGCCCGCCGTGGCCGTGAGCGCCGTGGTCGTCGTGATCGATTTCGATCAGTTCAACCTTTTCCTGGTGCACATGATGCTCGGGAGCGTGAGCATGCGCAACGATCTCTTTCGGGAAGAGGATGAAGAATATAAGACGGAAGCTGTAGTACGCCGTCATGAAGGCGCCGAGAAGACCCGAGAGCACCCAGATCTTGTTCGGCTGAGCCGCCAGCACACCGAGAATGGCTTCCTTGCTGAAGAATCCCGACATGGGGAAGATACCCGCGAGCGCGGCTGCGCCGATCGTCATACAGATCAGTGGAACCTTCAGGTTCCTTCCACCGCCCTTGCCGATCTCTCTCATGTCGTTGGTGTGGAACTCATGGATGAAGATACCGGAACACAAGAAGAGCAGGGCCTTGAAGCCGGCATGAGTGGTCAGGTGGAACACGCCGGGGAAGAACCCGCCCGCGCCGAGCGCCATAACCATGAAACCGAGCTGGCTGACCGTCGAGTACGCCCAAACCTGCTTGAGATCGAACGTAACCATGGCCATGGTGGATGCGATCAGCATGGTGATCGTCCCGATGGTCAGAGCGAAGCTCATCGCCTCGGGGGATGCGGAAAAGAACGGGAAGATACGGCTGAACATGTAAACGCCCGCCGCAACCATCGTCGCGGAGTGGAGCAGGGCGCTGACAGGGGTCGGACCTTCCATTGCATCCGGCAACCAGGTGATCAGAGGGAACTGCGCGCTCTTGCCGATAACGCCGCAGAAGATCAGAAGCGCCGATACCGTCAACAGGAAGTGAGGAATCTCACCAGCCTGAGCCGCGCGGTTCATTTCGAGGATGTCGAGGTTCCCGAAACCCAGCACCAGGACAACGAGTCCGAGGAAGAACCCGATGTCGCCGAGCCTCGTCATAACGAAGGCCTTCTTGCCGGCCTGGGACGCGGTCCACTTTTCATAGTAGTAGCCGATCAGCAGGTAGGAAGCCAGACCGACCAATTCCCAGAAAATGTAGAGCTGAAGCATGCCCGGTGCGATAACCATGTTCATCATGGCCCAGGCGAACAGCGACTGGCATGCATAGAACCTGGAGAAGCCCGGGTCCCCGTGCATGTATCCCAGGGAGTAGATCTGAACCAGGCTGGCGATCGTCGCCACGATGAGCAGCATGATCAAGCTGGTCGGATCGAGAAGGTACCCGAAGGGTATCTTGATGGTATCGGCAATCAGCCAGGCCCACTTGTATTCAACCGGTTGACCGGCATCCCACAACTTAATCAGCAGATAGGCGGCGCAAAGGAAGGCCGTCAATATCGCGGATATGGAGATCGTGCACGAAAGCTTCTGATCGTGCCGCGTGAATATAAGGATTACAGCCATGGCCAGAAACGGTAGGCCGGTGCCAACTGCCGCTGCGAATAAAACCGGATCATTAAAAAGCGACGTCATATCCGTTTATCCCCTCATTTGCTGTGCACGCTCAATGTTGATCGAGCGGACTCTGCGGAACAGGGCGAAAATGATACTCAGACCAATTGCCGCCTCTGCAGCAGCGATGCCCATAATGAAAAGAGTGAAGATCTGACCGACAGCCGGTTCAGGAGCCAGGAACCTGTTGAACGCCATGAAGTTCAGCGATGCGGCGTTCAGCATCAGTTCTATCGCAATCAGCATGCCTATGAGGTTTCTGCGCTGCAAAACTCCCAGCAACCCCAGGCAGAAAAGTACGGCGGAAATCATCAGATAAGCGCTCAATGAATTCACGAGCTCAACCTCCGACTTGAACCAGCGGTAACAATCGCGCCGATGATGGCCACAAGCAGCACCAACGAGATAAGTTCAAACGAGAACATATACTTGGTGAGCAGCATATGGCCAATGGTCTCGACGGACCAATCGGCGCCCCTCTCGGCGGCGGGCGCCCAGTTCGTCTTGAAGACGACACCGAGCATCGCAGCCATTACCAGCACGCACCCAAAACCGGCCAACGCTACCTTAGGAATGGCGCGAGGCGCAATGTCGAGGTGAAGGGGGCGCGAAAGCATGATCGCGAATACGATCGAGATCGTGATTGCGCCGACATAGATCAGGAGCTGCATCAAGGCGATGAACATACTGCCGAGAAACAGGTAGAACCCTGCGACTCCCGTCAATGCGAGCGCCAGTCCCAGAACGTTGTACAGGATGTTCTTGGGAAACACCGCAATGCACGCTCCTGCGAGCGTCAATCCAACCACGACCCAAAACGCCATTTGAGCAAAGGTTTCGACTACAAGAATCTCCATTATCTCCTCCCCTCCTCAAAGCGCTCGAGCAGGTCGATTACACCGTCCCAGCGCGATACGCCTTCCATCTCGTACTCACTGGAGAAGGCCAGGGTTTCGGTAGGGCAGGATTCAACGCAAAGACCGCACAGGCTGCATCTTGTGTAATCTATCACATAATGCGTGACAACCTTCGGGCTCTTGGCATGTTCCTTCACGCCCTGAACCTTGATCACCCCCGACGGGCAGGCGCGTTGACATGTTCCACAGGCAATGCAACGATGCCCGCCTGTTTCCGCGAAGCTCTTAAGCTCCACGTGTCCACGGTACGCGGGGGTCATGGTGATATGCTTACGGGGATACTGCACCGTGACCAGCGGTTGGAAGAGCCTCTTCACAGTCACCCGCATGCCGTCGACCAGACTCCAGCCACCTTCTACGATTTCTTTCCAGTAGCTCATAGGTCCTCTTTCCCAATCTACTTAGAAGAATTTCATGACTGCTGCCGTGACAATCAAATTTGCCAGGCTCAGTGGGATCATCACCTTCCACGAGAAGTTCATCAACTGATCGAACCTGACTCGCGGAAAAGTCCAACGTACCCACATGATTACGAAGATCAGTACATAGGTCTTCAGCAGGAACCATACGACGCCCGGAATCCCGAGGTCATATCCGAAAGGCCCATGCCACCCGCCGAAGAACACGCTCGTGGCGACCGCGCTCACGATGAGCATGTTCGTATATTCCGCCAGGAAGAAAAGGCCGAATCTCATACCGCTGTATTCGGTATGGAACCCCGCGACCAGTTCCGATTCCGCTTCCGGAATGTCGAAAGGCGCGCGGTTGGTTTCCGCTGTCGCGCAGATCAGATAGATCAGACCCGCAACGGGCTGCAGGAAGATGAACCATACCTTGCCCTGCGCGCCGACTATTTCGGAGAACTTCAGCGAGTTCGTCATGAGAACCACGGCCAGGACCGCCAGCAGCAGCGGAATTTCGTAGGCTACGTTCTGAGCTACCGAACGAATACCGCCGAGCAATGCGTACTTGTTGTTCGCGGCCCAACCGCCTGCGAGGATACCCAGCACCGAGATGGACGAGAAGGCGAACACGAGAAGCACGCCTACGTTCATGTCGCGGATGATCATGTTGGGTCCGAAGGGAAGAACCAGGAACGGCACCAGAACCGGCATGAACACCATGACCGGAGCGATGATGAAAAGCTTCCTGTCCACCGAACTGGGAGTGATGAGCTCCTTGCCGACCAGTTTGATACCGTCCGCGATGGTCTGCAGGATACCGTGAGGGCCCACCTCCATCGGTCCGGGTCGCAACTGGATGTGACCGGCTACCTTGCGCTCGAGCCATACCAGAAACAAGGCATTGACTTGGGAGTAGGCCAGCACAAGGACCAGAGCGACTATTATGCGCAACCAATCCGTTGCGGATGCGTTAGCTAAAAACTGCTCCATAACTATTTGCTCTCCTTTGGCTATCGTTTACCGGGTCAGCCACGTCATGAGAGTATTTATCGATCAACTTCGGGTACGACGATATCGATGCTGCCCAGGATGGAGATAGCATCGGCAACGAGGGTTTCCTTGAGCGTCTCGGTCAACACATGGAGGTTTCCGAAACTGGGAACCCTGATGCGCAGCCTGTAGGGAACCTGGCTGCCGTCGCTCACGATGTAGTAAGCCGTCGATCCACGCGCGCTCTCAAAAGCCACATACGCTTCTCCCTTGGGAGGCGCTACGTTGAAGGCCGCCTTCTCGTTGTTGTAAGGACCTTCGGGCAACTGATTGAGCGCCTGCTCGATGATCCGGCAGCTTTGCTCCATCTCGCGGAACCGTACTATATATCTGTCCAGCGCATCGCCGTTGGACCCTACCGGAACATCGAAATCGAACCGGTCGTAAATCTCGTAGGGCTCCACCTTACGGATATCGTAAGGAATGCCGCAGGCCCTGAGAGACGGTCCCGTCACGCCGAATTTCCTCGCCTGCTCCTTCGTGATCACACCGACGTCGCGGGTACGATGGATGAAAATGACGTTCTTGGTAACCAGGCTCTCATAGTCCTTGAACCGGCCGCGCAGTCTCTGCAGGAAGGCCCTGGCGGTCGCCACGAACTTCGCATCGATATCCTTCGCCACTCCGCCGAAACGGCAGTAGGAGTAGGTCAAGCGGGAGCCGGACACGCTGTCGAGGAGATCCAGGATCTGCTCGCGATCGTCGAATGCGTAAAGGAAGGGGGTAAATCCGCCAAGGTCCATGACATATGCGCCGAACCACAGGAGGTGACTGGAAATACGGTTCAACTCCGAGCAGATCACGCGGATATATTTGGCCCTCTCGGGAACCTCGATCCCCGCCAGCTTCTCTACCGCCAGTGCATATCCGTGGTTGTAGATCATCCCGGAGAGATAATCCAGGCGGCTCGCATTGGCGAAGAACTGCTTGTACGGACGATTCTCACCCATCTTCTCGTGACCGCGATGGCCGTATCCGACGATCGGGTCCGCTTCGATGATGTACTCACCATCCATATCCAGCAGGATCCTGAGCACGCCGTGGGTGCTAGGATGCTGAGGTCCCAGGTTCAAGCGGTACTTTTGGTCTACAATCGGTGCTTGCATTTGTTCAGCCATAGATCACTTCCCGTTTATGATAGGCAACTACTTTTCCAAAGGTTTTCCTCAACGGATTGAAGTCCGCATCCTCAGGAAGCAGGAGGGGCCGCAGGTCGGGGTTGCCTTCGAAAACAATCCCGAAGTAGTCATGATTTTCCCGCTCGTACCAGGCCGCGGCCGGAACTATGTCGCAAATGGAGGGGACCGCTTTTCCGTGAGGCGCCAGGACCCGCAACGCTATCCGGGAACCCGGCTCATAAGCGTTGAAGTGGTAAACCAGCTCCAGGGTGTCCTCGAAATCCAGACCCGCCAGGGACTCCAGGAAAAATTCCGCCGCGTCGCATGCGCTCACCGCATCTCTCAGCTTCTCCACGGGTACCTGAACCGAGAATGCCGTAGCGGCGCGCGGGTCGCCCGCTCCAAAGGCGTCTCCCGGCGCCAGAGCTTTCAGCTTCTGAGAAAGTTCATCCTTTTTCGCCATGATTACTTCTTACCTCCTGCCCGCCGGAAGCGCCTGATCAGGTTGTTATCCTCACCCCCGGTGATCTTGTCCTGCAGCGCCAGGATGCCCTGGATCAGGCCTTCGGGCCGCGGCGGACAACCGGGAACGACGATATCGACCGGCACGATGAAGTGCGCGCCCGGCACGATCGCATACTGCCCGTCATATTCGAACGGCCCGCCGGATATGGCGCAATTGCCCATCGCGATGCACCACTTCGGGTTGGGCATCTGGTCCCACAACATCTGAATCGCGGGGGCCATTTTCTTCGAAATGGTGCCCGCCACGATCATCACGTCCGACTGGCGCGGAGACGGCCGGAACACGCCCGCTCCGAAACGATCCAGGTCAAACCGCGAAGCACCCGCGGCCATCATTTCGATAGCGCAGCATGCAAGGCCGAATGTCATGGGCCAGAGGGAATTAGCCCTGGCGAGGTTTAAAAGATCATCCAACAGGGCAAACTTGATAACCGGTTCTATTCTCTCGTTTTCCACTCAAATACTCCTTTTTGCCAGGCATAGACGATAGCCAGCGACAAGATGCCCACAAACAGGACAACTTCTACAAGGTCACGCATAGCATATTTGCCATAGGCCAACGCTACCGGGAAAAGGTAGAGAACATCGACATCGAATGCGAGAAAGATGAGCGCATAGATGTAGTATGCAACGGTGAACTGAATCCACGCGCTACCGATGGTAGCCATACCGGTTTCGTAAGTCTCATCCCTCTTCGCGCCCTCACTCTTTCGTACTATCAGGGACGAAAGGATGAGAGGGACCACCGCGAAGATCACCCCCACCAGCAGGTAGAAGCCAACAGCAAGGAAATCGTACAAAAGCTCTTTTGGCAACATGCCATTCTCCCATGCTACTCTACGTAGATCGCACCAAACTTGCAGCCCTCGATACACACACCGCAGCGTACGCAGAATTCGTCTTCAATGATATGCTTCTGCTTCTTTTCGCCGAAGATGGCGCCCTCGGGGCACTTCCGGCGGCACAGACCGCAACCCGTACACTTCTCTTCGTTGACGACGAACTTGATGAGAGGCTTGCACACCTTAGCCGGACAACGTTTCTCGTTGATGTGGGCTTCGTATTCATCCCGGAAGTACCTGAGGGTACTCAGAACCGGGTTGGGAGCACTCTTGCCCAGACCGCAGAGGGCCGCTTCCTGGATGGTATGGCAGAGCTGCTCGAGCTGATCGATATCCTCCGGTTTTCCTTCACCATTACAGATGCCGGACACGATCTCGTGCATTCTCTTTACGCCCACCCGGCAGGGAACGCACTTGCCGCAGGATTCTTCCACCAGGAAGTTCAGGAAGTAGCGGGCCACGTCCACCATACAGGTTTCATCGTCGAGAACGATCATACCGCCCGACCCCATCATGGAGCCGACTTCTTTCAGTTTCTCGAAATCCACCGGAAGGTCGATCAGGTTCAACGGCACGCATCCGCCCGAAGGACCACCTGTCTGAACGGCCTTGAACCCCTTGCCATTGGGAATACCGCCGCCGATTTCATAGACTATCTGGCGAAGCGGAGTACCCATCGCCACTTCCACCAGGCCGCAGTTGTTGATCTTACCGACCAGGGAGAAGATCTTGGTGCCCTTGCTGCGCTCGGTCCCGACGGAGGCGTACGCCTTGCCGCCCTCGCTGATGATGAGAGGAACGTTGGCATAGGTTTCCACGTTGTTCAGATTGCTGGGCCGGTTCCACAGACCCTTATCGACGGTATGGATATGCTTGCCGCGAGGCTCGCCGATCTTACCCTCGAGAGACGCCATCAGAGCCGTGGACTCACCGCAGATGAATGCGCCGGCGCCGCGGTTGATGTACATGTCGAAACTGAAGCCCGTCCCCAGAATATTCTCGCCCAGCAGGCCGTACTGCTTGCACTGCTCGATGGCCCACCCGGTGTTCTTGACTGCCAGGGGATACTCAAAACGGCAGTAGATGTAGCCTTCCCTGGCGCCGATCGCGAGCGCCGCGATGATCATGCCCTCGATGACCTGGTGAGGGTTACCCTCCATGACGGAGCGGTCCATGTACGCGCCGGGGTCGCCTTCATCCGCGTTGCAGATGACGTACTTGATGTCGTTGGTTGTCGCCTTGCGGCAGGACTCCCACTTCGTACCCGCGGGGAAGCCGCCGCCTCCACGACCCCTGAGTCCCGAGATCTTCACTTCCTCGATGATCTGTTCGGGCTTCATGGTGAGGGCTTTGGCCAACGCGGAATATCCGCCGCGGCTGATGTAGTCCTCGATGTCGTGAACGTGATTCTGGGCCGTATCCGCGAAAATGGTACGATTCTGCCCCGCAAAGAAAGGAATTTCCTTCTCATGAAGGATCCTCTTGCCCGTAGCAGGCTCCACGTAAACCAGGTCTTCGACGATCTCGTTGCCGAGAACCGACTTCTCCATGACCTCGGGAACCCTGTCAGCCTTCACGCGAGCGTAGAAAATATTGTCCGGCTCGATAACGACAATGGGACCCTGAGCGCAGAAGCCGTTGCAGCCGGTAGACTTGATCATGTAGTCCGCCGAAAGGTTGTGCTCCTCGATGTACTTCTCAAAGGCCGCAATCAGAGGCTCACCGCCCTGGCTATGGCAGGCCGTACCCGAGCACACGCGCAGATACTTCTTCAGCCCTTTCCGTTTCGCTACAGCCTCTTGCCGCAGTTTTTCCAGATCTTTAGCACTGTTAAGCCGCTTCATGGCTTTTCCCTAGACCTCTTTCTTCTCTAATCTTTTTTCTCTTTGAACTCTTTGGCGAGCTTGCTGATCGCATTGGGTGTCACCTCAGCATAGGTCACGCCATCCGCCACCACCACCGGCGCTGATGCACAAGCACCCACGCAGTTGACTGTTTCCAAGGTAATTGCGAGATCTTCCGTGGTTTCGCCCGGCAGCAATTTCATATCTTGCGCCAGCCGATCGAGAAGTTTCGGGGTGCCTTTGACGTGGCACGCGGTACCCGTGCACACATGCATGATCACGCGGCCCCGCGGCTTAAGGCTAAATACTTTGAAAAAGGTTGCGACGCTGTACACATGCCCAAGGGGCATCTTCAGCCGCTCCGACACGCGGTCCACGCTCTCCTTCGGCAAGTAGTGATACTTGTGGTTGATGTCGAGCATGATCTGCAGAAGCGAAGATGGCTTTGGTCCCCAGTGGTCGATAATTGAATCCACGTCTTGAAGGTTAAACTCCATGCGTTACTCCATTATTTATTTCAGGAAGATGACCAAAAAACGCCCTCTGGTAAGGCTATTAACGTGGAGTGATTTTTCGCACAAGATCCCAGCAACGTCAAGTGAAAATTCGTGCATAGTGGAAATTCACGGCGCTCCCCTTCATATGTAATTGTTGGTATATACGAAAAATATCGTGCCCTTGCCTGACTGCCTTTTTACTCCTATCCTTTCCCGCGCGCCACGCCCACGGTCTTTCCTGGATCAGCCATCGCGGCCGCCGCAACAAGCCGGCAGGCCCCCATACCCGCCTTTCCCAACCCAAATATAAATGAGCCGAACACTCCCTCGGCATGTCGGAAAGCCCATAAGCCGCAGGAGCATCGGCGGGAATTTGTGTATAATTTCACAAGGCTACCCCCAGCCTCCACCTCAGAACCCGTCCGCGGGAACCCCCCCGTCCCCGGCGCACCGGCAACCGCACACCCGTATCCCCTCGGAAAACAGCCCGCGGGCGCCGGCCGGGCAGGTCGCCCAACCAACCCGTCGCCACGCCGTGGTCATCGCATCGTCAAAATCACACTTGCCATCGATGATGAGGACTTTTTCCTTGATTCTCAAACGCATACCTCCAGACAGCCACAGGTTGAACCAAGAGGGGATATCGCAACACTAACGTCCCGAATGCACCATGAAACTAACGGAATATGGCTTGCGTGTCAACATGAAATCTAGTAACTTGCTTCACAATCTCATGACGGAACTGCAACAGACCTCGATTTGTTCGCCGGAAACAGGTATAAAGCTGTTTTCGCGATTATTTCCGTCTCTTCATGCTGCCGAAGGAGGAATAGCAGTGATTGAGAACTCCCAGATTGGATTTATTGGCGGTGGAAACATGGGCGAAGCCCTCATCAAGGGGATGATCGGGGCATCCCTGCTGAAGGCGCGGCAAATTCACGCCTTCGATGTGCTCGAATCCAGAGCCCGCTACCTCGCGCAAAACTACGGCATCACGCCCTGCCGAAGCATTCCCGAACTGGCGCGGGCCTGCGACACCGTCATCCTTGCGGTGAAACCGCAAAACATGGCGGAAGTACTGTCCGAACTGCGCTCCCACGTGGCGCACTCGCCCCTTATTATATCCATAGCAGCGGGCATCGCGCTTTCCTCGATTTGCGACGCACTCCCGGAAGGAATACCCGCCGTACGCGTCATGCCCAACACTCCGGCGCTGGTTCTTCAGGGAGCCTCGGCCCTTTCCAGGGGACCCCATGTGACGGACGATAGTATGCGCAAGGCGCTTACCCTGTTCGGCGCGGTCGGCACGGCAATCGAAGTGGAGGAAAAGTCGATGGACGCGGTAACGGGTCTTAGCGGCAGCGGACCGGGCTACTTCCTGCTGATCCTCGAATCCATGATCGACGCCGGCGTGCTCATGGGAATTCCGCGTCCCGTAGCCCGCGAACTCGTGGTGCAGACGGCCCTCGGCACAGCCAAAATGGTTCAGGAAACCGGGAAGCATCCGGGCGAACTGAAAGACCTCATCACATCGCCCGGAGGCACCACCATTCGCGGACTCGCGATCATGGAGGAAAACGGAGTGCGTGGGACTCTGATGCGCGCCGTGGAAGCAGCCACACTCCGGTCGCGGGAACTGGCGGGGAAGTAAAACGCGTTGCGGGTTGCGCGTTTCGAGTTGCGGGTTCGGGCTCCCGCAAAATGCGTTGCGGGTTGCGGGTTACGAGTTGCGAGTTCGGGCTCCCGTAAAATGCGTTGCGAGTTGCGCGTTTCGATTTGGGGGTTTGCGCTCCCGTGAATCACGGGCATATCTCCATCGTTCACGGGTCCCTCCTTGGAATAAACTCTTCGAATTTAATAAAAAAGTTCTTGACACGAACCCCAGTCCCGTGCGACACTCCGCAACCCGCAACCCGCAACCCGCAACCCGCAACCCGCAACCCGCAACCCGCA
>CAYOVG010000012.1:0-44315 GCA_964407285.1 uncultured Syntrophobacteraceae bacterium
AGTCTCTTCTTTACGGCAGGGTTTTTTTCCTGCTGCAATTTCCTCTCGAGTTCCTTGATCTTATCAACCGTTTTCGCATCAGGGGTACGCGGCGGCGGTGGCGGCGGACCCTGCGCCAACATGAAGCGGCTATTGTCGCTCAATGCATCGGCGCCCGCGTCAGTGGTGTAAACGCTGAAAGTAATTGCAACACATACTGCGAGCAACAGAACCTGTACCTTTCTCATAATCTTACCCTCCTAATGGTGTTTCCGGCATGAACGCAAACTCCGCGCATGAAAACGATAACGCCTGTCGATGCGCTGGTGCTTGCCACTCCCATCACGGATAGCTTTAAGCATGAAGCATACCAAAATGTGGTGTAATTGCATGTGATGGGTAATACATACGAATTCACCGTTCTTGAGACGGAGCCGTGAAAGCCGCCGTGAAGTCTTTCGACTTCACTGTCTCCGCGTGAGCAATAAACTGCATTCCCCACCATCCACTCAGTATCCGGCCGATAGGAAGCCCAAGACTCAATCCGGTTTTCGCTCGCAGCTCAGGGGTATTGCATTGATTTGTAACTACAGGAAATTATAGGTTAAATCTAAATGCATACCCCATGTCATCCGTCCGCGGGCATTGATATGCTAAAGAATCAACAGTCGAAAGGAGAGAGAATATGAAAGCAGTCGTTTTTCATTCGATAGGCGAAATCGGCCTCGAGGATGTGCCCGAGCCGAAAATCCAGGAGCCCACGGATGCCGTCGTGAGAATCACGAGGAGCGCCATCTGCGGGACGGATTTACATATGATTCGGGGAACCATGCCTTCCATGATCCCAGGAACGATCCTGGGGCACGAGGGAGTGGGGGTCGTCGAGGAGATCGGCCATAATGTGCGCAACCTCAAAGTCGGAGACAGGGTCGTCATCCCGTCGACCATTGCGTGCGGGTACTGCTCCTACTGTCGCGCCGGATACTACTCGCAGTGCGACAACGCCAATCCCAACGGACCTTCCGCGGGGACCGCGTTTTACGGCGGCCCGAAGATGACCGGTCCGTTCAATGGGCTTCAGGCGGAACGCGCGCGCATACCTTTCGCCAATGTGGGACTGGTGAAGCTTCCCGACGGCGTCGCGGACGACCAGGCGATCCTCATTTCGGACATCTTCCCTACGGGTTATTTCGGTGCGGAGCTGGCCGAGATCACGCCGGGAGACACCGTGGTGGTGTTCGGATGCGGCCCGGTGGGTCTGTTTACGATCATCAGCGCCGGCCTCCTGGGCGCCGGCCGCATACTGGCGGTGGACCATGAACCTTCCCGCCTGGAAATGGCCCGCTCGCAAGGTGCGGAAGTGATCGACTTCGATGCCGAGGACCCCGTCGAGGTGATCAAGAGCCTCACCGGCGGAATAGGCGTGGACCGGGCGATCGATGCCGTCGGAGTGGATGCCGAGCCTCCCGGGAAGGGACCGGCTGCCGAGAAAGCCCGCAAGCAGATGGAGGAGTTCAAGAAGGAAATGCAGCAGGTAGCTCCGGAGACCCACACGCAGGGCGCGGCGTGGCATCCCGGCGGCGCTCCTTCCCAGGTCCTGTCGTGGGCGGTGGAATCGCTCGCGAAAGCGGGCACTCTTTCGATCATCGGCGTTTATCCGCAGACGGTGAAGACATTCCCGATCGGAATGGCGATGAACAAGAACCTGACCATAAAGATGGGCAACTGCAACCATCGAAAGTATATCCCCGAGCTTATCGACCTGGTGGAGAGCGGCGCCGCCGACCCTTCGAAGATCATCA
The DNA here is from genome assembly GCA_964407285.1 of uncultured Syntrophobacteraceae bacterium. Taxonomy (GTDB): domain Bacteria; phylum Desulfobacterota; class Syntrophobacteria; order Syntrophobacterales; family Syntrophobacteraceae; genus CAYOVG01. The sequence goes on from CAYOVG010000012.1 coordinate 1,782, forward strand.
GCAACGCGGAGCCGTTCAGTTCCGCGGTCGATGCGTACAAGGCCTTCGATGAGCGCCGGCAGGGATGGATAAAAGTCATGCTCGATCCGGTTCACTGAGGAACTGTTCCCATACCCGGCGGCTCCGTTTTCGCGACATCTGAAAGGCTGTCGCGCCGGGACGGGCGCACGACGAGAGCCCCCACGCGCGCCTTTTGTCCTTCGGACCCGGGCAGCGAGTCGCCCGGGCCGCCGGGTAATATGCCGTGTCGGGGAATGGGAATGTGCCGGGCGGGCGACGGATGCCCATGGAGATGCGGCTTCGGGAGCCACGCCTTTGTCGGGCAAAACGGCTCGATCGCAGGCTTGCGCGTCATTGGACTCATCTTATGTTTAGAGAAAACCGTAGAGAGCAACATGGGATGGGGGGAAGATGAATTACGCAAATCTGATTGCCGTATGTCCGAAGTGCGGGGTGAAGAATCGTGTTCGAGAAGACAGGCGACATGACCGCCCCATTTGCGCAAAATGCAAGACATCTCTTTCGACATCGATGTTTTACCCGGAACGCTCCGTTGATGTGACGAACCGTACCTTCCAGCGTGAAGTCCTGGATTTTCCGGGGCCCGTGGTCGTTGAGTTCTGGGCTCCCTGGTGCGGATACTGCCGCAGTTTTGCGCCGGTGTTCGAAGCGGTTGCCGGCCGGTTCACGGGGCGCGCCAAGTTCGTCAAGGTAAACACCGATGAAAATCCAGACCTGATGTCCAGGTATGGCGTGCAGGGGACCCCGACGCTGCTCCTGTTCAACGGGTCTCGGATTGTGGACCGTATCCCGGGGGCCGTACCCCGGGAGGAGTTCGAGCGGCGGGTCTCCAACCTGCTTCGCTCGTGACGGCGTTGCGTGATTGGATATTTTGTCGGCGCTCATAGAGGGCCGGCTTCCCCGTTCGTGCTTCGACGATGCCTATCGAGCACGAACGGGGAAGCCGGCCCAACGCTTATGCGCGCCAACAAGCATTTCTAAGAGGTATTGGGCCTGGAACCGGCTCGCACGACTCCCGGCGCGGTGTCGGAATGCTCCAGCGTTTTATTATGAATACAGAGATCTTATCCGGGTGAACACTTCCTCCCCCATTCACCCACTCCCCCCAATCTATTATCCACATCGCATTCAGATATTGAAAGTCCCGGTATTTAGTGGCAGAGTGTACGGCGATACGGAAGCGTTCGGCGGCGACTCAGCCGTGAGGAACCATCTTCGAGCTTCCGGACACACTACCGCCATGGAAAGGATGAATCGCGCCATGCCGACAATTGCCGATGTGAAGCGTTTTTTGGCTCAGCATAACATAGACGTTCAGGAGTTTGCCGATCCCACGCCGGATTCACGGGCCGCGGCCGACGCGGTGGGCTGCACCCCCGCGGAAATCGCCAAGAGCATATTGTTCATTGTGGGAGACAGGCCGGTGATGGTCGTCACTTCTGGGGATGTGAGGATCAAAACGTCCAGACTCAAGAAGGAAGCTGGGCTCAGCGGAAAAGCGCGCCTGCCGGAAGCCGAAGAGGTCTTTCGTCATACGGGTTATGCTCCGGGCGGAGTTTGTCCGTTTCTACTTCCCGAGGGGTTGCGGGTCCTGCTGGATTCTTCGATGCGCCGTTTTCCACGGGTTTATGCGGCTGCCGGCAACGATCATTCCGCGACTCCCGTCACGGTGGACCAGCTCTTGGACATCACGGGGGGGCGTGAGGTGGATGTGTGCCGGTAGAACAGGGCGGTAGCGCTGAAGGCTTTTTTGCCGCAAAAGGCGCGAAAGAATACGAAAAGAGAAAATAAAGAGAAGGAGAGGCCAGTGCCGACCGGAGCATGCGGGATAAACTGCGATGTTTGTAAATTGAGGCTTCTGGATATCTGTTCGAGTTGCGGTCCCGGCAACAGCGTGGAGGCTTCCGCAAAGCTCGTGGCGCAAAAGAGAATCTTCGGTGGAGAATGCTCGATCCTGGCGTGTGCTCGTCTGAACCGGATCGAATACTGCCTCAGGGACTGTAATTCGTTTCCTTGCGAGAACTTCGGTTCCGGGCCTTATCCCTACAGTGAGGGGTTCCTGCGGATGCAGGAGCGGCGTCGCAATGATAGACCGCCCGCCGTCAGCCCGAACCGGACGCTCGTGGATGTGCCGCCGGAATATTGGGAAAAGCTCGGAGAGCGCGATTTGAGCGTGCTTTGCAACATTACCTTCGCAACACCTCACGGCTCCCGAGGACTGGTGCTGCGTTCCCTGAACAGGGACATACTCGTCGACATCGAGGACCGCTGCCTCAAGACCGGCAAGGATGGCGGGTGGGATGAACTGGACGATCCGCTCCTGGAAATCGTCACCCTGTTGTACCTTACGAATGTCGATACCGTGTACCCGTTCGGCAAAGACATCGTGAGCGTCAAGGACCTGAAGGAGGCTCACTATTTCAAAGACCAGCACGCCATCCGCCTGGACCCGCTCCTGGAACGCTACGGCAACGCTCCGGAAGCTTTCAAGGAGGCCGCCGAATACCTGGATGGAAAGGCGGTGGATATGGCCGATATCGGGTATATGCTGTTGCCGTTTCCCCGCGTTCCGCTGTATTATCTGATGTGGAGGGGAGACGAGGAATTCCGTCCCAAAGTAACGGTCCTTTTCGACCGTCCTGTTGAAAGATGGCTGTCCGCGTCCGCGATCTGGATGTTGACAAAGGTCGTTTCGACGGCCCTGCTGATTGGGCCGCGACCGCTGTAGTCGCCATAACCCGGGGGATCAAGCCGTTTCATGGGGTTGTGGGATTGGACCATTCACGAGGAGAGAGCAACCCATGATGAAGGTCGTAACGCACGAGGATTTTCACCAGTCGTACACGCACGATCCGGCGGCGGCCCCCGGCAGGATCAAGGCCGTCCTGGACGTCATCCGGGACGAAGCCGAGTTCGTCGAAGCCGTCCCGGCCGACAGGAGCAGCATAGAAGCCGTGCACACGGTATCTCAAATCCACTATGCCATGGGGCAGAACCTTTACGATATCGCGGCGCTGGCCGCGGGGGCGACGATCCAGGCGGCAGTCACGGGCATGAGCGAGCCGTGTTTCGCGCTGGTGCGTCCGCCGGGCCACCACGCAAGCTCCGACAGTTCGTGGGGCTTTTGTTATTTCAATAACATGGCCGTCGCGATGGAGCACCTGAGGAGCAAGGGGCTCATCAAGACCGCTTACATCCTCGACTTCGACCTCCACTACGGAGACGGAACGGTGAACATCCTGAGGGACAAAGGGTACGTCGCCATTCACAATCCCCAGCAACAGGACCGCGAGAGTTACCTCAAGGCGGTGGAGGAAGATCTGGCCGCGGCGAAGGTGGACATCATCGGTGTTTCCGCCGGCTTCGACAATCACAGGCTCGACTGGGGCGGTCTTCTGCGCACGGAGGACTACCGGGCCATGGGGCGGATGGTGCATCAGACCTGCAAGAGGCTGGGAATCGGGTGCTTCGCCGCCCTGGAGGGCGGATACAACCACCAGGTGCTGGGCGAAAACGTTCTTGCCTTCATGAGGGGTATGCAGGGGCGATAAGACAATGCGCAAGATCTGCCGTATCGGGAAGGCTGCGCCATGAGCGCCAGGATCCTGGTCGTTGACGACGAAAGGGATTTTCTGGACAGCGTCCGCAGAGGGCTTATCACCGGCGGGCACAGGGACGTGCGTACCGAGAGCGACCCGCGGGAAGCCCGCGCGCTGTTCGAAAGAGGAGAATCCTTCGACGTAGCGCTCATAGACATTACGATGCCGGGCATGAACGGGCTGGATCTGCTGGAGTTCATCAAGAGCCACAGCCCCACTACCGAATGCATAATGGTTTCGGCGTTGAACGAGGCGCAGGTGGCTGTGGAGTGCTTGCGAAAGGGCGCCTACGACTACCTGACGAAGCCCGTTTCCAGGGGTGATCTGATTCTGAAAATCAATCACGCCCAGGAACGCAAACGCCTTCTTGATATCCTGGACCTCAAGAAGGGGTCCGCGGTCCCGAGACTTTCCAATCCCGACGCATTCAAACAGATCGTGACCAGATCGCCCAGGATTTTGGGCATACTTCGAGAAGCCGAACTGCACGCGGCCAGCGACGTTCCCATCCTGATCACCGGGGAGAGCGGCACGGGGAAGGAGCTTCTGGCCAGGGCCGTCCATGTGGCGAGCCCCCGCGCCAGGCATCCCTTCATGCCGGTGAATATGGCTTCGCTGACGGGGAGCCTCTTCGATGCCGAGTTCTTCGGTCACACCAGGGGAGCATTTACCGGGGCGGACAGGGAGCGGGCGGGGTACCTGGAGTATGCGAACAACGGCACCCTGTTCCTGGACGAAATAGGAAATCTGCCCGCGGACCTGCAGGGAAAGCTGCTGCGCGTGCTGCAGGAGGGGGAATACATTAAGCTCGGGGCCAGCAATGTGCAAAAGACCAATATCCGCCTGGTGGCCGCCACGAACGAAGACCTTCCCAGGTTGATATCCAAGGGCCGGTTTCGAAGAGACCTTTACTATCGCCTCAAGGGGGCCTGGCTCCACCTTCCTCCTTTGCGGGAGAGAATCGAGGACGTGCCCGTGCTGGCCGAAACCTTTGTGGAGGAGTTCCGCGGCGCGGCCGGGATCACCGGAATCGATGAAACGGCGGTGGCCGCTCTTATGGAATATGACTTCCCCGGCAATATCAGGGAACTCCGGTCCATCATCCAGGCCGCGGCGAACCTGGCCGGGGGCGGTCCCATCACCGCCCACGCCCTGCCGAACCGCATGATCCTTCGAAAGCCCGCATCCGTAAGGAAGAATGGAGCGAATGTCGAAGTTTCGGCCGTCTCCCTGGCGGAGGTGGAGAAGGCGCACATTCTGAAAGTCTACGATCAAACCGGAAGAAACAAGGTCCAGACCGCAAAGTTGTTGGAAATAGGCCTCAATACCCTGCGCAGAAAGCTCGATTCCTACGGGGTGACGTAGCACCCGCTCCAGATAGCGTCCGGTAATACGTCGCCCATGTCCAAAATGAACTATGCCAATATGGTAGTATCTACTGTAATCTAATGAAATCAGTGTGAAATTTCATGTGGGTGCGCCAACTTGGACCGTCGCGGATTTCGAAGCGCTCTCGGCGCTGTTCGCCGATTCAGGATTTTACACATCTAACCTCCTGTTTTCCCGCTATATTTTTCTACCCTTTCAATACTTCAGTATGGCACAAGGATTGCCAGACTGTCAGGGCGAACAATCGAACGCTGGTCGTAAACCGTTGATCCTGATTGCAATAGTCACTTCCGAGGGCGCGCATGTGCAATGAAAGCGCGCCGGTCGTTTACCGGCGCCTGAACCCGCAGCGCGCAACTCACGGCCCGGGTACGCCCGCAGCCCGGGAGCGCCCGCGCTCGTAACACGCAACCCGACTGCGAGTATCCGCTCTCGCAATTCGTAACCGGCAACCTGCAACCCTTCGATAAGGAAGGGGTAATATGAATATTTTGATCGTGGACGATGAGATCGTACAACTCGAAAGTCTGAAACGAGGCCTCAGAAGCAGGGGGTATGATGCTCAGCTTGCGCTGGGAGGGCAGGATGCGCTGAGCCGGCTTCAAGACTGTTCCGGCGCCGGCAGTGGGATCGACCTGGTGATTACCGACTACGCAATGCCGGTGATGACCGGTTTGGAGCTTTTGAAAAGGATTCGTGAGCATTACGGCAATCTTCCCGTCATTATGATGACCGCGTACGGGCAAAAGGAACTTATCGTCGAGGCCCTTCGATACCGTTGCGACAGCTTCATCGAGAAGCCCTTTACCCTGGACCGGCTGGTGCGGGAAATCGAGAAAGCAAGGGAACGGATGGAACAGTGCGCCGGTTCCGGTAATTGCGATTGCCTGCTTCCAGAGCTGATTCACCGGATCGACAGTCCGCTCCTGTGCATCAGCGGGAGCGCGGAGATGGCCTTGACGGTGCTGGATAAGCCCGAAGAGGTGAAACGGTTCATGGAACGGATCATCCAGTCGACTCGGACGATCGTGGAAGCGAGCAGGGCGATAATGAATACCCGGAAGCGGAAGTGCGGAACGGTCAATGTGGACGCCGGGCCCGGAGAGATGTCGGATTAGACGTTTGATTTCCGGAGAGATTGGTATCGGACGGAAAGGACAGTCACAATGAAGAGAATGAAACTCGGGATGAAAATGGCTACGGGCTTCGGGATCATGATCGCTGTCGTACTGGGTCTCGGGGGGCTGGCGCTCTGGAACATCGAGAGGATGGATGAGACGTCCGGCAGACTCGTCAACGAGTTCATGCCCCAGATACAGATATCCAATAATCTCGAGCGTTACTCGCTTCTGACGATGTACGCCATGCGCGGTTTCGGCCTTACGGGGGACAAGGCGTACCTGGCCGAGGGGAAGAAGAACCTGGGCGAGGTGGAGAAATACCTGAAGGACGGGAAGGACCTGGGGGCCAAATACCCTGAACTCGTCAAGCTCAACGCGGGAATGAACGAGATGCAGTCGGGGGTGGATGCCTACAAGCAGCTTGTGGACCGGACCGCGGCCGAAAACGACGCCATAGCAGGAGACCGCGGGAGGATGAACGATGCGGCGGAAACCTTCATGAAAGCCGCCTACGAGTATCTCTCCTCTCAGACCGCGAAGATGCAAAAGGAAATCCAGTCCGGCTCCGAAGCGGGTTCGCTTGCGGTGCGGCTCGGAAAGATCGGTCTCATCAACGACATTGTCGATCGGGGCAATTGGGTGCGGGTGGCGAATTTTAAGTCGCAGGCGCTACGCGACACTTCTTATGTCGGAGATGCGATGAAGCACTTCGGGGAGATCGACAAAAAGATAGAGGAACTGAAATCGAAGACCAGCGAGGAAGCCAACCTGAAGCAGCTTGCAACCATCAGTGAATCGGCCCGGCTGTATAGGACCGCCATCGACGATGCGCTCAAGAATCTGAAAGAGGTCGAGGACCTTGCGGGAAGCAGGCAGGCAACGGCGGATAAGGTGCTGGAAGTCGCCAGGGGGAACGCGGTCGCCGGCCAGGAAATGACGACCAAAACCATCACCGAAATGGTTTCTTCCATCTCGTCCATCCTGATAGCCGGACTTGTGGTGGCCGTGATCATCGGGATAGGCACGGGTATTCTGATCACCATCAGCATCACGCGGCCTCTGCGGCGCATCATCGAGGGGCTTGGCGAAGGGGCCGACCAGGTGGCCGCGGCGTCCTCCCAGGTAGCGTCGGCAAGCCAGGACCTTGCGGACGGCGCATCGCAGCAGGCGTCCGCCCTGGAGGAGACATCATCGGCCGTGGAGCAGATGGCTTCCACCGCCAGGCAGAATGCGGAGAACGCCGGCCAGGCAAATACGCTCATGAACGATACGATGCAAGTCATCGATGAATCCTTGGGGGCCATGCGCGAACTGAGCACCTCGATGGAGGAAGTTTCCAGGGCGAGCGAGGATACTTCGAAGATCATCAAGACCATCGATGAGATCGCATTCCAGACGAACCTGCTGGCCCTCAATGCGGCGGTCGAGGCCGCCCGGGCCGGCGAGGCGGGAGCGGGATTCGCTGTGGTGGCGGACGAAGTGAGGAGCCTGGCCATGAGGGCGGCCGAGGCGGCAAGGAATACGGCAAACCTTATCGAAGCCACCGTGAAGAAGGTCAAGGGCAGTTCCGAAATCGTGGTGAAGGCCAATCAGTCGTTTGAGCTGGTGGTAGCTCACTCGAAGAGGGTCGGGGAGATCGTTGCCGAAATTACCGCCGCATCCCAGGAGCAGTCGCTGGGGGCCGAACAGGTGAACAGGGCTGTTTCGGAGATCGACAGGGTGACGCAGCAAAACGCCGCCGGCGCCGAGGAGTCGGCATCGGCGTCGGAGGAGATGAACGCCCAGTCCGCCCAGATGCAGGTCTTCGTGGAGCAACTGATCGCAATGGTCGGCGGGACGGAGGGACAATCGGGAGGGACGGCGTTTTCGGGTGGCTCCGGACGCAACCGGAAGAAGAACGACGTGTTCGACAATGAGAGCCGGTCAAGCGATGAGTTTCAGGCGAATTCAGGTGTTCGAGCCGCTCCGCGCGGGAAGCCTTTCATTCGAGTGGTTGGGGCGAATGGGAAATCGAACGGAAAATCGACCAAGAATGGACGATCGTCAGCATCCGCCGGGGCGAATCGCGGGGAAGTGTCTCCCGAAAGCGTCTTCCCGCTGGACGATGATTTCTAACGCATCCGGAAATGAGGTACAATCACGGTACGGGCGCTCTTCCTCGTCGCCGGGCAACAATCGGCGACGAGGAAGAGCGGCTCATACCGACGGATGTCGCAGGGCGGGCGAAAGCGAAGCGTTGCCCGCCGCCGAAACTCAGCCGCCGTCGAGGATCGCCGGGCGCTTTTACGCCTCATCCCCGCCGGTAGGTCCTTCTTGTCCCCGGGCGAGCACCCTCGCTATGGGTCCCCACCCGAAATAGGTCAGAGCGTAAGCCAGCACGGCCGCCGGGACCCCCATCACGAGCGTCCCGAAGAAGAGCGGCCGCGCCACACCCAGAAAGCTGTGAAACATCTTTCCGTATCCCGCCATCCCCGCCATATCGGACGGCGTCCCGGCGCCGACGAGCCAGACGCCCACCTTGTACTCCATGTAGTACACGAACGGGGCGTTGACCGGGTTGACTATCCAGCAGGCCGCCACGGCAACGGGTATGTTCACGCGCAGCACGAGAGCGGCCAGGACGGCGGCGGTCATATGGATGCCTATCGTGGGGGTCATGGCGATGAAAACCCCCAGCGCCATCCCTCCCGCTACGCTCCTTCTCGTGAAATGCCATAGATCGTGGGCGAACAGCCGCTCGCCCAAAAATCGATGAAGCCGCCCCCCCTCGAGTTTCTCCTTTGACGGAATCAACCTCCTGAACCTGTCGCCGATACGTTTGATCATGGCGCGCATCGAAATCCCGCCAGGAGGCAAACATACCGGGGGCACTCACGGAAAACGCGGCGCGCCGGCGACACCACGCTACACCCCCGTTCCCATGATCGTGAAATGCCTGTCCAGACGCATGGTGTTGAAGAGCCTTTGAATGTCGCGCGACGCATTGACGAGAACGATCTTCCCCCCGGCTTTCTTGACGGAGTTGTGGGCCGCGATCATGACTCCCAGACCGAGCGAGTCGATCATCTCCACGCCGACGAGATCAATGATCAGTTCGCCGGGCCGCTCCTCGACCAGCGGGATCAGTTCCTGTTTGAATTTCGGCACGGTAGACGCCACGATGTCGCCGGCCGGTTTGATCCGGACCTTTCCCGGCTCCCTTATCACATTCTCCATAACGTCCTCACATCCTCTCTCAACGGATATATCTTATAAGGGTCAAAACGTTGCCTTTTTCATTGTACTCCATATCGGAACTGAAAGACTTCATGATGGCCATGCCACGGCCCGAATCCGATGAAATATCCGGCGCCGTCATGGGGTGCGCGCGCCAGTCGAACCCGTCGCCCTCATCTTCGATCTCGAGGATGATGGCGCCCTCCTTCAGCCGAAAAGCGCAACTCACGGTCTTCCCCGCATCCGAGGCGCTGCCGTGCCTGACGGCGTTGGTGAGCCCTTCCCTCAAGATGAGAATAGTATCGAAGTAGTGATCCTCCACGCCGTTTTCGGACAAAAAGCGCCTGGCTTCCGCAACCGCTTCCTCGATGTTGTCCAGGGCCGCGGGGAGGGTCATCTTCAGGTAACCGGGTCCTTTCTCGGTGGTAACCATGGCTACACTTCGACTCCCAACAGAAGCAGGTCGTCTTGTGGGGCGCTTCCCGCCGGGGAGATGCGGTTCACGATTTCATCCACAGCCCGGTCGATGGGGAGCCCCGCGGTCGCGGCGCAGGCTTCCAGGAGCTGCTCGAGTCCCTGGTCCCTGTTCTTCTTCCTGTCCCCGAAACCTTCGATGATTCCGTCCGTATAAAGGAAAAACCTGTCTCCCGGCGACGCTTCCAGTTCCACCGGCTGGAAAAAGACGGTCTCGAAGGCCCCCAGGATGTCCCCTCGGCCGTCGATCCAGTTTGCCGTTCCGGCCGGTCCGAGATGGACGATGGGGGGATGGCCCGCGCTGACGAAGGTGAGCCGGAATTTTTTCCGGTCCAGGCACGCATAGCACGCGGTGAGGTACTTGCCGTTGATCATGACGGGAAGAAGGGCGCTGTTGATCGCCGCCATCACTTTTTCGGGAGCGGCGTCGGCGTTCACCTGCTGCTGGATCAGCACCTTGAGGGCCGACGTGGTATAGGACGACCCGAGATCGTGTCCACTCACATCGGCGACGAAATAGCCGAAGACGTCCGGAGCGGTCCTGAAGACGTCGTAGAAGTCGCCGCCCGCCTCCATGATGGGCAGGTAACAGACGCCGAACCGGGCTTCGGGCAGGTCCTCCGGGCGGACCAGGATGGCTTGCTGCGCCTGCCGGATTTGCTTCAGCTTGGAGGCCTGCTCGTCGATGATGGCCTTGTAGCGGGATTTGAGTTTCAGATGGCGCCCGGTGCGCGCAAGGACTTCGTCCATGATGAAAGGCTTGGTGATGTAATCGACGGCATCCATGCCGAAGCCGGTCACTTTGCTCTCCACGTCGTCGAGCGCGGAAATGAAGATGACGGGAATTTCGGAAGTGAGCGGGTCCTGCTTGAGCATGGAGCAGGTATCGAAGCCCGTTTCTCCGGACATCATGATATCGAGGAGAATAAGGTCCGGGAGGTCCGAGCGCGCCAGCGCCCGGCCCTCCTGCCCGCCTCGGGCCGTGATGACCCTGTATCCCGCTCTGCTGAGAATAGCTTCCAGAAGCTTGACGTTCCTGGGGTCGTCATCGACCACGAGGATGGTCGGCTCCATGTGCGTGGATGTTTCGCCGTTCAAAATAGTCTCTCCCTCGACCATGGTCGGATTTGCCGTTCCCGGCCGCCCGCTTCCCCCATCCGTTCGGAGGAAGCGGGCATAACGCGGCCGGGAGCGGAAGCAATCACCATAGCGCTCAATCCATGCGCGGGAGGGACTGCCTAACCGTGGGAGTTGGCGAAGAAGCGGTTGAAGGCGTTTACGTACGCCCTTGCACCGGCTTCGATGATATCGGGGCTGGTGCCTATTCCCGAATAGATCACTCCGCCGATATCCACTCGCACCATCGCCTCACCCAGGGCGTCCTTCCCCATGGTGACCGCTTTGAGGTCAAAATCCCGCAGGATTCCCGAGTGGCCCACTATGCGTTCAATGCAGTTGAATACGGCATTGACGGGTCCGTTTCCGGTAGCGGCGTCCGTCAGCTTCTCACCGTCCTTGACCAGGGTGACGGACGCCAGCGGAACCATCGTATTTCCACTCATGATCTGCAGGTTATGTAGAGTATAAGTTTCCGAGACTTTGGTCAATTCAATTTCCACAATGGCTCTCAAATCCTCTCCGGTTATCTCCTTCTTCCGGTCCGCGACATTGATGAACCTCTGGTGGACTTTTTCGAACTGTTCGGGGGTCATGGTGTACCCGAGTTGTTCGAGCCTGTGGCGGAGCGCGGCGCGGCCCGACCGGGCGGTCAGCACGATGCTGTGCTGCTGTATGCCGACGTCCTCGGGGCGCATGATTTCGTATGTGCTCCGGTCCTTGAGTATCCCGTCCTGGTGGACTCCGGAGGAGTGCGCGAATGCGTTGGAGCCTACGATGGCCTTGTTCGGCTGCACGGGGATGTTCATGAGACGGCTCACCATGCGGCTGGTGCGGTACAGTTCCCGTGTGACGATGCCGGTATCCGCCTGGTAGAAGGCGGGCCGCGTCTTGAGGTTCATGACGATTTCCTCGAGGGAGGCATTACCCGCCCGCTCGCCGATGCCGTTGATGGTGCATTCGGCCTGTTGCGCCCCGTTGCTGATGGCGGCGAGGCTGTTGGCGACGGCCATTCCGAGGTCGTTGTGGCAGTGGACGCTCAGGATGACGTTGTCGAGGGCGGGGACGCTTTCCTTGAGCTTGCGGATGAGCCGGCCGAATTCGTCGGGGACTGCGTAACCCACGGTGTCCGGGATATTGATGACGGTTGCGCCCGCCGAGATCGCGGCATCGACCACGCGACACAGGTATTCGAAATCGCTTCGCGAGGCGTCCTCGGTCGAATACTCCACGTTGCCGCAGAGCTTCTTCGCATAGCGCACGGCGTCGGCGGCCATCGACAGGGCGCTGTTTCTGTCCCTGCGGAGCTTTTTCTGCAAGTGGATGTCCGATGCTCCGAGGAACACGTGAATCCTGGGGCTTTCGGCGCCGCGCACCGCCTCCCAGGCGATGTCGATGTCTTCCTGCACCGCCCTGGCCAGGGCCGCGACGGTGACCCCCTTCACCTGCTCCGAGACCGCCTTCACGGCCTGCAAATCGTCGGGCGAGGAGCATGGAAAACCGGCCTCGATGACGTCTACTCCCAGTTTGGCCAGTTGTTCGGCAATTTCGATCTTCTGGCGTTTATTCAGTTTGGCGCCGGGCACCTGCTCGCCGTCCCTCAACGTGGTGTCGAAAATATGAACTTTGCGGCTCATTTACGTATCCTTTCCGATTATAGCGGTTTGCGTTCGCATTATTTCCCGTTTCACAGGTCGGACAATATCTTTCCCGTGCTTCAGGTAAACCCTCCGGGTCGGCAAGCCCCATACCCATCACCTCCATTCCCTGCCTCTTCCGAACGACGAAAACGTCAAAAAAAAAGGCCATGGGGGTTAACCCATGGCCTCTAATCCCGACTTAATGGAACTCTATAGCACTTGCAGAGGAAAGGCGACGGGTCCCCCGAACCGGGTCCTGATGCTTAGGAGCAGCAATAAAAGGAGGAGCAGCATTCCTCTCATCGACGTCGTCTTTCCGTGGAATCGAATTCCTGTGGATAGATCGTGTTCTTCCAAACCGTAAACGCCGCGTCGGGGCTACTTCATGAGCCAGCAAGCCACCCAGAACGTCAAAGCGATTTCAATGCCGTAGACGACTACGTAAAACGCATACTTCGCTACAGGAAAATCTTCGAAAATATGATTGGCATCTTCCATGGTGTCCAAGGCTTTCGGTGAAGACGGATACAATCCCATTATAAACCCTCCATGACTATTCAATTCGGATCTGCGCCCATTCCGGCAATTCCCACCATCACAGTGTCTAATTATAGGAAAGGGGAAAAAAGATCAAGTCAAAAGTTCAAATTTTCGCAAAATCCGGAAAGGATTTGCATGACATCATCGCCCATGTCTGATAATGTACCCGCGATACTCTCTCGACGCTTACAGTTATCAAGGATGACCATATTATGCTGCCTGCTCTTCCGACGAGCTTCCGCGCTCGTTTGATCGTTCTTATACTCGCTACCGCGGCTCCCGTCTTCTTTTTGATGGTCTACGCCGGCCTGGAGGAACGAAGCCTGGCTGCCGTCGATGTCCAGGTGAACTTGCTCAGAATGGTCCGTATTATCGTCGACGGCCACGAACGCACGATAGACGCGGCCCATCAATTCCTGGCCGGTCTCTCGAGATTCCCGGAGGTGCGAGAGCGGGACGGGAAATCTTGCGCGGCGGTTTTCGCCGGTCTGCTGGAAAAGCATCCCCAGTACACCAGCATGGGGGCGGCGGACATCGAAGGCAACGTGTATTGCAGCGCCCTGCCCACGCCGGAGCCGGTAAACGTCGCCCATCGGTCCTGGTTCAAGCGCGCGGCGACGGAAGGCTCCTTTGCCGTGGGCGACTTCCAGATAAGCGCAATCAGCGGCAAACCCGGATTGGGCTTCTGCTATCCCGTCATGGATGAAGCCGGACGGGTTCGATCGGTGGTCTTTGCGATTCTCGACCTGGGCTGGTTCAACGAACTCGCGTCGAGGATCGAGTTGCCGGAAGGAGCGGTCCTCACGGTGAGGGACCGCAACGGCACGATCCTCGTGCGGCATCCCGATCCCGAAAAATGGGTGGGCAAGTCGGTCCCGGATGCTCCCCTGACGAAGGAAATGCTCGCAAGGCAGGAATACGGGGACGGGACCGCCGAACTGCCCGGCGTCGACGGAGTGCGGCGCTACTATGCCTTTTCCCGGCTTTCCTCGCGGCCCGATTCCGGCCTGTTCATCAGCATGGGGATTCCCCGCGACCTTGCGCTCGGCCATGCGGAGAGGATTCTCAGGCGCAATCTGGCGGGGCTGACGATCGTCGCCGGACTGGCGTTTCTTGCGGCGTGGATCGGCGGAAAGCTGTTTTATCTCCACCAGGTGAGAGCGCTCCAGGATGCCATCGGGCGCCTGTCCGGCGGCGACCTGTCCGCGCGGACGGAGCTTGCGCACAATCATGGCGAGCTTTCCCAGCTTGCCGGAGCGTTCAATGAGATGGCGGAGTCGGTCGAACAGCTCACCGGGCGGCTCCGCCAGGCCGAGGCCATGTACCGGACCCTGGTGGAACAGGTCCCGGCCGTGATATATGCCGCCAAACCCGGCGTCTCGGGGGAGATTATATACATCAGTCCGCAGATTCAGGATATCCTGGGTTTTACGCAGGAGGAATGGATGGCGGCTCCAGGGCTTTGGGCCGGGCGACTCCACGAGGAGGAACGTGAGAGGGTGTCGGCGGACATGCAACGCCGCCGAGCGGGCGCGGATTCGGAGAAGTTCAGCGCGGAGTACCGGCTCCTCGACCGCGAAGGGAAGGTGGTCTGGATTCATGAGGACGTCCTGTCCGTTCGGGACGGCAAAGGGGAAGTACTCCTCATCCAGGGGATGATGCGCGACATTACCGCGCGAAAGGAGGGAGAGCGGGCCCTTCGGGAGAGCGAGGCGAAGTTTCGTACGCTGATAGAGACGGCGCCGTCGGCCATCTTTATCCACGAAGGCAAGAGATTCACCTTCGCCAACCCGGCCGCGGAGGTCCTGACCGGCTACACCAGGCGGGAATTGATGGGAATGAACCCCTTCGACTTAGCCGTCGCCGATTCTCATGGTTTGCTCAGGGAGATCCAGGATGCGGTGCGGGCGGATTCGGCCATTCCCCAGCGGCATGAAATCGCCATCACCAGCAAGCATGGGCATGTGCGGTGGCTTGACCTGAGTGTGATTCCCATTCGGTTCGAAGGCCGGATCGCGGGTCTTACGACGGCCTTCGACATTACGGAGCGAAAGCGGGCCGAGGAGAAAGTCAGGAGCTTGAGCCGGCAAAACGAATTGATACTCCAGGCGATGGGGGAGGGCATTTACGGTCTCGACACGAACGGCACGATCACGTTCATCAATCCGGCGGCGGCCCTGCTGACGGGATGGAGCGTCGATGAACTGATCGGCCGGCGCAGCCATCCCGTTCTACACCATTCCTGGTTCGATGGGACGCCGTATCCGGAGGAGCTTTGTCCCGTATGCGCGACGCTTTCCGACGGCATCAGCCGCCATGAGGAGGACGAGGTGTTTTGGCGCAAGGACGGGACCCGGTTTCCGGTGGAATATGCGGGGACTCCCATGAGAGACGAGGGGGGAGAGCTTGTGGGAGTGGTGGTCGTCTTCAGGGATATCTCGGAGAGGCGCCGGGCGGAGGAGGAGCGGTTGCGGCTGGCCACGGCCATCGAACAGTCGGCCGAGAGCATCATCATAACGGATGGCGCGGGCGCCCTTCAGTACGTCAATCCCGCTTTCGAGCGCATCACGGGGTACGCGAGGGAGGAAGTGATCGGCTGCCACACGCGCATACTCAAGAGCGGCAAGCACGACCGGGAGTTTTACAGATCCATCCGCACGGCGGTGCGGCGGGGGCAGGTGTGGAAAGGGCGGACGATCAACAAGAGAAAGGACGGCTCGTTGTTCGAAGTCGAGAGCACGATATCCCCCGTCCGGGACAGCGCGGGAAGCATAATCAACTACGTGGCGGTACAGCGTGATGTGACCCATGAGGCCGAACTGGAAAGGCAGCTGCGCCAGGCTCAGAAGATGGAGGCCATAGGAACCCTCGCCGGTGGTATCGCTCATGATTTCAACAATATACTTAGCGCCATAACGGGGTATACGGAACTCGCCCTGGACGGCATACCGGAAGGGACGACGGCGAGAAGCGACCTGGGCCAGGTGCTGAAGGCCGGAGAACGGGCCAGGAACCTGGTGAAGCAGATCCTGACCTTCAGCAGGCAGAGCGAGCAGGAACGGCGGCCCACGGAAATCGGGCGCATCGTCAAGGAGGCGTTGAAGCTCCTGAGGGCGTCGTTGCCGTCCACGATAGAAATCCGGCAGAGTATCGCGGTGACGCCCGGACAGGACGTTTCCCTGGCGGACCCGACCCAGATCCACCAGGTGCTGATGAATCTGTGCACCAATGCGGCGCATGCCATGAGAGACGCGGGGGGCCTGCTGAGCGTGCGTCTCGAGAGCATCGAAACGGGAGTGGAGGATGGGGTTCCGGAGTTGAACGGACGGCGTCCGAATGTGCTGCCGGGGGCATATTTAATGTTGACCGTGAGTGATACGGGGCACGGCATAGAGCCGGCTCTGCTCGATCGCATTTTCGATCCCTTTTTCACCACCAAGGGGCCGGGCGAAGGCACTGGAATGGGGCTCGCGGTCGTCCATGGGATCGTGAAGAGCCACGGAGGGGCAATTTCCGTCTCCAGCGACATGGAAAAGGGGACCACTTTCGGCGTGTTTCTCCCCAGGGTGATCAGCGCCGAGAGGCAGGGGGAAGCGCTCCACGCCCGGGTTCCGCTGCCGAGGGGAACCGAGAGGATTCTCTTCGTGGACGATGAGGAACCGCTGGTGGAGATGGGGAGGGAGAGGCTGAAACGGCTCGGGTACTCGGTTGTTACCAGCACGAGCAGTCTGCATGCCCTGGAGATGTTCCGCGCGGACCCGGACGCGTTCGACCTGGTCATTACCGACCAGACCATGCCGCATCTGACCGGTGTGGAGCTCGCCAGAGCCATGATGACCATAAAGCCCACTCTGCCCGTGATTCTATGCACGGGGTACAGCGAATCCATCACGCCGGAGAGCGCAAAAGCCGCCGGTATTTGTGAATTTCTCATGAAACCGATTATACTTCCGGAAATCGCCCGCACCATACGCGATGTTCTGGACCGCGGAGAGAAAAGCGCTTCCGCGTGAGAGGAGAAAGCCGATGCGCCGTCACAGCCGTATTCTTGTGTTCATGATACTTGTCTCTATAGTTTTCTACTGCTTCTCTCCTGCTCCGGCGGCTCGGGGGCCGGGACCGCAAGGCGCGGGCGGCGGCGCCGGGAGCGAAACCGAGCAATTCGACACGAGCAAGGAACGAATCGGCGAGCTTCGCCTCGGCATGCCGGAGAAGGACATTGCCGGGAGCATTCCCTGCAAGCAGCCGAAGAAGGGTAAGGAGATCTTTGAAGGGGCGACCGGGGAGTACGTCCGGACGTGGAAGTATCCCGAGTGCGGCATTGAGCTGAAACTGGGCTCGGAGCGCAAGGGCGGCGGGAAGAAGATCGAGTCGATCACCGTTACGCCCCCTGCCGATCTCGCAACCGGCCGGGGGATTCGCATCGGGAGCACGGAAGGCGAGGTCGTCAAAGCCTACGGACGATACCGGGACCGGGATGGCGACACGGTGAAGGGCGAAAAGTTCGTTGCGGGTTCCATCTACGACGGACTGATCTTCGATATCAAGGACGGCAAGGTGTCCGGAATCTTTCTCGGAGCGGCGGCGGAGTAGCGGCGGATCAGCGGAGCAATGGAGCAAAGGAGCAAAGGTAGTCCCGGTCTCATGAATACATGGGGAGAAACATCTTCGGGCCGGCATTACCGCCCCGGCAAGGTTGAAACCTTGGGCTGGTAATGTCGTAGCCCGGCAGCCAATGCGAAATTACGGCATGGTTCAAAACAGGGTAACACGTCGGCGCCGGCCCCGCGAAAGC
Source organism: uncultured Syntrophobacteraceae bacterium (assembly GCA_964407285.1). Taxonomy (GTDB): domain Bacteria; phylum Desulfobacterota; class Syntrophobacteria; order Syntrophobacterales; family Syntrophobacteraceae; genus CAYOVG01. Next base: position 19,693 of record CAYOVG010000012.1, read on the forward strand.
GGGGGCCGGCAAACCTTGTAAAGCCCGGATTTCCGCATGCGCGGGAGTGACGGTGAGCCCTCTCGACGGCAAGTCCTCTCGAGTGTCACCACAAACACACGGCCTATGAATCACGCCTGAAATCAGGTAATGGAGGTCGTTTCCCGAGCCGCTCCGTCTTTTCTCCCTTACATGACGCCAATCCTTACGCGCCACCGCAACTATTCGGCTGCGCCTCCCCGCGGCTGCTCCGCTACTCCCACCTTGAGCGTCATCGGCACGCCCTTTCCGAACACGTCGGGTTCGTACATCTGCTCGGCGCGAAGCGGCAGCACGGAGAATTCGCCCGGAGCGACCGCCTGCGCCGTGTAGGAAAGATGATACCGGCCGGGGGCGAGGACTTCCGAGTAGAAGCGGACCACGCTGTGGCGCAGTTCCTTGTGGTAGAAGCTCAAGCGCGAAGCGCCGTAGGCCGACCATTCCGCGGAACTGTGGAATCGCGAGCCTTCGGGATAATCGACGTCGTCCGCCTCACCGGCGGCCACGGCCGATGCGGTGGCGAGTTCCCTGTTCACGGGCTCCAGGCCGCCCGGCACCGGGTCTTCCACCACCACGAAGTAACGCTCGGCGGGCACGGACACGAAGAGGTCCACCCGCACCAGTTCCCCTGTCCTGATCTCGGCGGGATTTTGCAGCAGCACCCTCTCGTCGCCGCGCTTCACGCTGTATTCCCGGTGCGCCTCAATCCCTGCGTTGACCGGTTCCGTCTTGAACCGAGCCGGAGAATAGGTCAGGGTGACGTCGTAATAGACGCGCCCCTCGCCCGTGCGCTGGATCTTCGCCTGCGCCTTGCGCCCGACGTCTCCCGGCTCGATCGGATGTTCGAACCTGACGGACGGGTCCGTGAAGGCGGTAAAGCGCGCCTGTCCCAGGGACTCGGCGTCGAGCGACGCCCGGACGGTCAAGTCCGGCTGCTTCGACTCGTAAACCCCGGCGAAATCGATGATTCCCTTCAAAGCGAACAGGTTTTCCTGGGTGGATGCCCAGTGGGTCAGGCCCTTGCGGCCCTGCGCCAGAGAGCGCATCAGGCGGAAGGGTATGTCTCCAAGAGTGCTTTTTGATGCGGGATTGGCGGCTTCGAAGGCCAGCAGCCCGCTCAGGATCGCCCCGTTGTCCCTCATCGGCGACGAGAGGAGAACCTTGTAGGCCGTATCCAGCTTTTCGGTGAAAACGAGCATGCCGCTGCTCTGGTCGGCATGGGACAGCACATTCTTGAGGATGTCCTGTTGCGCCTTCGCCGTGCCCGGAAAGCGCAGCAGCGCCCTCAGGTAGTGGATCTTGCCGAAAAGATTCATTTGCGGAACATGCGTGGCGTACCGGTCAATATCCTCCTTGGCGATTTTTCCGGCATCCGCAAGGGCCGCCAGGGTCACCGCCCGCACCGTCGAGAGCATTCCGGCCGTGTAGAATTCCGGACTCTTGTCCTGGCGCAGAAGTTTTTGCAGGTAGTCGTGCAACGGGTCCTCGACATTTTTCGGGACAGTGTAGCCGCACTCGCGCAGCCAGTTGAACGCCATCGCCGTGAACGCGCTCAAGTAGGGGGATGCGTACTCGTCTTGAGGGACGAAGTACGCCATCCCTCCGTTCGGGGCCTGAAATTCGGTTGCGACCGCCAGGATTTTCGCGGGCAGTTCGGCGCTTTCCGGCCAGGAAAAGGATTTTCCCATGTGCTGTTGGAGCTTCTGGTAAAAAGCGGCCGCAACGGCCCGCGTGAGCTTTTGCTCCCAGCAGGCGAGAGGATATTCGCGCAGGTAGCGGAACGCCCCCTCCAGGTCCCCAATGACGCTGGGAGACGCGCCGATGGCGAGCGTCCCCGTGTCGGGCCGCATGTCGTCCGGGAAGACGACGGGCTGGACGACTTCCGCTCCATCCGTGGTCCCGTAAACCGCGGCGGTCTCCATGGACCGGCGCTTCAGAGCCTCGAGCGTCTGCCGGAGGGAGTCTTTGTCCTGCTGGTCCCCGGCCCGCACGGTGAACACGATTTCGCCGGGACCCGCGGCCTTCACCGGCATCCGCACCGTGATCCGTTTGTAGGGGTCGGCAGCGATCCGGCGCGTCATCTTGACTGCCGGTTCGCCTTTGCCCGCCTCCGCGGGCGCTCCCGCCCCGCCTGCCCCGCCTGACGCACCGGCCTCGCCGGCGCCTTCCTTCTCCACCGCGCCCGCGGCTTCCACGGTCACATCCAGGGTTCTGGCCGCATCCGTTCGATTCATAACGGTGAACCCGGCTTCGAAGCTGTCGCCTTCCATCACCTGGTTGGGGAGGATGGGCCGGATCTCGGTGAGCTTGTTCACCTTGAATACGGTTTCACCCAGCCCCATGCGGTCTTCCTTCGTGACTCCCATGGCCAGCACCCGCCAGCCGGTCAGGTTGTCGGGGGCTTCGAACTGAATCCTCGCCTTCCCGTCGCCGTCCACGGGAATCGACGGGTTCCAGTAGCTCACGAACTTGAAGACCGAGCGCATGCCGAGGTCCGGGCCTCCGCCGCCTCCCGGATTGGCTCCCTTCGTCTCGATTTTCTCCCTGCCGATGAGGTGCATCAGGATGTTGTAGTTCACGACGTCCAGGTCCTCCAGGTGGTAGAAACCCTCGTACGGATCGAACGCCTTTCTTCCCTGCTGTAGGAGGTCGAAGACGGAGTCGTCCAGCACCGCGACCGCCAGTTCGATGGGGGGCGCGGTCTCGCCTTCCGCAAGCTGCTTCGGACGGGCCTCGATGTTCACCACGACGGTATCCCGGGGTCTGTACTCCTCCTTTTCCGCCCTGGCCGTAATGCTGAGTTCCTTGTACGAGTCCTCGACGGGCATGACGGCGTAACCGACGGCGTAGGTGGGCTTGCCGAGGTCATCGCCTTCCGGTCCGACGGGCTTGTCCACCCTCGGCGACACTACCAGGACCGAGAAGTAGAAACCGGGCAGATAATCCGGCTGAACGGGCACTTCAACGACTTCCGTAGCGGTCGGGAGGACCTTCACCCAGCTTTGGATGACCCCGATCCGCTCGACCGTAATGAGCGCCTGTGCTCCGGGAAAGGGGTTCCGGACCAGGAACCGGGCGGTATCTCCCACCTGGTATTTCTCCTTTTCCGGGTCGATCCGCATCACATTGCCGGGGGTGGTTTCCCAGACGACGTTGCTCTTGCCCGTAACGTAGCGCCTGATCCGCGTCTTGTGTATCCTGCCCGCCGTATCCGTGATCGAGGCCGTGATCCTGTATCGGCCCGCGTTCTTCGGAGTGAAGTCGAAGGCGACGGGATCGGCCGCGGAAGCCAGATCGAAGCTCCCCTCCTCGATCCATTCGGTGGAGTACTGGGTCAGGTACGCACGGCCGGGACCTTTCACCTTGGCCGCCACCCGCTTCTCCCATTCCACTTTCACGTTGACGGGCGTTGCGGGAGTGATATTTCCCTGCTGATCCACAACCAGGACGGATGCTTTGGAGGGTTTGCCTTCCTGGAGAATCCAGTCGCTCTGCATGAGCCCCACGTAGCGGTCGCGCCCGGCGTAGGCGGCGGACGCCCTGTTGGCCACATCTTTCCCGCGGTCGTCGCGCACGTTGCTCTCCACGGTCATACGGCCGTGGAGGACCTGCGAGGACGGCAGTTGGAAATCGGTTTCAAGCACTCCCTTGTCGTCGAGTTTCCCTTCGGTTTCGAAGATCGTCAGGCTGTCGGACGGTTCCTGGTCATCTCCCCCGCTGTCGTTGCTGGTCCATTCGAGGGTGTCGAACCGGAAATCCCTCGCCTTGGGATCTTGCGGCGTGAGCGGTTGAGCTGTCGCAATGGCGACGATCCGGACATCGGCTTCCGCGAACGGACCGCCCGCGTGGAGTTTCGCCTCGGTCACGACTTTGACCCGGTCCCCCACGGTGAACAGGGAGCCGTTGAGGTCCGTGGTTACTTTGAACGGCGAAGGGGTGAAGTCGCTCACCAGCACCCGCATGGGTTCCCAGACCCTATCGGAGAAGGATGACGACAGTTCGAACAGGTACCATCCCACCGCTCCATTGGATGGGATGGTGAATTCGCCGTCGTATGCTCCGAAGTCGGAGAGGCTGATCTGTTCGACTTCGTGGACGACCTTGTCCATGGGATCGGTGACCTTGAGGGTGTACCCGGTTTGGGGGGCCGGAACGAAATGGAGGTTGCCCTGGTCGCGGACATAGATCTTGAACTGCACCGTATCGCCCACTTTGTAGATCCCCTGGGCCGTGGCTCCCCAGGTCCGAATGTGGCCGTGTTCGGATTCCCGTACAATCGGCAGATACTCCCTGCTGCTCCCTTCCGTATCGATGCGGAACTCGGTGTCGAGAGGGACCAGGGCCATGTCGGCGTCCTTGCGGCAGCGTACGATGAGCCTCGGCTTATCGGGATCGTAAGTGTCCATCAGATCCAGTTTGGGGTCGAGTTGGGCGCTGCCTGCCAGGGACGCCAGCCCGTCGCCGCCGGTCCGGGCATGGGAGAGGACTTTGGGACTATCGGTGAATCCCTTCATGGCGTCCTGGTAAATATCCACATCCACGTCAGGGACCGGTTGCCCGGTCTTCAGGTCCGTGACCCATACGACCGTGTTGTGGTGCCCCAGCTTCACGTGGACCTGAAAGGGCGTGACCTGGGCAAAGAACCATGCGTCTTCCGATTCGTCTCCATCCCTGTCCGGCATCTCGGGGAAGGCGCTTCGGCGGTGCGTGACGCGCCCGATCAGCGCCCCCGACTCCTTCGGAAGAAGTTTGCGCACTCCCATCGGGACCACCTGGGGCACATCCTCCTTCACGGGTACCTGCAGGGTTTCGGTGCGGGGCGGCGTAACGCCCTCGGCGGTGACGGAGGAATAGGAAAAATCGATGCCTGTGATGTTGGTTGCGACGAGGGGTAAGTCGGTATCGAGTCCTTTTTCCAGCACTGCCGATCTCGAGTAGATGTCCATGGCCGGCAGACGGTGGTCCATGGCGAAAGTCGAATCGATAACATTGGCCAGGGGGCGGCCGAACGCATCCTTCATTTCCCCCTGCGCGGCCCGCACATGGTACCGGCTCCAGGGTTTGAAGACCTCGCTGGGGAGATATATGCCGTATGTCTCGCCTTTCTTGTGAGGACCCGAAATGCTCGATTCGGCGTTTGCATCCTCCCAGGGATCATAGTCGGGGAGTCCTTCTCCCATGGGAGGAGTGAAGCTGATCGCCTCCTGGAACCCCGTGTCCGCGGGGGGGGCCGTGAAGCGCAGGGTGACGGAGCCGGACGGATTGCACCTGTGGTCATCCGGCACGGGGGCTCCGAGGGGGTAGAAAATGTCCTTCCCGTTGTTCGCGCGGCATTCCACGCCGATGAACCGAAATTCCGGAAATGTCTGAAATTCGACCAGGATGCGATTTTCCGCGCCCGGTTCGGGTCCTACCGTGGATACGATTCCCGGCTCCACATGGAGTCTTACGCCCTTGTTGGCGGGAAGGTCATTCACGGGGCTTACGATCCAGTGTCTCTTGCGCGTGCCTTCGTCGGCCTTTGCATAGGATGGATTTTGTTCTATCCTGGCGGGGATCCGTTTGCCGTCGGCGACCGTGAAAAACAGGCGCTGCGCCAGAGATTTTTCCTGCACGGGCTGGTTGAGGTCGAGAACGATCCGAGGCATGACCGGCGAAAGCCATTCCTTGAACCACGGACTGGAGGAGACTCGGGGGCGTTCGGTGGTGAACGTGTGGGTTACGGGTTCCTTGAGCCCTTCTCCTTCCATCGATTTAAATCCGGTTCCGACCTTGACGGCATACCGGGTCGCGGGGCGAAGGGCATCCTTTTCGTCGAGTTGGCAGGCGAGAGTGGAGGGATTCAGCCATCGCCACCGGCATTGCAGCTTCGGTTCGATGGTTATGGGGATTTCGGATGCCTGCCGCTCCATCCGCCCCAGGGGGACCATGGGGCGGTTGAACTCGAAAACGACCTGCCGGCCCGCCGGAACATCGGCGCCGGCCGGCGTGATGCGGGAAACCTTGAGGGGGTCGCCCGCGGCGGGCTTCTTGGCCGGGTTGCCTTGCGCTCCCGCGCATGGGGATGCGGACAGGAGGAGGACGAGGAGGAATGCGATCGGAGACGGAAATGCACGGGGGATGCGATGGGACTCTCCTGTTGCGGTTCGGCGGAAAAAGCGGGTAAAAGGAGCGCAAAGCGTTCGGCGGGACGGCATGGTGTCTCCTCCGGTGGAAAGAGGTGCGTGTGAAAGCTGTGAGCCTCGCAAGGCCCGACAAAAATGAATGCAGCAGCCTGAACTCTGTTTCCAAGAATAGTCGTAGTGAAGCATACGGCGCGGCGCTCGATTGATCATTCGAACCGGCGTCAAACACTTTTTAAACCCTGTCGGGTTATAATTCCATAAAAAAATAGTCCATGCGCCTGGAGGCCGGGATAGGGTGACAGTTAATAAAATCAATATTATAGTGCAATGAGAGGCTGATCTATGGAGATGGAAAATAGAATTTCGCTGCAAGCCGGCGATGCTCTCGCCGTCATCGATATTCAACTGGATTTTCTGCCGGGCGGTTCGCTGGCGGTTTCACACGGAGACGAAGTCATACCCGTCTTGAACTGCTACATCGATCTGTTTCAAGCGAAGTCGTTGCCCGTTTTTGCAACCCGGGACTGGCATCCCGAGAATCACTGCTCTTTTGTTTCCCGGGGAGGCCCGTGGCCGCCCCACTGCGTGCAGGGCAGTCCGGGAGCGCGGTTTTCGCCCGACCTGAGAATCCCCGCGGATGCCTTTATCATATCCAAGGCCACGAATCCGGACAGGGAAGAGTACTCCGATTTCGGAGGCACGGGTTTTCACGAGCATCTACGGACGTTGGGAGTCAAAAGACTTTTCGTCGGGGGACTGGCGACGGATTACTGCGTGCTGCACACCGTAAGAGATGCTCTTTCCCTGGGCTACGAGGCGTTCCTGCTCGTGGACGCCGTGCGCGCGGTGGATGTGAAGCCGGGAGACGGCGAAAGGGCCGTGGAGGAAATGGCTCGGCTGGGCGCCGCGCCCGTTTCGCTCGAACAGGTGGAGAGGGCAGGGGCGGCGGCGGCTTGCTGAAACCGACGTTAGGGAGTACGGATAATGCCGCGGATCATCAGCGTGGGGACAGCGTCCCCGCCATATGTGGTGACTCAGGAACAGGCGCGGGAGTTCGCCATTCGGTTGTTCCGCGAGTCGGGTCTCGACCTGGAGCGTCTTCTTCCGGTCTTCGCCAATACGACCATCCGGACCAGGCATTTCAGCATGCCCCTGGAATGGCTGGCCGAGAACCGGTCATTTGCCGAGAAGAACCGGAAATACCTGGAAGAAGGACTGAAACTCACCGAGGCGGCCGTGCTCCAGGCGTGCGATGAAGCACGGATATCCCCGCGGGACATCGGGCATATCTTCTTCGTTTCGACCACCGGGATTTCCACGCCGAGCATGGACGCGCATCTTTTCAACAGGATCAAATTCAGGCCGAACATCCGGCGGACTCCCATATGGGGGTTGGGGTGCGCCGGCGGGGTGGCCGGCATCAGCCGCGCTTTCGACTGGCTCAGGGCCTATCCCCGTGAGATCGCCCTCGTGGTCTCCCTGGAGTTGTGCAGTCTCACTTTCCTGCCGGACGACCTTTCGAAAAGCAACTTCGTGGCCGTTTCGCTCTTCGGAGACGGTTGCGGAGCGCTCCTCATGTCGGGCAGCAGGAGTCCGGTTCTTGCGGACCGGATACTTTCCGTCGAGGCGGCCACCGCGATAACGTGGCCCGATACGCTGGACGTCATGGGGTGGGACATAGCCGAAGAGGGGTTGAAGGTGGTTTTTTCCAGGGATATTCCGGATATCGTATCGAAGAGCGCATGGCCGGTCTTCAATGGTTTCCTGGAGGGACTGGGATTTCAGATGAGCGATATCGGCCACTTCGTGTCTCACCCCGGCGGTGTGAAGGTCATCGACGCCTACAAGGAAGCTCTCGGTCTGCGGGACGAGCAGGTCACGAGCATGCGGGAAGTGCTCGGCAACTTCGGCAATATGTCCAGCGCCACGGTCTTTTTCGTAATGCGCGGTTTCATGAACGGCGCGCAGTACCGCGGAGGAGACCTGGTGCTCAGCACGGCGCTGGGGCCGGGGTTTTCGTCCGAGACGCTCTTTTCGATGTGCGTGTAGCTTCGTCGGACCACGAATATTGACCACGAGCATTGAATCGACCACGAAAAACACGAAAAGACACGAAAGGGAAAGAACAGGCAGAAGAACGGTTGCGTGGCGCACATGAGCGTTGAGGTGTTGCATGGCTTTCACGCTCCGGCATTCCCCACGAGAGGGTCTCGCTCGAAGCTCGGGAGCCCGTGAAAAAAGTTCCATTCATTTCCGTGTCCTTTCGTGTTTTTCGTGGTCAGAAATGGGCGCGAAGGCGGCGGAGGCGTTGCAGGATTTTCCGGTATGGCCGATAGTACCCTGGTGTATGCATTGCTGGGCTTTCTCCTCCTGGAGCGTGGCGTGGAGCTTCTCATAGCCCGAAGGAACGCGGTGTGGATGTTCTCCCGCGGCGCGCGTGAGCATGACGGCGCGTTTACGAAGGCACTGACGGCTTTTCATGGGGCATGGTTTCTCTCTTTTGCGGTGGAGGCGCATGCCGGAAATACGGGACCGCTCATCGGTCCGGGCTGGATCATCCTCATCGCGCTGGTCCTGCAGGCTGGACGGTACTGGTGCATCGCGTCGCTCGGACGGTTCTGGAATACCGGGGTGATCGTGTTGCCGCGGGCGGGGCTCGTGCGGCGCGGCCCGTACCGTTATCTCAGGCATCCCAACTACGCGGTCGTTGCGGTCGAGATCTTTTTGTACCCCACGCTTTCGGGCTGCTGGCGGACCGGGGTCCTGTTCGGGGCGCTCAACCTGCTGATGCTCAGGAGGCGGATCGCCGCCGAGGAGAGCGCGCTGGAGAATGCCGCGGGGGGTGAAGGGAAGCAGTATTGAGCGATACTTCTTTTGAGTGGATCGAGACGCTCGAGTCGTTCTTCGAACTGGTGGATTCCAGGGTCCTTTTTCGGTGGACGGACGGGGAGCGGTTGCGGAGGCTCCGGGAGGATGTGGCCGATGCCGTGGGCGGGCTCCTGGTGTGGGGCCGGCCCGAACTGGAAGCCGCCGAGGGAATCATGTGGCCCTACGAGGAGCTGAGGGCGCGCCATGGGGTTTTCAGCGATGCGGCCGCGCTGGAAGGGCGGGGCGAGGATGGCTTTCTCCGCCGCCAGGCCATGCTGTTTCTGGCCTTTCTGCCGTTCCCTTCCATGTGGCGCCGGTTGCTCGACGTGGAAAGGGAGTTCGCGAACGATCCGGAAGTCGTGGATTACCTGGCGTCCGAGAGACGTAAGATCGACCGGAAGCTCGCCGGCAGGGGATCGGATCATTCCAGGCTTCGCCATTTCTGCCAGGTGCTCAAAGGCTATCGAGGCGAGCGCGAGAAGGGCGTCCTTCGTATCTTCTCTTTGCCTTACCTGTTTGCCGACCCTGTTCTCCTCTCCCGGCTCGGCAGGCGCTACGTGCTCTTCGTCGAACCGCCGATGGGAGTCGTATTCCGGCATGGGTGGTGGCGTCGCTTCACGATGCTGGAAGATCCCGTGCTTTTCGGGCTTTCCTCGAAGGAGGACCGGGACTTCGCCTCGACGCACTCCAATGTCGAGGTTACCGAACTGGCTCACGGGGATTTCCTGAACGACGATGCGGGCGAGCCGCCGGTTCCGGGGGACCCCGGCACGGGGGCGTGGGAATACGATATCGTGTTCAACTCGGCCTACGACGACATGGATCGCAAACGCCATGAATTGATGCTGCGATTGCTGCTGCATCCTCTGCTGAAGGGAAGGAGCGCCCTGTTCCTGGGACGCGGAGACGAGGCTCGCGTGGAGGCCGCGCGGGCGATGGTTCGTGGGATGGGGCTCGACGGCAGAGTCACCGTGCTGTCGAACCTGCGGCGCCGCGACGTACCCCGCCTGCTCCAGAAATGCGGGATCGGGGTCCACCTCTCCCTCTATGAAAACGGGTGCCGCGGTATCTACGAGTTCTTCCGCTCGAATCTTCCCTGTGTGATTTCCTCGTCCATGGGTGGCGTGAACCTCGATATTTTCAATTCCCTTACCGGGACGGCGGTCCCCGATGCCGAACTGCCCGAGGCCATACATTTCGCGCTCACTCACAGGGAGAGCTTTGAACCCCGGCGCTGGTTCATGCGGTATTCGGGAAGCGCTCATTCCTCCATGCGTCTCAATGCCGTGCTCAAAGATCTGTTTGCCCGCCGGGGCTATTCCTGGAATTCGGATATCGTCGCCCTGGGCAGCAGCGGCGCGGGCCGGTACATCGACCGGGGGGATGAGGAGCGCTTCCGGGACGACCTTTCCTGGCTGGGGAATCTCCTCGGCGCGACGGGCGACAAGCGGTTGGTGTTTTCCTCGACCTGATTTCGTTCGCCGAAATATATTTCTCCCCGGCCGGGGAGGATGTTTTTAATTTCACATTCCTCTGGTGCGGATAAGATCGGATGTGTTATAAGGCATTTATGTTTTCATATACAGGGATTCCTCAATAGGGAGATAAGCTGTTCTAATCCATAGCCTTTTGCACAGGAGGAGAAGATGAAGCGCAAGGCGACTTACCGTTTGAAGGTCACCCGCCGTGAAACGCTCTACGTCCACGATGAATACGACCATGCATTGATGCTGGTGGAGATGGAGGGAGAGCCCGTGGAGTACCAGGTCGGTGTGGCGGGCGAGTTCGTATCTCGCCGCAGTGTCACCTTCCACGACCGCGTTCGCGGGGTTGGACCGATGACGGGGTATGCCATTACCACGTTCCGCGACGGTTCCATCTGCACGAGGTACGAAGGGCGCAAAGAGGCCGGCGGCAGCGAAACCACGGGCGACTGGAGCGTCTACAAGGGCACGGGCAAGCTGGCGAACATGAAGGGTAAAGGAACTTACAGCGTAAAGCCTTCGGAAACCGCCGGAGAATTCATCCTGAACGTCGAGGGGGACTACGAACTCTAAGACGGGCAATTGGCTGTCGGCAATATACATTTCCCTGCCTTCATCAGGAATCCATATACATTTCGATCGTGCTGCCGGTGGGAGTTGCCTTGCAGGGATAAGCCGGTGGAGTTTGCCGTTCAGGCGGAAAGAGATGCCGGATGGGATGAGAGCGAGCCCAGTCCGTCATCCGGTCATATGACGCTTGCGGGGTGGGCGGAGGCGTGGCGCCGCCTACCCTTTCCCGTGTTTTCTCCGTGGTTTTCATGGAGGGCGGGGTGCATGCCCATCCCGTTCAATTCCCCTTTGAATCTTCAGAGTGTTTTGCATTCCCCTCGAGATATTGCTACTTGCCGGTTCCGGAACGCGGGGCCGCCTTCGGCGGATGGATACCCTGAAATTCCCGCGTGTAGAGCCTGAAGCGGCGGTGGACCCAGTACCACTGGTCGGGAAATCGCCGGATTTGGGCTTCGATGCAGCGATTGAAGAGCGCCGTCATCCGGAATACCCGCTCGGCGAGCGTGCCGCCGTCGGGCAGCGTCAGCGCGGGTTGAATTTCGATGCGGTATCTTCCCGAGGGCGTCCGCCAGTTGAACGCGGGATGCACAGGGGCTCCCGACTTGATCGCCATCAGGGCCATTCCCCTGTGGGTCGGAACGTAGCCGCCGAAGAAGGGGGCGTACACTCCCGACTGCCGGCCTGCGTTCTGGTCGAGCAAAATCCCCACCATTTCATTGGCGGCCAGGGCTTTCAGGATGGGACCCGCGGCGTCCTGCTTATCGATGACGCCGTTGCCGGTGATCGTGCGCAAATCCGTCAGCACGCCGTTGAGCCATGGGGGACGAACTGGCCTCACCACGAAGTTCAAGCGCCCCGAAACGAAAAATGGGCAGGTATGCGCCATCCACTCCCAGTTTCCGAAGTGGCCGGTGAGGAGGAGTATCCCTTTGCCGAGGCGAAGGGATTCCTCGAGGCGCCCCGCCCCGTCCGGCTCCACGAACCGGGTGTAGTTGCCGGCGTGGATTTGCGGCATCCGGGTGGTTTCGGTGAAGACCCTCGCGAGGTGGAGAAAATTGTCCCGTGCGATCCTTTCGGCTTCGCGTTCCGAAACGCCGAGGGCCAGTTGTATATTGGACTTCGCAATATGGCGCCTGCGGCGGTCCAAAGCGCACCACAGAAGCCCCGCGAGCCGGGCCCCGGCCCCGAACGCGTCCGGGGCCGGGCCCCGGAGTATTTCCCGCAGCCCTCTCATCACTATTGGGCGCGGAGCGCGGGGTCGCCTTTGCGGGCTTCGGCCTGCTGTTCGGCGACATTGAGGTCGTAAGTGATGATGACGCTCTTGGATTCCCATATTTTGGTGATGTCCTTGGACATCACCAGGCTTATCACCAGTTCGGGATTCGTATCTCCGTTTATGTCTCCGATGCGAAGCGATGTGACCATGCCGCTGAGTTCTCGCGTTTTCCAGTGTTCGCTCAGTCCCATCTGGTCGATCGTGAGGGAAACGATCTCCCCGTGGTCGTACCATTTTACGCCCTCGGGCATATAGCCGGCGTAATCGGACGTGCGATTCACGATGACTTCGGGAATTCCGGTCTTGTTGAGCGTGTGGATGAGCACCGGAGAGGGTATATAATAGTAGTCGACCTGGTTGTAGCGAAGATCGTGCACCTTGCCCTCGATGGAGTTCGAGGTGGCCGCAAAGTGCTTGGTGGTTTTGGAAACCGGGGTCCCGGACCCGTCGAGAACGGCGAGATTGTTCTGGTCCGTGATGAGGACGTACTTGTCGGTCTTGTCGCCGGAGAGGTCGCCTTTGGCGAAATTGAAGATATTGCACCTGGCGGGAAGGTTCGCCGGGATCGATTCCGTTATCTTGTTACCTTTGAGCTGCATTTCAAAGATATTGGGTTCGAAGGTGGAGTCGGTCCCCTTCTTCTGGCCGAGAAGCACCTTGCCCCGTGAGGGCATCCGCACGGCGTTGAGGTAGTATTCGGACGGTTCGGATATCGGCTGCAGTTTTCCGTTGACCATGGCGAGGACGAAGGAGCCGGGCTCCATGACGACGTCTCTCCCGTAGAGAACGGACTCGGATGCGGTTTCGTTGGGAGCGTTTTTCTTCTGCAGGTTGCAGACGACGATGGCTTCCTTCCCGTCATGGTTGATGTCCATGACGGAAACATATATGAACTTGTCGAGCTTGGTGGCGCTGTATGTGGCGATGGGCCGCAGGCCGTTTGCCTCCCGCTTGTAGATGGTGATCTTGTTACGGCTTGCGGTGACGAGCTCCTGTCGCTTGTCTCCGTCGACGTCTCCGATATCCATGGCCACAATCGATTCATTGAAGTTCTGGCTTTTCCAGAAACCCGCGCTCGTCGGGGTCCCTTCAGGCGTTACTTCTATGAAGTTGGGGTTGAGGCTGGATACCTTTTCACCTGCAAGCATCGAATCCGGAATGAGCAGTTCGGGGTTTTTGTTGGAGACCGCGGGGCCGTCGGAGGAGGAAGCCGCATCGGCCTGCTCGGCGGGGCGGCCGAAAAGCTTCTGGTTGATGTCCTGGGCGAGCCTGTTGATCCTGGGCACCACTTCGTCCATGTTCTTCGCCTGGGCGTAGAAGCTCTGAGGCGCGGCGTTTCCCTGAACGGGCGCGACCTTGGCGTCGATGCTCACCGCCTGGCCGATGGCCGTAATGCTTCCGAACAGGACATAGTCCACCTTCATGGCGTGTCCTATCCGCATGGCTTCGGATTCGGACGAAGGCGTTTTGGAGCCCTTGAGGGCCTGTTCGGTAGCGGATTTATCGATGACCTGAACCTTGCCTTTCCAGCCCAGCCGCGAAGCCAGCATATCCTGGATACCGTCTCTAAGGCCCGTCATATTGGCCGGGGCATTCATGGTGAAAGGCAGAACGGCCACTTTCACCGGTGTTGCGCCTTGAGCCGCCAGGACAGCGGGAAAGAGCAGCGTAACCAGAAATACGATAAATACCTGTTTAGTATGGAAGACTTGCTTCGATCCATTTGATCTCATTGCTGCATTCCTCTGTATCTGTAATAGTTTGCCGATGAAAACGGTTTTTTCGGTGCAATACCCTTATTAGAATTTAGCGCGTAAGTCAAAGCGAAACTTACGGATGCGGGGAGGACGGGGCGAAAATCCACAAAGAATCCACAGCCGGAGATGGCGACGGACGGCCGGGTCGGGGAGATGGCGCGGGTCCGTCCATGGAATTTCCCCATTTTCGTTTTTCCCGCTCCGTTTTGCAGATCCTTTAACTATGGGGATGATTATCATACGGTCTAAGTGTGAGGTTTGATGTGATAAACATAGCGAGGCGATAGATTTGTTTTTTCTCTTGACATTTAGCTCCCTTTTCCGGTAAACAAGGACTCAAGTGTAAAATTGGCTGGGGTTATAGGGTAGGATTGAAGGCGTGGAGGGAGGTGAGATAAGGGTAGGAAAAGAAAGTTTCAGTAGTTGTGGTTACTTAGGGGCTTTTGCATGCACGCGTTAGTTTTTCAGGAGGAAAGATGATGAAAAGGTATATGACGATAGGGATAGCGCTCCTGGCTGTATTGGCCATCGCGGCTCCCAGTTTTGCCGGCGTGGAATTCAAGTACGGCGGTTTGTATCGTGCTCGTCTCCAGTCCAACCAGAATATTACGGATGGAACGGACCTCGTTGAAGACAACTCAAACTGGATCGATCAGCGCATCAGAATGTACTTCTCGTTCATAGCCAGCGAACGCCTGCAGATGGTGACGAAGTGGGAAGCCGACACGGTGTGGGGCAATGAAACCGCTGGAGCGGGAAGGCATGGCGGCGGCGACGTGGGCTCCGATGCCGTCAACCTGGAAATGAAGAATGCGTACATCGATTTCCTGATTCCCCAGACGCCTGTAAGGGCTACCGTGGGTGTCCAGGGTATCGCCCTGATGAAGGGTTGGATTGTCGATGACGACTTCTCGGCGGCAGTCCTGTCCACCAAGTACGACCCCGTCGATATCAAACTGGGTTACATCGCTGCCCGTAACGAGGATGTCTCCTCGTATCCCAGCGACAACATCGATGACGTGTTCGGCGCCGTGGAATTCAAGCAGGGCCCGTTCTCGGGCGGCTTCAACGTGTTCTGGCAGAACGCCAATAGAGATCCGATCAGCACCCAGTTCGCCAGGAATACTCCGTCCACCAGCCAGAACGCAAACAATACGACGAGCGTTTGGAGGCTGATCGACAGCGTGGCCAGGCAGAACACCGCCGTCGGCGCCGCAAGCGCTTACGTTCCCCCCGCCACCACCAACAATGCGGCCAACCTCGGTTACGTCGAGGACAACAACCTGGTCGATCTCGGCATCAGCCTCGGCTACAAGATGGACTGGCTCAATGTTTTCGTCAACTACGTGCAGAATCTGGGTTCCTACGATGCAGTAGGTAACGCAAGCGGCAGGCGGGTTTTCGTCGGCGACGGCAACTACGATTACAGAGGGTACATGGTAGAGGCCGCCGCAAACGTAGCCTTCAACCCCTTCACCTTCACCGTCGGCGGTTTCTACACCTCGGGCGACACCGATTTCAGCCTCAACGACAATGGCGGTACGGATGGCAACTACCGCTCCGTGCGGGGTGTTTCTCATTACTGGTCTGAAATCATGGGTCTCGGCGTTCTCGACGCCAGCGTTACCGACGCAGGTGACAGACAAAACCTCTTCGGCCAGTACCGCGGCGATTACGGCGTCGGCGATGCGCCGTACAACCTCTGGACGGTGTCGGTCGGCGCTGCCTGGCAGATCCTGGAAGGTACGAAGTTCACTGCTAACTACTACTATATCCAGACTGCCCGCAAGGTCCTCGCGGACGGCTTCAGCCTGAGCGCCGCCGGCGTTCCGGTTCCCAACGGGAATCCCAACAACCTGTCCAGGGATATCGGTCATGAATTCGACGTATACCTCGATCAGGATATCGTTGACGGTCTGAAGCTGAAACTCGTGGCCGCATACCTGATTGCCGGCGACGCCTACACGGTTCTCGCTGACGACGACGACACCTATGAACTGGGCGCCGTTCTGCAGTGGGCATTCTAGTTTAGTGTTTCCGGTTTGATCGTGTAATGAAAGCCGGGTGCGGAATCGCACCCGGTTTTTTTTTCGTCTCGCCGCGCCTGCCGCCCGCCCTCGGCCTTCGAGGTTGGGAAGGGATGAAACCTCCTCCGAAATCTGCTATACTCCCCCGTGAAAGTGTGTTTGATGTTTGAATTGCAGGAAATGAATGCCTGATGCATTGGACGGGAGTGGTCGGGTGTATTTACGGCGAGTGCGCTCCGGCAGCGGTTGCCGGTATGTGATCAGGGAATCCTTTGAAGAGGACGGATGCTGGAAGCACCAGGATGTGATGGACCTGGGTTCCGACCCCTGTGAATTCATCGTTTATCCGGGGGGAAACGGTTTCTACTTCAAGGATGAACTCGAGGAGACGCTTTCCGCCAGGGGAGTCGATTACTCGAGCAGCGACCTGGAAGACCTGTTCTTCCCTTTTCTGGAACCACACATCCGAAGGATCATCGCCAACTTCAGGAATGGAAGCGGCTGCGGGCGCAATCCCCGCAACTCACTTGATGAGGAGGAAATTGCCCGCCTCCAGGGGCAATTGCATCCCATCGACAAGAGACGGCTCCATTTTCTCCGGTGCGGCAGGGTGGATATCGGGCGGCTGGACGGGCGTCGTTCGTGGGGGTTCCTCAATGTTCTCATCCGGAAGAGCAGAGACGAAATCGAGCACGTCATGGAAGAGATGGAGCTTCATCTTCGCCCGAAGGAAGTGCGCAATTACCTCTTCACGGCTTTTCATCTCCAGTCCTATTTCAGCGGCAACATTTTGCGAAATCAGCCCGGCGCGCTGGATGCGCGGAAGGTGGACGAGTGCTTCCTGGAGGAGCTCTGTAGCCTGAACCGGGACAGTCGCTTCTTTCGCGGGGTCGGGGGCCGCGCCGCGAACGAACTCCATCCCTACCTTACAAGGTACGTAATCATGTATTTCGATCATGATTTCGACCGGGCTGCACTGTGGAGCGAGTACATCGCGGAAGCCATGAGGCAGAGGTTTTCCGGGCGCGCGGGGAGGTCGGCGCCGGGCATGCAGGTTGCGGAAGCCTGCACTGTGCTGGGGGTGTCTCCAGACCGGTTCCCGGGCATGAGCCGTCAGGACCTCACCAAGCATTACAGGAGAAAAGCGAAGGATGCTCACCCGGACAGCGGCGGTGACCACGAGGCCTTCGTGAGGATTACGGAGGCCTACGAGGTGCTGCTGCTACGGAAGAAATAGGCTCCCGGCGCCTACAGGCGAGCAGATCATACCTTCGTAGAGATTCAGAGAAGTTCGCCCGGAATAGATTTTTCAACCGCGGTGTAGGGGTCGATCTCCTTGCGCGCGATTCTGCGAACGAGCGAATCGAAGGATATCCCGCGAGCTTCCATGCGTCCGAGAACGGCTTTGAGCACTTCGTCCCTCAGCAGGTCCACCAGTTGGTTCCTGGCCCGCCTCTCGAGGATGGCGTCCATCCGTTCGCCGTCATTTGAAAGCAGGTGGGAACGGTGGAGTTCGAGGTGATCGAAGATGTCTTGAATTCCTTTTCCTTTGTGCGCCTCGGTTTCGATGATGGGAGTAGCCCAACCGCCTGCTGCGCGGCTGGAGGGTGGGGGTGACGCCATTTCCATCAGGGAGCGCAGTTCTCTCACCAGTCTGCGTGATCCTTCGCGATCGGCTTTGTTGACCACGAGGATATCTCCTATTTCCATGATTCCGGCCTTGATGGCCTGAACCTCGTCTCCCATGCCGGGGACCGTTATCAGGACAGTCGTATGGGCGCTTTCGACGATTTCGATTTCGTCCTGTCCGACCCCTACCGTCTCGATCAATACGACGTCCTTACCCATGGCGTCGAGAACGGCGATCATGTCGTTCGTGGATTTCGTGATGCCGCCGAAGTGGCCGCGTGTGGCCAGGCTCCTGATGAAGACGCCTTCGTCCAGGAAGTGGCGCTGCATTCGGATGCGGTCGCCCAGGATCGCGCCCCCGGTGAAGGGACTCGTGGGATCGACGGCAAGGATTCCAACGGTTTTTCCCGCCTTCCGGTAGAGCCTGGTAAGTTGATCGACGAGGGTGGACTTGCCGGCTCCGGGCATTCCGGTAAGTCCCACAACGTGCGCCCTGCCGGTGTGAGGGTAAAGCTCCTTGAGGATAGGGCGCACGGAAGGAATCCGGTCGTCGATATCTCGAAGCAAGCGTGCAGTCGAGCGGATGTCTCCGCTGAGAATTTTGTCAACTATATCCATGGATTTGTCCATTCCGGCGATGACGAGCCAGGGGCGCGAAACCGTCGGTGCGACCACGGGTTTATGCCATGCGAGCGGCCCGGGTCAAGGCGTTCGAGACACTCGAGGAACGCGAGGGTGGAGTTCGCGCCGCGGAAATATGGATCACGGCAACCGGTTCACGCGAGCGGTTGCCGGGGACGGATGTTTTCCTTGACCCAATCGACAATGTCCTGGAGCTTCGCTCCGGGTTCGAAGAGTTCCTTGATTCCGGCGGACTTGAGGGCGGAGATATCCTCCATGGGAAATATGCCCCCGCCGATCACGGAGATGTCTTCGGCGCCGTTTTCCCTGAGCAGTTCCAGAATCCGGGGAAAGGTATAGGTATGCGCGCCCGAAAGGATGCTGAGTCCGATCAGATCGACATCTTCCTGAATGGCGGTGTTGACGATCTTCTCGGGCGTTTGATGGCAGCCGGTATAGATGACCTCGAACCCGGCATCGCGAAATGCTCTAGCTATAACACGCGCGCCACGGTCATGCCCATCCAGTCCGGGCTTGGCGACCAGTACGCGAAGCCTCCTCTGATCTCCTCCGATCATGACGGAATTTTCCTCCCTCCGTTAATCTCAAAACGTCCCCGGATCGGTATAAATACCAAAAACATCACGGTACAAATCGCAGACCTCCTGCTCGGTCGCCCCGGCCTGAACCGCATCTATCAAGGCGGGCATAACGTTATTCTCCCAGCAGGGGGGGCCCTCGCAACGTCGCCTCAGCTCAATCATGGCTTTCTCGAGCCGGACCTTATCACGCTTGCTCTTGAACCGGTCGGTTCTCTCGATCTGCTTACGCTCGAGTTCGGGATCGATCCTGAGGATGAACTCGAGTTCGGGCCGCTCGGACGGGTACTTGTTGATGCCGATGATCGTCTTTTCCCCCCGCTCGATCTGCTGCTGGAATGCGTAGGAAGCATCGGCGATTTCCATTTGCGGATAATCCCTCTCGATAGCGGCGACCATCCCTCCCATCTCGTCCAGCTTTCGAATGTATTCGAGCGCTTCCTCCTCCATCCGGTCGGTAAGGGCCTCGACGAAATAGGAACCGGCGAGCGGGTCGATGACGTTGGCGACCCCGGTCTCGTCGAGGAGGATCTGCTGCGTTCGGAGGGCTATGCGCACGGCTTCCTCGCTGGGTATCATGTAGACCTCGTCGAGGGAGTTGGTGTGGAGGGACTGGGTCCCTCCGAGGATGGCGGCAAGGGCTTCGGTTGTGGTGCGAATGACGTTGTTGTACGGTTCCTGCGCGGTCAGGGAGCATCCGGCGGTCTGGGTATGGAAGCGCATCATCATGGACCTGGGGTCCCCGGCGTGGAACCGCTCTTTCATAATACGGGCCCACATGCGGCGTCCGGCGCGCATCTTGGCGATCTCCTCGAAGAAGTCGATATGAGAGTTCCAGAAGAAAGACAGACGCCCGGCAAACTCATCCACGCCGAGGCCGCGCTTCAGGGCCTCCTCCACGTAGGTGATGCCGTCGTAGATGGTGAATGCGAGTTCCTGGACGGCCGTAGCGCCTGCTTCGCGGATATGGTATCCGCTGATGCTGATGGTATTCCACCTGGGGACCTCGCGCGCACCGAATTCGACTGTGTCGGTCACCAGGCGAAGACTGGGCTCCGGGGGGAGCATGAGGGTCTTCTGGGCTATGAATTCCTTCAGGCAATCGTTTTGAATGGTGCCGCCGAGCTTTCTCCTGTCGAAGCCGCGGTTTTCCGCATTGGCGATATACATGGCCCATAGCACGGATGCGGGAGGGTTGATGGTCATGGAGGTAGTGACCTGTTCGAGGTCGATCTCGGCGAAGAGTCGCTGCATGTCCTCGACGGTGTCGATGGCGACGCCGCATTTGCCGCACTCGCCGCGAGCCAGAGGCGAATCGGTATCGTATCCCATGAGGGTGGGGAAATCGAAAGCGGTGCTGAGTCCGGTTTCGCCGTGTTCGATGAGGTAGTGGAAACGCTTGTTGGTGTCTTCAGCGCTGCCGAGACCCGCGAACATGCGCATGGTCCACGGGCGGCCCCGGTACATCGTTGTCTGTACGCCGCGCGTGAAGGGGTAGCGGCCGGGAAAGCCGAGCTTTTCCATATAATCGTCGTCGGAGAAGTCGCGAGGCGTGTACAGCGCCTTCAGTTCCATGTCGGAGATGGTGGAAAACCTCTCGGCGCGTTCCGGCATCCTTTGGACGGCTTTCATGTACTCCTGCTGCCACTCCTTGTATTCCTCTTCAACCCGCTCAAGGGAAGATTCCGAGTATTTCTTGTTTCCCATGTTCATTCTCCTCGTACTCACCTACGTCCAAATCACAACAGCGGCCGAAGCGCCGCAGGCACGGCGCCGGGAGGCGTTTCGTCATGGTCCGAGCAAAGTTACGGCACATCGTCATACATTGTCAAACAACTTTTAGGGGCCGCAGACCGCATGGCGCAGGCGATGCTATTCGGCGGATGAGCGTGAGAACAAAGTATGACGCGATTGGAAGCCCATAATTTTATAGTAACAGCAACGGGCCGTTAATCAAGAGATTTGAGGAAGTTTGCGTATAAACGGAGGTTCTGTTATTGTGCCGACGACCGGCTTGGAATAAAATCCGGGGAGGCGAGAGGGGATGCATGAGACCTGTATAAGGGTTGCGTTGCAGTTCGCCGGGGAGCATCGGGCAGTACTCATGGATTGGAGATAGTCAACGGCGCCCCCGAGAACGACCGTGGATTGCCGCCCGAATGAACGCCCGCAAGGGGCCGGGCTGGGGCGCAATGCTGCTGATTTGAGCCGCGCCGTCATTCCCGCGCATGCGGGAATCCAGCATTTTCAGGGTCTTCCGGCCCCCCGCTTTCGCGGGGGTGACGTTGAGTCAACAGCATTGGGGCTGGGGCGGGGCTACAGCTTTCGTACCGGGTCCCGGACTGAAGCCGGGTCAACACTATTGAGAGTATCGGGCGGGACCGGGGGCCTGCATGACCCCGCCCGGATCGGGAAGGTGGAATGGCCGAAGATAGAATGGGTTACGTAATCGACCTTGTAGACTGGTACACGGAGGTGCTCAACGAGGACCCCGCGTCGGAAGTGTTCGTTCCGCTTGCTGAAGCGCTTTACCTGGACGAAAGATGGGAGGACGCCGCGGCGACCTGCCGAAAGGGATTGCGGGCGCATCCCGGCCTGTTGAGGGGACGGGTCCTGTTGGGATTGTCGCTGCTGAAATCGGGCAGGTTGGACGAAGGCTCGCGGGAACTGGAGAGGGCCCGCTGGGAACTGGAAAGAAACGCGGAATTGTACAATGCGCTGGCGGCCCTGGCGAAGGAACGGGGGGACGAGGAGCAGGCGGAGCGTTTTGCCGGCATCTACGGGAATATGGAGCCGGGGGCGGCTAAACCGTTCGAGTTCGGCGAGTACGAATTCGATGAGGAGTGGGTCCCGCCCGCGCGCTCGTATAAGTCGAAGAAAAGGGCCGGTGGTGGAATGCGTGCGCCGGCGTCGGGCTTCAGCCCCGAGGTGGGCGACTTTTTGTCCTTCTGGCTCCAAAGAGCCGAGGAGCGGAATACCGAAGTCCGGGCAGCGGTTGTTCCGCTGGAGAGCCCCGCGCTCTTCGAGGAAGAGGAGCGGGAGACGCTACGCCGTTTGCTGGCGGCGTGGAAAGGCCGGAAGCATTGACGCCGCTTGTACTTTCTTGAAACAGGGTTCGGACCTTACGGAAGACGGTGGTCGGAGATCGGAAATCGGATTCGGATTCCAGAAGCCGGATCGGGTTTTTCCGATATCCGACCTCCGTCTCCGTGGCTTTCACGCCACTGCCCGCGAAGCAGTCTGATCTCCGGAATTTTCGGCTCACACCGCGTAACCCGTAACCCGCAACTGGTAACTCGTAGCCCGCACCCCGCAAGTTGAAACCCGCAACCCGGAAATCCCGTAACCCGCAACCCGGAACACAACCCGAGGCGCAACCCGCAGCAGTCAAAATCCATTTGCGATTCACGACTTCGTTACTACCTTGTTAAACATGAACATCAACAGAATCGACAAATGGACATGAATATATCCGCTGACCGGACTAATGACCCTATGAGACGACGCCGCTATTATCCCCTGGAGCACCTCTTCGGCCGAGTGCTGACCCCGTTCGAGCAGTTTTTGCGGCGCACCACGGCCGGAGGCATCATCCTCATGGCCGGCGCCGTGCTGGCGCTCATTGTGGCCAACACCCCCGTAGGAGAGGAGTACAGGAGCATCTGGGAACTGAAGGCCCGTGTCGGCATCGGCTCGCTGCAACTGGAGATGACCCTGCATCAGTGGGTCAATGACGGCCTGATGACCCTTTTCTTCTTCCTGGTCGGCCTGGAGCTGAAGCGGGAAATGCTGGTAGGGGAGCTTTCGTCCATCCGCGATGCGACCCTGCCCGTAGTGGCGGCGGTAGGTGGAATGGTAGTTCCGGCGATCATCTACAACGCCCTGAATTACGGCGGTCCCGCCTCGCGTGGCTGGGGCATTCCGATGGCCACCGACATCGCCTTTGCGGTGGGCATCCTGGTGCTTCTGTCGTGGCGCATCCCGAGGAATCTCATCGTATTCCTCACCGCCCTGGCAATTGCCGACGACCTGGGAGCGGTGCTGATCATTGCGCTCTTCTACACCCAGGAAATCAATGTGCTTGCGATCGAAGCGGCAGGCGCGATATTCATCTTGCTCTTGCTGCTCAATGAAGGCGGCATACGCCGTCCGCTTCCCTACGTCGTATTGGGGGTGCTGCTCTGGCTTGCGCTCCATCATTCCGGCGTGCATCCCACCATCGGGGGGGTACTGCTGGCATTCGCGATTCCGGCCCGGCCCACTTTCACGCCTTTCGAATTCGAGCAGCGAATGGTGCAACTGCAACGCGGTTTTCATGCGGAGACCGAAGACGAACGTAGCGGGGACCTGCCCCTGAGCAATCCCCGGATGGCCACTATCGCCGGTTGCCTGGAAAGAGCGGCCGAGCACGTGCAGGCCCCACTGCAACGCCTGGAGCATTCGCTGAGTCCCTGGGTCACCTTTGTGATCATTCCGCTGTTTGCGTTCAGCAATGTGGGTATCGACTTCGGCGAAGTCCACCTGCGGGAGAGTCTCACCCGACCCGTGACGTTCGGGGTTACGTTCGGGTTGGTGTTCGGAAAGTTCCTGGGTATCTCCGGATTCAGTTGGCTGGCGGTGAAGACCGGCATCGGGAGATTGCCCGCGGGGGTCCAGTGGCGCCATCTCCTGGGCGTCGCCTGGCTGGCGGGCATCGGGTTTACGATGTCGTTGTTTATCAGCAACCTGGCATTCATGGATCCCGTAATGGTTGAGGAGGCCAAGATCGGCATCCTGCTTGCCTCGCTCATTTCCGGCATCCTGGGCCTCACCTGGCTTTACCTGGCGAAAGGGGAACTGCAAGTCCAGGGCGCCCGGCTGTCCGATTTGCTCACGGATCCATGCAGTATCGAATAAGTCGCCGAAGAGACTACAGGTTCTTCCCATCCTCAAATACTGTCCATGCCGTATTTCCTTTGTATTACATTTGCATTACTTCGTATGCATAGACACGCGCCGCAGTCGGAGCGCCAGGGGAGGTGACTATGCTGCTGAACTATTCGGGTTTGACGAACTTTTTTCAAAGTGTCTCTCACGGTGTGGATGTCCTGACCCTCAAGTTCCATCACATCGAGGCGATCACCGGGCCTCTTCCGCTATGCGCCCGCAAACACCGCGCATGGTGGAGAAACGAGGCCGACAGCCCGAGGCCTCAGGCTCAAAGCTGGATGGACGCAGGGTTCAGGGTATCGAGAATCTATCTCGCCAGTGAAATCGTAACCTTTGAGCGCCACGACGGCGCCGCGAACGGGTCATCCACGGAAGAGGCTTCTCCCTTTGCGGGTTTGTGATCCGTACCCGTGAAGTCTTCCATGTCCTTCG
The DNA here is from genome assembly GCA_964407285.1 of uncultured Syntrophobacteraceae bacterium. Taxonomy (GTDB): domain Bacteria; phylum Desulfobacterota; class Syntrophobacteria; order Syntrophobacterales; family Syntrophobacteraceae; genus CAYOVG01. The sequence continues at coordinate 44,028 of CAYOVG010000012.1, forward strand.
GGACTCCGGGAGATGCGCCTTCTGCCAAAAAAACAAAACTACCTGTCGGCATTTCGCAGAGTTCTTATGCCATCTTTGGCCTTGCAGTCAGGGACGAGGTCAACCGTACTGCACGCCTCAGATCGTAAAGAGCGTTGTACGCATTCCTCCTTTGTTTCCAGGAGAACCGAAATGGAAAGGCAAGACTGCAGAATCAAAATACTGTTGAGCGACGACGATGTGGATGAGCTTGTGATGATCCGCGAGATGCTTGCAGAAACGATGATTGCGAACGTGGAACTGCAATGG
>CAYOVG010000013.1:0-43067 GCA_964407285.1 uncultured Syntrophobacteraceae bacterium
GGGTTGCGGGTTGCGGAAAATCGCACGGGCCGCCATGCCGTGTCAAGCAAAATCTCAGGTGGCGATCGCAAAAAAATGCTCACTCAAGGGTCATTCGATATCCGGCGTTTTGCCACAGCATGAAATGAGGCTGCTCTATTGATGAATTATGTTTCACCTGTACTTCCCGAGGGCACGAAGTGCACCCGGTGCCGGTCTCAGGCCCGGTTCAAGATGCCGGCTCACAACGCCAACTTTTGCCCCGAGTGCTTCGAACACTACTTCCGGACATCCGTTCTTCGGGCGATGAAGAAATTCCGGGTGGCCGAGAGCGCCCCCATGCTGGTCGCCGTTTCCGGGGGAAAGGATTCCCTCGCCCTATGGTCCGTGCTGAACGATCTGGGGTATCCGACCAGGGGGATTCACATCGACCTGGGGATAGAAGATTTCTCGGAAACTTCCGTCGCGTGTATCGATGCGTTCGCGGCGCCGCGCGGACTCCAATGGACCCGGTACTCGCTCAGGGATGTGGTGGGGTACTCCGTGCCCGAAATTCGGGACCGTACCTGGCGTAAGATTTGCTCCATCTGCGGGTTCCTGAAGCGGCAGCTTCTGAACCGTCTAACCATCGGCGAGGGGTTCGATCTCATTGCGTTGGGCCACAACCTGGATGACGAGGCTGGAAGGATGCTCGGGAACATGATGCGACACCGGACCCAGTATTTCGAGAAGCAGTACCCATATCTGCCTTCCAATCATCCGCGGATGGCCTCCCGGCTGAAGCCCCTCTACCGCCTGGAGTCCTGGGAGATCAAGATTTACTGCGAGTTGAAGGGAATCTCGTACTTCGATGTCAAATGCCCGCTTTCCCACGGCGCCACCAGCCATTCTTTCAAGGAAGCGCTCGATTTCCTCGAGAGCAGAATGCCCGGAACCAAGCGGGACTTCCTCTTCACCTATTTGAGCAGAAGAATGCCCCCGCAAAGCAATCCCGGCATGAAGGAGTGCAAGAGATGCGGTGAACCGGCCTTTGACGACCAGTGCAGCGTCTGCGACCTGCTGGACCACCTCCGGCGTGACGATAAGACCGCGGGACGGGAAGATGGGGAGACGGGATGACTTCGGAAGATCGAATGGCTGAACGATCATGGGACAAGAGAATAGGGAAAGCAAGTAAGCCCTCCCGGTTCTCCGGTCGTCCCGGCTGCTTCTCTCCGGAGTCGGCAGGCATGGCGTAGCCCTCGAGGAAGGATGTGCTTTGCGGAAGAATCCGGCTTCTATCGATATGCCGTCCATGGTGGAGTCCATTGTTGATCGCCTGGGGGATGTGGTGCGTTCATGCGGATTCCCCGTTTCGGTGTACCTGGTCGGCGGGTCCGTCAGGGACCTGATCCTCGGACGCATGCCCAAGGACCTTGACTTCGTGGTCTTCGGCCCGGTCAAACGGTTTGCCGTCCAGGCGGCGAAAGCGCTCGGAGGGATGCCCATCTACCTGGGGCAAACGGGGAAGGAAGTCTGGCGCGTGGTGCGGGCCGACCTCGAAGTCGACATCACTCCTCCTCGCGGACCCAACCTGGAGAGGGACCTCGGCAACCGCGACTTCACCGTCAACGCCCTGGCCTGGTCGGTAACCGAAAAGCGGATCGTGGACCTGGCGGGCGGCCTGGACGACCTGGACCGTCGCGTTATCCGGATGACCAATCGGGAGGTCTTCCGGCAGGACCCCGTGAGGCTCCTTCGGGCGTTTCGCGTCGGCGCCGCCCTGGAATTCGATGTGGAGCCCGAAACGCTCCATCGCATTTGCCTGGACAGGGAACTCATGGGCGCGAGCGCGCCGGAGCGCATTGGGGCCGAAATGCTCGCTCTGCTCGATTGCCCTCGTTCGGCCGGCTATGTCCGGAAGATGGCCCGGTGCGGGCTTCTTGCAAGCGTGTTTCCCCTTTCCCCGTTGTCCTTTCCCGAGCCGTCCGATCCTGGAGAAGATCGAAGCGCCGTCATGCCGGACGCTCCTTTCAGGTCCCTGGAATGTCTCGAAGAGTTCATCGGGAAACCGGAATCGTTCTTCCCCGGCGACGCGGCCCCGCTTCGCGAGTGGTTGAACGGCCCCGGGCATACGGCCCTTCTCAAGCTGGCGCTCCTCATAATGGCCCATGCGGATGCGGCTCCGACCCCCGAAGGCGCGTCTTCCGGGAAGGACGGAATTTCCGGAGGGCGGGAGAATCTCCGTTCCCCGTCCGACGGTCTGAATGTTTCGGACATCGTCGCTCGCCTGACCCGACGGCTGGCGCTGAGCAACAAGAATGCGCGTCTGACGGCGGTACTTCTCCACGGATGCCCGCTCGCGGTGCAAGTGCTTCCGGCGGAAACGGACGATTCCGGTTTCCCCGAGGAACAGGACATTTTGCTCTTTCTCCACAGGGCCGGGGAGCACTCGCCGGGGCTTCTCCTGCTTGCGCTCGCTCTCCTTTGTGGTGAGGAAACGGCGCAGCCGGCGGCGCCGACGCGCCCGGCAAGAAGCGATTCGCGGGTCCTGGAAGCGGCAAATCGCATTCTGAATGTCTACGTTCGTACTTACATTCCAAGGATGGCCGAGCCGCGTCTCATTACCGGCAACGACCTGGCGGCCATGGGAGTGCCGAAGGGGCCCCGCTACAAGTCGATTCTTGAAGAGGTGGAGGCGGCGAGGATAGTGGGGCGGATTACGCGCCGGGAAGAGGCGGTGAGCCTTGTCCGCCGGCTTGTGGAACATTGAGATGACGCCATGATCGAAATCCGCAATCTGTCGAAGCAGTATGGAAAGAAGCCCGCGCTCAGGGGAATCGATTTGGACGTCGAGGATGGCGAACTCTTCGCCTATCTTGGACCGAACGGAGCCGGCAAGACGACCACGATCCGTATTCTGACGGGCCTCACGCGGCACGACGAAGGGGCGGCGCGACTGAACGGCATAGACGTTTTCTCCAATCCGCGGGAGGCCAAGAAGCAATTCGGGCTCGTGCCCCAGCACTTGAACCTGGACGGCGACCTGAGTATCCGTGAGAACCTTCTCATTCACGGCCTGCTCTACCACATGCCCAGGAAGGAGATCGCCGTGCGCACCGAGGAGTTGCTCGAATACATGGACCTGGCGGACCGGCGCTCGCAGTTGGTAAAGCACCTGTCCGGGGGGCTCAAGAGACGGGTGCTCATTGCACGGGCGATGGTCCATTCCCCGAGGATACTCTTTCTCGACGAACCGACGGTCGGACTGGACCCCGGCATACGGCGCCGCATCTGGGCGCTGATTAAGCGGATACAGGCCGACGGGACCACCATTTTCCTCACCACGCACTATATCGAGGAGGCGGAATTCCTGGCCCGGCGGGTCGCTCTTCTCGATGAGGGACGGATCGTTACCGTGGATGCGCCCCTGAGCCTGACATCCCGGTTGGGGACATGGGCGGTCGATCGCCTCGAAGCCGACCGCCTTGCGACGGTCTTCTTCAAGACTCGTGACGAAGCCGTGGCGTTCACTCACACGCGGGATGAGAGCTGCGCCATCCGGCGCGTTAACCTGGAAGACGCTTTCATTGCAATGACGGGGAAGAAGATCTGATGCTTCAAGGCTGGGTCGCGATTTACCTGAGGGAACTGATAATCTTACGGCGACGCCTCACCCGGCTGGTTCCGGCCTGGTCGGTCTCTCCGCTGCTCTATCTCGTGGCGTTCGGGTACGCCGTGGGCCGTCATGTGGTCGTGGACGGCCGCGGGTATCTCGAATTTCTCCTGCCCGGCCTGCTGGCGATGACCAGCATGACCCAGGCCTTCTCCATCGCGAGCGAGATCAACGTGGCGCGGTTCTACCACCACATGTTCGAGGAATTTCAGTCCGCCCCCATCAGCAATGCGGCCTACGTCCTGGGGGAAGTGCTGGCGGGGATGACGAGGGCCCTTCTGGCGGGCAGCGTCATCCTGGTCCTGGGGCTGCCGTTCGGCATCGTTCTCTCGGTCAACTTCTTCTTCCTGCTGGCATTCCTGCTGAACTCGTTCGTCTTCGCCTCCCTTGCGGTGGGAATGGCGATGCTCGTCAAGTCGCACGCCGACCAGTCCCTCCTCAACAGCTTCATCATCACCCCCATGGCCTTCCTCGGCGGGACGCTCTTTCCCCTCCAGAACCTGCCCGTCTGGGTGCAGAAGATTCTGAACCTCCTGCCCCTCACTCATGCCGCAAGGGCGATACGGACCGCCTCCTTCGGCCGGCAGCCGGAAATCCTGGATTACGCCATCCTGACCGCGCTGGGCTGCGTCGCGTTCGCCTTCGCCATCGTGTCGGTGAACAAGGCCAGGGACTGAGGGGAGATGCCCCTGCGGTCGTGGAACGAGACGACCTTACATTCGCTCTTTTCTTACAACGTTGACATTGTCGGCATGCTGGACTAGAGTGCTCGCGGAGTTAGCCGAAGGAGGGATTATAGTGGCTGCCGGTATAATAGGGATGGGGTTTTACGTTCCCGATAAGATATTGACTAATGCAGATTTAGAAAAAAGCCTGGGCGTATCCGCCGGAAGCATTTTCGACCGCACCGGTATCAGGCAGCGCCATATCGCCCGGCCCGAAGAGGCCGCGTCCGATCTCGCCGTTCGGGCTGCCAGGGTTGCCCTGGATGATGCCGATGTCGCCGCCGGGGAGATAGACTTGATCATTGTCGCTACCTCCACTCCCGATCACTGTTCTCCGACCTCCGCCGCTATAACCCAGGCGCGGCTCGGAGCCGGGAAAGCCGCTGCTTTCGACTTATCCACGGCTTGCGCGGGTTTTGTCTACAGTCTGGTACTGGGCTGTAATATGATCGAATCCGGACTGTATAGAAAAGTGCTTGTCATAGGGGCCGAGGTAATGTCCACGATAGTCGATTGGACAGACCCATACACCGCCATCCTGTTCGGAGACGGCGCCGGAGCCGCGGTGCTGGGGAAAGTGCCCGAGGGCTATGGGCTCTTGGGCTCGGATTTGGGAGTGGACGGCTCCGGCGCCGATGCCGCCAAGGTTCCGGCCGGCGGGAGTCGTATGCCGGCGTCGGCGGAAACGGTGGCCAACCGGCTTCATTATATACAGATGGATGGACACAACGTGTTCAAATTCGCCATGCGGGTTTTGGGGAGCTCGTCCGAGCGCTCACTGAAAGCGGCCGGACTTGGTACCGATGCCATCGACTTGCTGGTGCCGCATCAGGCCAACATCCGGATTATCGAGGCGGCATCCAGGCTGTTCGAACTTCCGATGGAAAAGGTTGTTGTCAATATCGATCGTTACGGCAACACCTCGGCGGCCTCGGTCCCGATTGCACTCAGCGAGGCCGCTGCCGCCGGGCGCATCAAGCGAGGCGACCACGTGGTCATGGTTGCTTTCGGCGCCGGATTGGCATGGGGGGCGTGCGTGATGAAATGGTTTTGAGCAGGCGACGAGGAGTCGCTCGTGCATACGGTTCGTCGTCCATCGTTTTCGCCTGCAGTGAAGCTGTGGACCGTTTGGGATAAATGCAAAGAGAATCAATGGAAGCCCGGGAGGAAAGAGCGCCATGACAACAATGGAAAAAGTGTGCGGGATAGTGCTGAGATTCAAGGGAAGCAAATTATCGCCGGAGATGTTGCAGCCCAAGGCGACTCTGGTCGAGGATCTCATGCTGGATTCCCTCGATTTCACCGAATTACTGGTGCTCTCCGAGGACGCTTTCGAACTGGAGATCCCCATGGAGGATATGCTGGGACTGAAAACCCTCGGCGATGTGGCAGCCTACTTCGATAAGCGCCTTTCAGCCGGAGCTTCCTAGGGGAGAGGGGCGATTTTGAGCGAAAACACCTTTCGCATAGTGCCGGTTGACTCGACCAATGCCGCTCTTGTGGGCGCGTTGTTTCGCTCCGTGTATGGCGAGGATTTCCCCGTGAAGTACGTATACCGGCCCCACTTGCTGGAACGGGAAATCATCGAGGAGCGGACGGTCGCCTCTCTTGCCCTGGATAAATCGGGTGAGCCGGCCGGCTATGTTTCCCTATTCAAGAACGCCCCCAATCCCCGTCTGTGGGAAGGGGGGAATATCATTGTCCATCCCGCCTACAAGCACACCGATCTGGCGATCCGGCTGTTTGATCGGTATTCCGGTTCCGCGGTCCACCAAATTCTGAACGGCGACGGTATTTATGGCGAGGCGGTGTGCCACCACTACTTCACCCAGTTGGCATGCTCCAAATCGGGCATGGCTGATTGCGCCATCCAGCTGGATCAGTTGGATGGGGCCGGCTTCAAGGAGCATAAGCCCGAAACCGACAGGGTCTCCTGTATATTCTACTTCACGGAGATGACGGACCCGCCGGAAACCGTGGTATATCTGCCGGACAAATATGCCGATATGTTGGAGGGGCTGTCTCATCCCCTGCGTCCCCGGTCCTTTCTGAGGTCTACGGCGCCCCTGCCCGACCGGGGGCGGACCGTGTGGGAGGATAAGTACTATTCGTCCGCCCGCACCTGGAAGGTTTCGGTTCGGGAGGTGGGCGCCGACTGGCAGGAAGTGCTGGAGGAATTCCTGAGGGAAGGGGCTGACCGCCGGGTAATCAGCTTGCAGATTGTTCTGAATACCGCATGCCCGCACATAGGCAAGGCAACGGAGTTGATGCGCCGGCGAGGCTTTTTCCTTGGCGGCCTGACTCCCCGATGGTTCGGAACCGACGGCATGCTCATGCAGGTAGTGCTGGGAAGAGAGCCCGAGTATGACGGCATCAAGCTGTACACCCGCACATCCAGGGACCTGCTGGCCTTTATAAGGGCCGACCGCGATGAGGTGAGATCACAAGAGTTGCCAGGCCTGTAAAAAGCGATTTCCCGTCGCCCCATCCGTCGGTTCCAGGACCCTGTCCGGCGCCGCGGACCAAAACGCGTGACAGCCGGGCGCCGGGCCCCCGTAGTCGCTTGCCTGCCGCGCAAGGGGGCACACCTACATTTTTGACTCTCCAAGCTCTCTCTCGAGCATATCAACAGCCTTGCGCACGGATTCACTCCGTTCCATCTCATCTGCCACCCGCCTGCTTGCCTGTGTAACGGCCGACTCACTTACTCCATAAGCAGCGCGGATCTCTTTGAGCTTGCGGCCGGTATGGCGCCGGCATGGATACATCCCCACTCGTCGAGCGAAACCGGGGGTACTGGAAGGAGTACCGGTGACTTACGGGAACCCGAACCCGCAACCCGCAATCCGCAACCCGCAACCCGTTTTGCGGGAACCAGAACCCGCAACTCCTGACTCGCGACGCGCGAAAGCCCACAATTCGTAACCACGAGGCGCGGTCCTTCGTCTAAATACCTGATTATCTTTCCTATCTTGGGGTGTTTACCTACTTATGCCAAACCGGAAACTGGTGCACATTGTTGTCGAAGGTTACACAGGGCCGGGTTGCCGTCGAAATGTCGATAATCCAACCGGCAGCAGCCTGAACTGTAGGGTTGTTTACTTTGAAATCCTGACACTTCAACACGATGCCCATTGATCCATGTGTCCTTCTCGGGGTAGCCGTTCATGGCTCGTACTTCAACCGTATCACACAAATCAGAAGGAGAGAGAGATGACGAACGCAACCCGGATCATCAGGCGCACGGGCAATTCGAACCGTTTCAGGCGTTTTGGGATTGCCGCTCAGGTAGCTTTGATTGCGTTTGTTTTGGGGGCGAACGCTCAGGCGAGTCCACCGCTGCCGGAAACAGTAACCAAACACTTTGAAGGAATCTACACGTATTCGAACCAGGAGGGCGGCGACAAGGAGAAGCACATCATCTCCGGGACGATTCAGTTCAACCTGGTGACACAGCAGGCGTATTCCGGGTATCTGTACCTCGACTCCGTGAAATGGACCTGGACGGCCACCACGCTCGATCACCTGCTGTCCTTCGATGGGCAACTGGTGAACCGGCCCTTTGAGTTTTCCGCGAATACGGCGAGTCTACCCTGGAGATTCGACCTGGCCTGGAATGTGATCGGGGTGGAACTGGCGTACGACGATCTTGCGCATATTCCGTGGACCAACGGACGTTACCTAACCGACTACAATGCCGGACCTGCCTGGGACCTGGTCACGAACGCGAACTTCATGCCGACGTCGCTTTTAATTGAACTGATTTTTGCCGACTTTATGAAGGAGTCCGGCGCCATCCAGATGAATCTCTATGACATTCATCCCGTCGATATCGTCATAAATCCCCGTATCCATCATGGCTCGGACGAGGACGATAATTACAATTCCGTCAAGAAAATCAATCTGTCCTCTCATGGATACACGCCTGTGGCGGTCCTCTCCACGAACGACTTCAATTCCTCCTCCATCGAGGGAAGGTCCGTCTATTTCGCGGGCGCGACCCCGACGGGCTTCACGTCTCGCGACGTGAACGGGGACAACCGTAAGGACCTCGTGTGCTACTTCAAGAACAGGAAGCTCAAGCTGAGCGAGGGCGACACCACGGCAACCCTCGACGCCAGGACGAAGGATTCCCGATATCCTTACATTCAAGGCTCCGGTGAAGTGAGAGTCAGGAAGTAAGAGAGCAACGTCATTATCGCTTCGCCTTCCTTTTCGATCCCCCGGGACGGTCCGGTTTTGCCGGCCCGGGGGACTTCTCCGGTGGAACGTATCCCTCGTATACCGTGATATCATCGTAGTAGTGGTAGTAAACGGGCGTATCGGCCTCGTCCGAAGGATACCAACTGACGGCTTCGACGAAGGGCTTCGTGCCGGGTTCCCTTTTCACTTCCTTCAGGGTGTACAGGAGCTGTTCGTCGATCCACACCTTTATTTCGCCGTCGGTGGATTCGGGAGTGGAAGGCACGTTTATGAACAGGCGGATCTTGTGCCACTTGAGATCGCCGAAGCCGGGGCGCCAGTTGACGGCGAGCCTGTTCGGGCACTTGTATGTGCCGTCGGAGTTCGGGAAGCAGTAGTCCTTGCTTCCGTCCAGGGTCTGGGGGGTGCCGATCCAGGTTACCTTGCGGGTCGGCAGAAGGGTGCCGTTTTCCCAGTAGGAGGAGTACCATCCCTCATCCTGGTGGGCGGATATAGCCGTGGCGAAGTACTTCGAATTCTCCTCGCCGTATTTGATAAACGGTCTGATGCTCTTTACGTTGGCGCCGGCGAGAGGCCATGTGCTGAATTTTTCGTGGTAAACTATCGTGATCGGATTGCTGTGCAGTCCTTTGACGATCATCGGGGAAAACCGTGCGGCATCGCCCGTCGCCCTTGTCGGTCCCCCCCGCTTCTTGATGCATTTGCCGGTAACGCCGCCCGGCGCGATGGTTGCGAAACGATCCAGGTTGGGGCTGCTTTCGCCTCCGGCGGCCATCCATACGGCATTGGGGGTTTTGCCGGGGCCGTCGAAAGCGCAACGGAAGAGGATATCGCCCTGGGCAGCCGGCAGGGCGGGGACGGGCAGGAACGAAAATGCGATGAAAACGAAAAGACAACCGGCGCGCGTTTGCATGGTGGATCACCTCTGCTTCTCGGTACGGGTCCGCGGAATAGAGTGAACAAATCCTCTCTCCCCAAGCCAAGAAACAATCTATTCACGAAAATTCCAAAGAAAATAGGGCAACGCTTGTTTGGAAGCGAGGTCCTTTCCATTTCGCACGCTCCACCTGTTTGTTCTTGCGTCCGTTTTTGGGCTCATGTAGTATCGGCAAAATACAAGTGAACTTGTTATATATGACGTTTGAGGTATCCTAAGAACAAGCACTATCAAGAGGCTGTGGTGTTTTCCATGCCGGGGAGTCAGGGAAATGAGATCAGCACGATTTATTGTCTCTCTAATGATGATAGTTCAGATGGCGCTTCCTTCCGTGATTGGCGCCGAGACCGCGGCATCGAGAGCACCCGCCGTGAACGCAGCCGGTGCTCGGACGGCGGGGCAAGCGCCTGCCGCGGCCGGGGATGATGAAGATGCCGCCAGATCCGCCTCCGCCCTCCGGGAATCCGCGACAGCGGATTTGTTCCACGGAGCCACGCAGGGAGACCTGGCGAGAGTCGAATCCGCGGTCGCAAATGGAGTCAACCTCGATGCGGCCGACATGGAAGGCGATACGGCCCTCATGAAGGCGGCGACGAATGGTCATCTGGACGTGGTTACGTACCTTCTCCAGCACGGGGCCGACCCCAATATTCGTAACAGCAGGGGAGCGACGGCGCTCATGATGGCTGCATGGGGAGGGTATTCCAAGATAGTGCAGGCCCTGCTTTCCTCCGGCTCCCTGGTGGACATCGAATCCGCACAGGGCGTTCCCGTGCCTCAAAAGCGGGGTGTGAATGCCCTCATGGCGGCCACCATGGCGGGTAATATCGATGTGGTCAGGTTGCTGGTGGCGCGCAAGGCAGACGTCAACGTGCGCGATGCCGACGGAGAAACCCCGCTCATGTATGCCGTTCGATACGGGCGTCCCAATATCGCAAGGTTTCTTGTGGATAACGGAGCATTTATCGATGCAAGAGACGCCTATGGAAGGACGCCCCTGATACTCACGGCGGTTTTCGGTCAAATGGAGACTGCAAAGATGCTTCTGGCCAAAGGCGCCGACCCCAAGATCATCGATAAGAACGGCCTTAATGCCGCCAGGTATGCGTGGGCTTTGGATAGAGACGAAATGGTGGGAATGTTTGAAAGAGTCGGGGGGCGGCTGCGGTACAAGAGCAGCGAGCTTTGAGCGGGTTGCGGGTTGCGGGTTGCGGGTTGCGGGTTGCGGGTTGCGGGTTGCGGGTTGCGGAAAATCGCACGGGCCGCCATGCCGTGTCAAGAACTCTTTTGTCAAATCCGTAGATTTTATTCCAGGGCCGGACTGGGCTGACAAAAATCACCGGTCCAGCTAAGAAAACGGACGGAAATTGCCTTTCCGGTTCTGTGCCGCGGTTTTGCGTGCCGCGGGATGTGCCTAAATTTCTCGCCAGTGGCCCTTCAAACGAGTAGAGGGCCGTGCGTGCATCCGTGAACAGGCAGGTGAGAGCCATGAGCACATCCGGCAAAGAGTACAAGAGTCCGGTCCGAAAGCTCATCGCCTTCTTCGAGAAAAGTCGCGATGGACGGAAGAGCGCCTTGGGATTTGTTCGCGCCTCCCCGATGTGAAAGTGGCTTATCACCGCTACACTTTGGGGCGGATCGGGCTTCACGTGTACTTCATCCTGCAAGCATCCGTGAACACGACCCCGGAGTTCGTGGAGCTGAACGCAGATGCCCTATTCTCGGCAACCCCGTGTGTGGTAGAGATTCGGTCCCCTGCGGGCTTTGAGCTCAAGATCCGAACCGGGGCTGCCTTCCCACCGCAATTGGCACAACCGGCAATCTGTTTTCTGGGTGAGAGCCGATGATCCGTATAACTGCTCAAATGCGCATCTTCGTCTGTATCGAGCCCGTTTTCCCCGGCTGATCCTTTTTTCGTAGGGATTTTGAGAGGGAATTGGCCTGGAAAGTGAGATTGACGCATCCAAGGCTGCTGAAGCTTCGCGCGGCGACGGTCATGCCGCGTCGCCATGCCGCTACGACTGCCGCGATTCCTGAATGATCTGCTCAGCCCGCTTCAGAGTCGATATGTCCGTAACGGTCGCTATACCGCCCTTGAACGTTCCGTCTTCATCGAAAATCGGCGACGAGGATATGATGGTCGGCAGCCTGGTCCCGTTCTTCCGGAGCAGGTCGATCTCGAAATGCACCCGGTCGCTCATGAACGGCTTCGCGATTTCCTCCTGGAGCCTGACCTGCCCGCCGGCGTCCAGCAGGTCCGTGATGGGACGGCCTATGAGTTCTTCCCGCGTGAAGCCCAACATATCGCAGAGCTTATCGTTGACGTAGGTTATCGTTCCCCGGGAATCCTGGACTCCGAGCCCTTCGTTCATCGTCTCCACCAGCATCCTGTACTGCTGCTCGCTCTTGCGCAACGCTTCCGCCGCCCGTTGCCGGTCGATGGCGTACCGTATCGAACGCTCCAGCAACGGCGCATTGATCTGACCCTTCACGAGGTAATCCGCGGCACCCGCGCGCATCGCCGCCACATCGATGTCGTAATTGCCCTGGCCCGTCAGAAAGATGATAGGCGCTCGGCATCCCCTTTGCTTTGCTTCGCGCAGAAGCGTCAGACCGTCATATTCTCCGAGACGATAGTCCAGGAGATAGACATCGTAGCAACGGCTTTCGATGGCATCCAGGGCATCGTGATAGGTCTGAACCCAGTCCAGCGCATATCCGGATTGGGATATTTCAGAGAGTAAATCACGTACGAGAACGAAATCGTCCTCGTCGTCCTCTATGAGGAGGACCCGTAGAGGAGGAGCATCCATCATGTCAATCACCTTTTCCTAAGGTTTAAAGAACGTTATACCACATGGCTCCGGGCCAAATCATCCAAGAATAACCCATTTTGAATCCAATGGCTAGATGTTCATCCTTCGAACTGTCCGGAATGGCGAAGAATCAGGTCGAGGAACGCAACTTAGCTCTATATAGTTGAATACTATAGCTTTTCTGAATCCTGTGATTAGTTTACCTGTGAGACTGAAACCCCTTGAACATTACCACCGCTCAAATCTCGCGAGAGGTGACAACCGATGGAACCGAGAATGGAGAAGTGCCCGGTAACGGCATGCCTGCCGGCTGAAGCTTATGCCGGCAATGGACTGAACAATCAACCAACCGTCGCATCGGCGGCCGATACCGCAGACGCGATGGAAACGGCTCGCACGGTCGGGTTGCGCTATCTTACGGACAACCAGGCGGGAATCCGCAGGAGGCGCGCCGGCAAGGGTTTTACATACCGCGGGCCTGGAGAGGGGAAAATACAAAACCCTGATGAACTCGAACGCATCCGGTCTCTTCGGATACCTCCCGCCTGGAAGGACGTATGGATATCGCCGGTTCCCGAAAGCCACCTCCAGGCTACCGGCAGAGACGCCAAAGGCCGCAAGCAGTACATCTATCATCCGCGGTGGAGAGCGCTTAGGGACCAGAACAAGTTCAGCCGGATGGTGGCCTTCGGCATGGCCCTCCCGCGAATACGCGAACGCACGGAGCGCGACCTGGGGCTTCCCGGATTGGCGAGGAACAAGGTGCTCGCAACGGTGGTGCGGTTGCTGGAAAAGACTCTCATACGGGTCGGCAACAAGGAATATGTGCGGGAAAACCAGTCTTACGGCCTTACGACCCTGGAAAGGTCTCATCTCGACGTCAAAGGCGCCAGGGTGCGCTTCAGCTTCCGGGGAAAATCCGGAAAAGAGCACACCATAGAAGTGAACGACCGCCGCCTCGCCCGCATCGTGAAGCAGTGCCGGGAAATCCCCGGGCACGAACTGTTCCGCTACGTCGACGACGACGGCCAGTATCGCGCTATCGATTCATCCGACGTGAACGCATATCTGCGGGAGATAGGCGGAGAATGCTTCACCGCGAAGGATTTTCGCACCTGGGGAGGCACGGTGCATGCCGCCGCCGCGCTCAAGGAGACAGGGCCGTTCAAATCGGAGCGCGAAGCAAAGAAAAATATTGTCGAGACGGTCAAGAGAGTCTCTCATCACCTGGGGAATAAGCCCTCCATCTGCCGGACGTACTACATCCATCCGGCCGTAATCGAAACGTACATGGATGGAAGCCTTCTGCGGATACTCGATGAATGGGAGCGGGAGGGAGCGCGAAACAGCGGCCCTCATCAGCTCAAACCGGTTGAAAAGGCCGTGCTGGATATTCTCCGGCGCAAAATGGCGAATGGACAGGTATGCATCGGCGCAGGGGTGGAAGTGGAGGAGATGGAGGAGATGCCGGAAGCGCGGATCGTGAAATGAATCACGATTCTTTTCGAGCCGAGCCGCCGGGATCTGCAAAAAAACGCCGTATGCGGTTGAAAGTTTGCACATTTTCGTTAAGCTTAGGTGTTTCAACCAATCACTGTGGAAACGAAGGGGAAGGGATTATCGCATATGCCCGGGGTGCTTTTGGATGTAGTGGATCTGCAGACGTATTTCTTCACGGAGAGGGGAGTCGCCAAGGCGGTGGACCGGGCCGGTTTCCGGGTCCATGAGGGCCAGGTGCTCGGTATCGTCGGTGAATCGGGATGCGGCAAGAGCGTCACCGCGCTTTCCGTCATGCGGCTCATCTCCGAGCCCGGCAGGATCGTGGGGGGGCGCATCGTTTTCGACGGGACGGACCTGCTCACGCTCTCCGAACCGCGGATGAGGGAGATCCGTGGAAACAGCATATCCATGATCTTCCAGGAACCCATGACCTCCCTCAATCCCGTCTTTCGAGTGGGGGACCAGATCGCCGAAGTCATCCAGGTGCACCGCGATGTCGGAAGGAAAGAATCGCTCGACAGGGCCGTTGAATTACTCCGCCAGGTCGGAATTCCTTCTCCCGAAAAGCGCGTGAAGGACTATCCCCACCAGATGAGCGGCGGCATGAGGCAGCGCGTTATGATCGCGATGGCGCTTGCGTGCGGTCCCCGGCTTCTCATTGCCGACGAACCCACCACGGCCCTGGACGTCACCATCCAGGCGCAAATCCTGGAACTCCTGCAGCAGCTCAAGGAGACCACGGGGGCCGCGATCATGCTCATTACCCACGATCTCGGAGTCATTGCGGAAAACGCCGAGCAGGTCGTGGTGATGTACGCGGGCAGGGTCGTCGAAGAAGCCTCCGTATACGATCTTTTCAACAATCCGCTCCATCCCTACACCCAGGGCCTGTTGCGCTCCGTTCCCAGGCGTTCCGTCGAGGACGGAAGCAAGCGCCTCACGGCCATCAAGGGCGTGGTGCCGAGCCTTCTCGACCTTCCGCCGGGCTGCAAGTTCAACGACCGCTGCCCTCACGCCTTCGACCGCTGCTTCGAAGAGGAACCCGGTTTGCTGCTTCCTCCCGACGGCCATCCCGTGCGGTGTTGGCTTTACGATGATAAGGATGGAAAGAAAAACGATGAGGAGAGATAGATAGTGCAAGCAACGCCGACAGGCCGGGACCGCCGTGACGACCATGACGACTTGGTGGTCCTTGAGGGGGTCAAGAAATACTATCCCGTAACGGGCGGGTTCATGCGCCGCTCGAAGGGTGAAATCAGGGCGGTTGACGGGATCGACCTCACCATACGCCGTGGAGAGACGTTAGGGCTCGTCGGAGAGAGCGGGTGCGGGAAGTCGACGCTTGGGAGGGCCATTCTGCGCCTGGAGGAACCGACCGCGGGCAGCATCCGTTTCGACGGCCGTGATGTCCTCAAACTTTCCCGCGAGGAACTGCGGCTCTTGCGCAGGCGCATGCAGATCATTTTTCAGGACCCGTATTCGTCCCTCAACCCGCGCCAGACGATCGGGCGCATCATCGGAGAGGGGCTCGTGATCCATGGTGTCGGAACGCCTGCCGAACGGGAGGAGCGTGTCCGCGAACTCATGGAAGTCGTGGGACTCCGGCCGGAATACATCACCCGCTACCCGCATGAATTCAGCGGGGGACAGCGCCAGAGGATCGGCATCGCCCGCGCGCTCGCCCTGCAGCCGGAACTCATCGTCTGCGACGAACCCCTCTCGGCCCTGGACGTTTCCATCCAGGCCCAGATCATCAATCTGCTGCAGGACCTGCAGGAACAGTATCACCTGACGTACCTGTTCATATCCCACGACCTGTCGGTGGTAAAGCACATCAGCGACCGCGTGGCCGTCATGTACCGGGGAAGAATCCTGGAACTGGCGGACAAGGCCGACCTCTACCGCAATCCTTTCCACCCGTACACCCGGACCCTTCTCGACGCCGTGCCCATCCCGGACCCGAACCGCAGGAGAAAGCGAGGCGCCGCGATCCGGGAAAGCGCCGATACCGCGGCCGTGTCGGCCGGCTGCAACTTCAAGGTCCGGTGCCCGCGGGCCGAACCGGGTTGCGAGGCGCAAACGCCTCCGCTTCGGGAGATTGCGCCCAACCACTGGGTTCGATGCCACGAGGTGGAGTATCAGGAGGAGTTGCCCGCTTCCTTGTCTACTTCCGCTTCCGCCTGAAGCTTCTTGAACTTCGGCGTTTCAGTTATCTTTCTGGCCCTTGCTTCTTCCACGTCTTCCGGAGTGAGGTGAATCTCGCCGCACTCCGGGCATGCCGCATTCACGCTGTCGCCGATGGTGCGCGCCCTGATTTCGTCAACCGTCATATGCCCGACGGAACCGCACCTGGTGTCTATGCGCACGGCGCGAACCCCGGTGATTTCCCGTTTCTTCTCCTCCGCTTCCTTTTTCTCCTTCTTTTCCATTCAGCCTCCGTGTGTTCTCTGAGCGCCACTACGATCGCGGGTGCTCGGCAAACGGCGTGGGACCGAGTTCCCGGGCGGTCCCGGCCATCTTTCGAACGGCATCCGCAAACCGGTCCGCCTCGGCGGATGAGCACCAGACCACGGCAAACCTTTCCCTTTCCAGTCCCATCGCTTCGATTGCGGACTCCACTACTCCCAGCCGCGCTTCCGCCTTGAGGTTCCCTTCAAGGTAACGGCATTCCCCCGGATGGCATCCCATGATCATAACCGCGCCCGCGCCCCGCGTGAACGCCTCGATTACCAGGTTCGGATGCACCATCCCCGTGCACATCACCCGGATGATCCGGACGTTGAATGGGTATTGCATCCTGGCCGTTCCCGCCAGGTCCGCGGCGGCATAGGAGCACCAGTTACAGCAGAAAACCAGCACTATGGGTTCGGACGGCATTTCTTCACCTTGCAAGTTTCCACCCGGTTCCTCCAAATCCATCAACTTCCCCCCAGCGCCGCGCGGACTTGCGCGAGGAGTTGGCGGCCGGTGAACCCGGCCACGTTTACGGCGTCTCTCGGGCATGTCGCCTGGCAGATGCCGCATCCCTTGCACCTCGCCGCGTTGACCGCAACCAGCCGCCGGTCTTCGCCCTCGGAAGACTCCACCATGCCGATGGCGTGGTAGGGACAGACGTCCAGGCACAGGGCGCAGCCGTCGCACTGCCGCGCGTCGACACGGGCTTTGATCGAGTCGAGCTTGATGTTGCGGTTGGAAAGCACGGTAACGGCGCGCGATACGGCGGCCTGCGCCTGTGCTATGGATTCCTCCATGGGCTTTGGATAGTGGGCCAGTCCGGCCAGGTACACCCCATCGTTTGCAAACTCGACAGGACGAAGTTTTTCATGAGCTTCCAGGAAAAACCCGTCCTCATCCAGGGGAAGTTTGTACGTCCGGGCGAGGTTCTCAATATCGGCGGGAGGCGCGACGGCGGTCGCCAGAATCACGATGTCGGCGGGGATGCTCAGCGTTTCGTTCAAAATGTGGTCGCGCGCCACCACTTCATGCACGGAGTCGTACGGGCGCACTTCCGGCTTCCGGTCCGCCGGAAACCGGATGAAGATCACGCCCGTCTCGCGAGCTTTCTTATAGAGCTCCTCCCGCTGGCCGTAGGTGCGGATGTCCCGGTAGAGAACGTAAACGTCGCGTTCGGGATCTTCTTCCTTTAGCGTGATGGAAGCAAGGACCGAATGAGTGCAGCAGACCTTCGAACAGTACATCCGGCCGGGCTCCCTGGAACCCACGCACTGGATGAATACGAAAGTGCGTCCCTTCTTGATCCGCTCATCTCCAACCTGGTGGAGTTTGTCGAATTCCAGAGCGGTCAGCACACACCTCGATTGACCGTATTCGTATTCCTGCGGCTTGTAGGCCTGTCCGCCCGTGGCGATAACCGTCACGCCGTGCTCGATGGTTACGGGACGGTTCCCGTTTCCGCGCCTGACGGTGGAATGGAAATTGCCCACGAAGCCGTCCGCCTCGCTCACTTCGCTGTTCAGGTGAACGGTTATCAGCGAATGCTTCCGCACGCGGCTGATGAGCGATTCCACGAAGTCGGGGATGTACTCCCGCTTCCAGGTTTCGAAAAGGTGGCGCGCGTTGCCCCCCAGTTGCGAACTTTTTTCCACCAGGTGCACGGGAAATCCCTGGTCCGCTATTCCCAGGGCGGCTACCATACCCGCAACGCCGCCCCCGATCACCAACGCCCACGGTTTGACACGGACGGATACCGGGGGCAGGGGCTCCAGCAGCCACGCCTTGGCCACGGCCATGCGCACGACGTCTTTCGCCTTTTCCGTCGCTTTCATGGGGTCTTCGGCATGGACCCAGGACACCTGGTTGCGGATGTTCGCCATCTCGAACAGGTAGCCGTTCAGCCCCGACGCCTTGAGGGTTTCCCTGAAGAGGGCTTCGTGGCTTCGAGGCGTGCAGGCCGCCACGACGATCCGGTTGAGGCCGTTTTCCTCGATGCTTTGCCGTATGATGATCTGAGCGTCCAGGGAGCAGGAGAAGAGGTTCCGTTCCACGTACACGACCCCCGGAAGGGTGGTGGCATAGTCCGCCAGTTCCTCGACGTCGATCACGCCGGCGATATTGACGCCGCAGTGGCAGATGAAAACGCCTATCCTCGGTTCTTCGGCAGAGACGTCGCGCTCTTCGGGAAAATCCCTCTGATCGGCGATGCTGTGCCTCACGTCGACGAGGGGCAACGACGCCAGGGCCGCCGCCGCCGACGCCTCGACGACCGACTGCGGGATGTCCATCGGGCCGGCGAAACAGCCGCAGACATAGATGCCCGGCTTCATCGTGCGCACGGGTTCGAAGGAGGACCTCGCGACGAACCGGTTATGATTGAGTTCCACGCCGAGCCGTTCGGCCATTTCCACCGCTTCCCCGCGCGGCTCCATTCCGACGGAGAGCACGACGACGTCGAATTCCTCCTCGACCTGCCGCCCCTCGTCGTTCACGTAGCGCAGGTATATGTCGCCGTCCCCGGCTCCGGGCTCCAGGGTGTGCACACGGCAGCGGCGGAACTTGACGCCCATCTTCTCCGCCTGCCGGTAGTATCTCTCGAAGCCCTTCCCGAATGTCCTCATGTCTATGTAGAAAATGGTGATTTCGAGTCCCGCGGCGCGGCTCAGGGCGACCGTCGCCTCCTTGATGGCGAACATGCAGCAGACGGAAGAGCAGTAGCCATGGGAGCACTTGTTGTGGTCCCGGCTGCCCACGCATTGAAGAAAGGCGATCTTGCGGGCTTCCTTGCCGTCGGACGGGCGAATCATGCGGCCGCTCCCGGCGACGCCGGCCGGAGAGAGGTAGCGCTCCAGTTCGAAGGCGGTTATCACATTGGGAAACGTTCCATATCCCCAGGCGCGGACGGAGGAGGGATCGAACGGCCTGAAGCCGGGAGCGAGGATCACGGAACCAACCCTTATGGCGACTTCCCGCTCGGTATCGTCGAAACGAATGGCCCCGGCCGGGCAGGCCTTTTCACAGGCCCCGCACTTGCCTTTCGTGAGTCGGATGCAGTGCTCGGGATCGATCCGGTATTTCAGCGGATACGCCTGAGGGTAGCTCACAAAGATCGCTTTCCGGTAGCCGCTCGCGCCTCTGAAGGCGTCTTTGACCTTCTTGGGGCACTTGACGGCGCACTGGCCGCACGCGATGCACTTCTCCATGTCCACGTAGCGGGGATGGCTCCGGAGCGTCACCGTGAAGTCCCCCACCTCGCCTTCCAGCCCCAACACTTCCGTGAGGGTCATCAATTGAACGTTCAAGTGCCGACCGCACTCGACCAGCTTGGGCGAAACAATTCACAAGGAGCAGTCGTGCGAGGGAAAGGTCTTGTCCAGTTGGGTCATGGAGCCGCCGATGACGGCGTCACGCTCCACCAGGTAGACGTAATGACCGCTGTCGGCAAGGTCCAGCGCGGCCTGGATACCGGCGATGCCTCCTCCCACCACCATGACCGCACCGATCTTTTCGTAAATCATCTGAGAATTCTCCTCCCGGTTTACGGCATCCACGGCATCACCAGGGAATCGGCCACCAGTTGCCAGAGCAGCTTCACTTCCACGTCGAGGTCGTACTCGTTGCGCAGGCTCAAGAGCTGGTCACGGCAGTTATGGCACGACGTCGCAACCATGCCCGCGCCGGTCTTGCGAATCTGCCGCGCCTTGATCCGGCCGTAGTAGACGCGCTCCTCGGTGAAGGGCATGGCCCAGAGCCCCCCGCCTCCGCCGCAGCAGTAATTGCCCTCGCGGTCGGGCGTCATATCGACGTACTCGGGGCGGCACCGGCGCACGATCCGGCGGCCCTCCTCGAAGTAACCATGGCCGAACGTCTTCAGGGACTTGCGTCCGTAGTTGCACGAATCGTGGTACGTGGCGGGCCGTTCTCCGTCGCGCGACGGGGTTACCTCGATGCGTCCTTCCGCCAGATAGTCCATCAGCAGATCGAATATGGAAACCACCTTGAAATCGTTCATGTCTCTGCTGAACCACTTTTGCAGACCAAGCCTGGTCGCGTAGTAGGCATGGCCTCATTCGGGCAGGACCAGGGTTTTGCATTTGAGACGGCGCATGTTTTCCACCATGCGGCCCACAATGGCTCGCGACGATTCGTCATCCCCCGTGAAATGAGCCCAATTGACTCCTTCCCAGTTCTCGGAAGGAATGGTCCAGGATTCGCCCGCGGCATGGAATATCTTCCACCACCATTTCATCTGCGCCGGTTCCGCGAAAGGGACCTTGGAGTTGACGGTCACGAGCAGATCGGCCCCTTCCACGTCGATGGGAGAGGCAAAGCCCTTGCAGCCCTCGTCCACCATTTCCTCTGCCAGCCGGCTGCAAAGGGAGATGAAGTCCTCCCGAGGAATGCCGAGGTTGTTCCCTTCGCGGAGACACATTTCCACGCCCGTCACGAGAGGACCGGGGACTTCGTAGCGGTTCCTGAGAGCGCGCACCCGGTTGACGAGGGAGAGTACCTCCACGTTCATCGGGCATACTTCCTCGCACTTTCCGCACATGGTGCAGATCCACGGCCATTGGGAATCGATGAGGTCCTGTTCGAGCCCGAACGCGGCCATCCGGACCACCTTCCGGGGGTCGAGTCCGCGGACTCCCGAAACGGGACATGCGGAGGCGCAACTCCCGCAGGTGAGGCACACATCCGCCCACTGGGGAGAAGGCCGCAGGTGCGGCGCCGGCCCGGACCCCACCCTGAGATGGCTTGCGCCGTCCGTCACAACCCTTTGCCTGCCTGCCGACGACGGCTTCCCCGACAGGTGCTTGACTTCTATCGATTCGGGGTCCAGGCCGTACTCCGCGCATACCCTGCGGAAGTCCGATTCCGATAACAGGTATCGCTTCCCGGGCATTGAACGGGCCGGGAGCTTCCCGCTCTTGACCCAGTTACGGATCGTGTTGCGGTGTACGCCGAGATGCTGCGCCAGTTCATTGATACGAATGACGATCACGGGAAATCCTGGGTTTGGTGGTCAACTGTCAGTGGGCCTCCGGGTTGGATCGCAGCGTTTGCACCGAGCGAAGCGAGCCCCCCCTTTGGGGCGGTAAGGCGTATTATTCCGGGAAACAGCGGACAACCCACACGAGCTGTTTCTCGAGAGGTCGTCGAGGCCTGCCGCGAAATATCGAACGGCTCGCCATGCGGTGTCGAATAGTCCGGATAGTCTATCCGGCATGTGCGAACCGGGGCTTCCACGGTGTGCAAACCGCGATTGTGCAAACTGTGCATTCTACCCGTCAAAGCTTCATAAACGCTTCCGAACGGATAGTCAACAGCAATTTTGAATGGCCACCCGGGGCTATGAGAGAAGACGGCTCTATTGTGCAATCCTTCACATAGTTTCGCTCGCCGCATCCCCTGAACTACGCTTCACGCTTCGTTCTCTGCCTTCTTTCATTCACGCAGGTCTTCCGCCGGAGTTCGGCTTCCCTGTTTCGCCTGAAGTCCTCTTCGGTTTCCAGGATGAGCGGGGGGACCTCCGTGGGGGCGCCGTCATGGTCCAGGGCCACGTAGGTGAGATAAGCAGAAGACGTGTGCCGGACCTCCCCCGTGGTGAGGGTTTCGGCTTCCACCCGGACGCCTACCTCCATGGACGTCCTCCCCACGCGGTTCATGCCGGCCTTCAACACGATGAGGTCACCGATGAAGGCGGGACGAATGAAGTCGAGCCGGTCGATGGAAACGGTCACCACGTTGCCGCGCGCATGCCGCATGGCGACGGCCGCCGCCGCGCTGTCGATCAGCCTCATGATCACGCCTCCGTGCACGTTGCCTGCCGGGTTTGCATCCTGGGGATTCATCATCTGCGCCATGACGACCTTGCTGTCGCTCACTCGTTTTCCTTCCATCATCGAACCTCCCGTTAGTGTCTCGTTTATGGCGTCTCGCATACGGCATTCTGATCATCATAATACTATAATGCAGCGATATGTCGCAGTCTTCTTGCGGTCCCTCCGGGGCGCAAAAGGCGGACGAACCGGCCGCGTTGCGGCGACCGGAGCCGAAATGCCGGGCAACGCCTCGCATTCGGCCACTCTGACCGCGTACAATTATTTCAAGCTTACACCGCGGGAAGCCGATTATTTCATTGAAGAAACCGGAGGCAAATCGAAAAAGGGGGCGGAGATGAGAATAGCGTCATCGGAAGTGAATCTGAGTTCATCGCATTCCCTGGTGGAAAGCGAAGAGAAAAGCGTGGAGATGAGGGCATGGGTTGACGGCGCCGGCGGCCGTTCCCCATCGCGGGCGGCGGGCGGCCCCCCCGCGGGGCAGGGACCCGCGAGAGACAGGGTCACCCTTAGCGGCAGGCCCCATCCTCCGATAGTAAAACATCCCCAGCCCGAGCACAAGAAGGCGGAGGGCGTGGAAGGCGAAAATGAAGACGATGACGGTCTCGACTACAAGTTGCGCATGATGAAAACCATTGTAGAGGCCCTGACCGGCGTCAAGATCAAGGTGTTCAACCCCGCCGCGCATGGCGGCGATGGGAATGAAGGCGCGGGACCGGATGCTCCGCCCCCGCAGGGCCGCGCCGAGGGGCAGCAGCGAGCGGGCTGGGGATTCAGCTACGACAGCCGGGAGGTCCATTCCGAATCCGAGGTGATGAATTTTTCCGCGGAAGGCGTCATCAAAACGCAGGATGGGCAGGAAATCAAGTTCGCGGCCCGGCTCGAGATGAGCAGGAGCTACTACTCGGAGGAGACCGTTTCCATAAGGGCCGGCGATGCGCGGTTGAAAGACCCGCTTGTCGTCAACTTCGGCGGCTCGGCGGCGGAACTGACCAGCACCAGGTTTGCCTTCGACCTGGATTCCGACGGAACGAATGAAAACATGCCCTTCGTGGGGTCGGGCAGCGGACTTCTCGTCCTGGATTTGAACAATGACGGCATCGTCAACAACGGCAGCGAGCTTTTCGGTCCCAATACGGGAAACGGGATGGCCGAACTGGCCGCATACGATTCGGACGGAAACAACTGGATAGACGAGAACGACCCCGTCTATGAACGACTCTCCGTCTGGACCAAAGACGAAAACCAGGCGGACCGACTGAGCAGTCTGAAGGAGAAAAATGTCGGCGCGATCTATCTCGGTTCCGTCGAATCGCCGTTCAACATCAAGGACGGCAACAACGAGCTTCTGGGCCAGGTGGCCAGGACCGGCGTCTACCTCGAAGAGGACGGGACGGCAAAGACCATACAGCAGGTGAACCTGACCGTTTGATGCGACGACGGACGACAGCCCCCGGCGCGCCGTCATCATGTCGTCATGCTTTGAAAAAAAGAAAGCCAGGGGAGGGGGACCTGGCTTTCCGGTAGTAAAGTTGGGTTGCTTGATGGTTTAAAAATAGCGCGGTTCGGCGGCGAATCAAATGGGGTGAATGCGGTATTTGCGTATCGGGTAATGCTGTAGACTAGTCGGCGCGTCGCTTTTCTCACGCCCTGTCCGGCTCGCTCGGACCCGTGGACCTCGGCATTCCCAGGGTTACGGTCACGAAATCCCCGTCTTCGAGAAAGGAGAGGTGGCCGCCCATGTCCCTCAGAAGTTTGGAGCAAAGGGACATGGAAAAGGTGCGGCCCTCATCCTCGAAGGGAGCCAGCACAAGCTCGGGGTCCTCTATTCCCGGCGAGAGGACGGGAATACGGAAATCCACGTAAATCCCTCCGGCGGCTTCGAACGCTCTGACGGACAGCACTCTCTTCTTGTCCATTATCTTGATGGCGCTCCTCAACAGATTCATGATGACCTGCGTGAGGATGCCGGGGTCAACGTATGCCGGATGCAGATTCGGGTCGATGTCCGCTTTCCATGTGACGCCGCCCTGGGAGAACTCGGGGGACAGCAACTCCATGCAGCCGTATATGATTTCAGAAACCGGGCACTCCCTGGCCTGCATCTCGACGGGCTTGAGATAATTGCTGATTCTGTTCAGAAGCCTCTCCAGCCGTTCCGATTCCTTCAGTATGATATCGGCCTCCGGCACGTTCTCGTATTTCTTCTTCAACCGTGTGGCGAATCCGCCTATTGAAACGAGCGGATTGCGGATTTCGTGGGCCACTTCCGCCGAGAGAGCGCCGAGGGTCTTGAGCTTTTCGCGCTGCAGGAGCGCCTTGTGGGCGGCTTCCAGGTCGCTCGTGCGTTCCTTGACCATTTGCTCCAGGTGGTTCCGGTGGTTCTTCAGTTCCTCTTCTGCTCGCCTGCGTTCCGTGCAATCCCGAATAACAGCCACAAACCCCCTCAGCGACTCGTCCGGGTACCAGATGGGGGAGAGCGTCTCCTCGACGGGAAAAACGGACCCGTCCTTGCGCATAAGCTCCCACTCGACCCTGGCCGAAACCTTCT
Organism: uncultured Syntrophobacteraceae bacterium; assembly: GCA_964407285.1. Classification (GTDB taxonomy): domain Bacteria; phylum Desulfobacterota; class Syntrophobacteria; order Syntrophobacterales; family Syntrophobacteraceae; genus CAYOVG01. The sequence continues at coordinate 24,661 of CAYOVG010000013.1, forward strand.
TCTCCATGGTGGCGTCGGCAACCTGCCTGAAACGTAGGAAGCTCTCCTCGGACGGATGAATCATCCGTATGGATTCGCCCTTCACCGCACCGGTCTCAAGACCGAAAAGGCATAGAAACGCCCCATTGAAGGATTCGATACGCATCTGCGTATCGATCAGAAGTATGGCGTCGGAGGAACTTTCCACCAGGGCATGGTACCTTTCCTCGGATTCGATCGTTGCTTCTTCGTAGCCCCTCATCGTTGTATAATCGCGGTTTATGAGAACGTAGAGCATCAGTGCGGTCGCAAATACAAAAAACCAGCCCTTGAAGGTCTGCAGTTCGGCGAATATTTCCCGGTCCTTGATGAAGATACCTAGAACCAGGTCGGACAGCAGTATCCAGAGGCCGCCGACGAAGGCATAGATGACCGCAATCTTCAGCGCGGAGGATTTCGCATACTGCTGCTGTCGGGATTCAGGTGCTCTGCTCATGGAAAGCCCACCGGGAATTATGCGAGTTGTCGCCGGTCATCCGCAACGAAACTCCGGGACCTGCCCGGCCTGGACAAACGGGACGGTCTTTTCGCGGGAGCCGTTACTGGAGGCGCGACCCCGAAGTCTTTTCCCTAGAGTTTATAGTAAGCCCCATTTCGCCGATGTCCAGAATTGCGAAAGCCGGGCGATGGGGGAGCCGGCGTTTGGTTCCCCGGACTTTTTCTCCTCGAGTTACTTGCGGCAGATTTGCCGGATGATGCGGGAGTCGCGGTTTTACAGTACGGATTGGGGTCGGCGCGGGAGGTGATGGTCGATTCAATTTCAATGTATTCTTCACGGTAGCCGTATGCCGTCTTGTCGCGGATCAAGCGCTCTTCCCGGTCCGGGTGAAAACGTCCGGGTGAAAACGGCTTTGCCCTGGTTTCCTTTCGGTGGCCTCTTCCACCCGGTTCTAGGTGGAAAAATCCCACTTTTTGAGCGCATCGAGCGACTCATGGCTGGTGAGGTTGTAGTGAATCGGCGTGATGGAGATGTAATTCTCCGATACGGCCTGAAAGTCCGACTCCGGATCGTGCTCCAGCAGGGGATTGGAGCTGCATAGCCAGTAGTATTCGTGGTTTCGGGGGTCCATGCGGCGGTCGTAGCGTTCCAGGAATTTGAGGTCCCCCTGGTGTGTGATGCGCACTCCGCGAACTTCCTCGGCGGGAATGTTGGGCACGTTGACATTGAGCGATACGCCGGGGGGGAGCCCCTGCCGCTCGATGAGACGGAGCACTTCCGGTATGAACAGCGCGGCGGTATCATAAAAGGGGTCGTCGAACGCGTCGATGGACACCGCCACCGAGGGAATTCCCAGCACGGCCGCTTCGGTAGCGGCGGAAACCGTCCCGGAATAAATGACGTTGACCCCGACGTTGGCCCCGAGGTTGATGCCCGAAACCACCACTTCGGGAGGCGGCTTGAGCAGTTCGGTAGCAGCCAGTTTCACGCAGTCGGCGGGGTAGCCGTCTATTGCGTATCCGAAAAATTTGCCGTTTCGGGAAACGGATTTGACGCGCAGAGGACTCAAAAAGGTGATCGCGTGCCCTACGGCGCTCCGCTCACTCTCGGGGGCCACAACGACCACTTCGTGTTCGTCTTCCAGCGCCCGGTACAGGGCTTCGATCCCCTTGGCGTAAATACCGTCGTCGTTGGTCAGTAGTACTCGCATGTAATGATCTACCCTACCTTCAGTGATTCATACCCGGTTTTCTCTCGCTCAGGAATTGCGTGGCCGCATCCATTCCCGCATGCAGCGCCTTCTGGTTGAGTTCGGCGAAGCCGGGGGGAATCCTGTGGAGCAGGGCCGCTTCCAGGCTGCTCACCCGCACTATCCCGGACAGCACCGTCAGCGCCCCCAGCGCGACGATATTGGCCGTCATCTCCTTACCGATCCTCGTTCTGGCAATCTGCGTGAAAGGCAGCGCCACGGCCCTGGTGGTGGGGATCTGCCGGACGAAGGTCGAATCCGCAATAAACATTCCCCCCGGTTTCAGGTCGAAGAAGTACGCATCGCAGGCCTTCTGGCTCATTGCCAGGAGCAGGTTCGGCTTGATCGCCTTGGGGTAATCGATCTCTTCGTCGCTTACCACCACTTCCGCCTTGCTTGCCCCTCCTCTCGCTTCCGGGCCGTAACTCTGAGTCTGGCAAACGAACTTGCCGTCGTAGAGGCCGGCGGCCTCGGCAAGAATGATGCCCGCCAGGATGAGTCCCTGGCCTCCCGCGCCGCTCAGCCGGATTTCAAAGCGTTCCGTCATGACAACGATCTCCCGACATTACATTGCATTATGCCCCGGACTCCCGTGCTTTCGCCGCTTCCCGGATCTTTTCGTACTCCCGGGTGTAGACGGGAAGGTCCCGGTCCACCAGCACCCCTATGGTGAAGCGCCCCCTCAATTCTTCTTCCGTCATGGATTCGGCCTTTTCCACACGTACGGCGGCTTCCTTTTGCGCCTGGAGCATCTGCACGGCGCCCCCCAGCTTGTTTCTCCTGCCGTACTGCGTGTGGCAGTGGCTCATGACCTCCACGACCGAGAATCCCCTCTTGAGGATGGCTTTCTCGATAAGGCCGTCCAGCATGGATGCGTGATAGACGGTCCCGCGGGCCACCATGCCGGCTCCGGCGGTTACGGCCAGTTCCGCGATGGAAAAAGCGTGCTCGACATTGCCGTAGAGGGCGGTAGTGGCCAGCGCGCCGTAGGGAGTGGTCGGGGAATACTGGCCGCCGGTCATTCCGTAAATGCTGTTGTTGACGATGATTGCCGTCAGGTTCAGGTTACGCCGCGCCGCATGGATGAAGTGGTTGCCCCCGATGGCCATGGCGTCGCCGTCCCCCATCACCACTATGACCTGGAGCTTCGGGTTCGCCAGTTTGACGCCGGTGGCGAAGGTGAGCGCCCTGCCGTGAGTGGTGTGCAGAGTATTGAAGTCCACGTAAACCGGCAGTCTTCCAGCGCAACCGATTCCGGAAACCAGTACGATCTCGTCCTTTTCGAAACCGGTCCGGTCGATGGCCCGTATCAGGGAGCCGAGCAGGATTCCGTTGCCGCATCCCGGACACCATACGTGCGGGAATTTTTTCGTATGTCGCAGATATTTGTGTATCAGCCTGGTGGATTCCGCCATTGTTGTGATTGTATCCTTTGAAATTCTAGAGTTTCACCAGTCGCTCGACGATGGCGTCGGGGGTGATGAGTCTTCCGTCGATACGGTTTAGGGTTTCCACGCGGGTTGCTCCCGGATTGATGCGTTTTACTTCCCGTGCGATCTGTCCCATGTTCAACTCCGGAACGAGCACGCACCTGGCCGCCTTGAGCGCCGGTTCGACGTGTCGGCGCGGAAACGGCCACAGGGTAATGAGTTGCATGAGTCCGGCCTTTACGCCCCGAAGCCTTGCGTCGCGTACGGCCCGCCGGGCCGACCGCGCCACCGAGCCGTAAGCTATGACCAGGACTTCGGCATCTTCCGTGAATTCCTCGCTAACCATCTGGATATCGTGGAAGTGTTGGCTTATTTTCCGAAAAAGCCGCTTCATGAAGGGGACGATCTCGTCTTCCCGTTCCGTGGGGAATCCTCTGACGTCATGGATCAGGCCGGTCACATGATAGCGGTAGCCGTCCCCGAAAATCCCCATGGGAGGAACCCCGCGGCTATTGTCTTCATAGGGTATGTACCAGTCGGGCGGCATGTTGGGCCGTATCCGGTCCACGACTTCGATATCCTCGGGGGGCGGGAGAAGCACCTTCTCCCTGGTGTGCGCCACCACTTCGTCGGCAAGGATAATGACCGGCGTCCGGTACTTTTCGGATAGGTTGAAAGCCTTGACCGTAATGTCGAAGCAGTCCCGAGTGGTCGATACCGACAGGACGATTATGGGATGGTCTCCGTGCGTGCCCCAACGGGCCTGCATGACGTCGCCCTGGCTCACGCTGGTGGGAAGACCCGTGCTCGGTCCGCCGCGCATGACATCGACGATCACGCACGGCACTTCGGCCACGCACGCGAACCCGAGATTTTCCTGCATGAGGGAGAAACCGGGACCGCTGGTTGCGGTCATGGACTTGGCTCCGGCCAGTGACGCCCCTACTACCGCTCCCATGCTCGCGATCTCGTCTTCCATCTGGATGAACGTTCCCCCGACGGCGGGAAGCCTGTACGACATGGCTTCACTGATTTCGGTCGCGGGCGTGATGGGGTAACCCGCGAAAAAACGGCATCCGGCCGCCAGGGCGCCTTCCACTATAGCTTCGTTTCCCTGGAGAAAAAGTTCCCGTCCAGGCGTCTTCATTCTTGTCACCGTCAATCGCCTCTCATTCACCCTTGCCGTTCCGGTCCTCGTCCGACTCCCGGTTTCCGGAGCACTTGCGCGCATGTACGCTGATTGCGAAGTCGGGGCAGTGCGCTTCACACCATCCGCACCCCGTGCAACGGTCCGATTTTTCAACGGTCGGGAACCCGTCTTCATCCACGCTTATGCACTCGTTGGGACAGAAAGCCGAACAGAGCCCGCACGACTTGCACCAGTCCCTGTAGATGTCGATCTCGTATATTTTCCTTGACTTCCCTGTCTCATTCGGGGCGGTCTCCTCGTGCGCCTGGCGCACGGATCCGGTTTCCCCGCCCTGGTGCTTCGGGTCGGAAAAGTCGTTGTCCATTCACAAACCTCTTGATGATGTTGAAGCCGGAACTCATAACTTGCTGAATAAACCCACTTGATTGTCATAGAATGACTTAGCCCATAATCAGATGTTTTTCAACCTCCACGGGGCAAAAAGGGACCTCCTCCGGATGTTCGAAAAGCGGGCGCGGTTCAGTTCCAGGTAACAGGATTCAGGAAAAATCGGCATGGTCCAAGACAGGATAACGCTTCAAGGTCGCTCCCGCGAGAGCGAGGGGCCGGGAAACCTTCGTACGATACCCCCCCGCCGCCGTGAATCGCATAGCGATGTGCGGGATTTCTTTTTCGTCTTACGGCATCCCTGATGCCGTATGATATACTCTAACCGCCCGCTGCCGCTATGCAAGATTCCGGTGGATGGTTATGGTGGAGTGATTGACGTCGATCCGGAGCCACCGGACGAAATGCCGATTCTCATGGCGCTGCCTCTCCGAGGAATGACGGATGGAATATATTGCCGGGATGATTGAAGTTTTGTCCATCATTACACAGTTGCTGGCCGTCGTATTGGCTTTTAAGCTGATTTCCATCACAAGCGCAAGAAAGGCCTGGCTGGCGATTTCGGGCGCCATTCTTCTCATGGCGGTCCGCCGTATCATATCGCTCGTGCGGATGGAGTATGGGAATGTAACCGCACCCCAGTTGCTGTTCGGTGTTGTGGGGCTTATCACATCGATCATGATGCTTTATGGGGTGGCCTACATACCACAGGTTTTTCTCGATTTGAAGCGCTCCAGGGAGGAATTGAAGGCTGCTCACGACCACCTGGAAGAGAGAGTCGAGGAGCGTACCGCCGAACTGGCCAGGGTTAATGCGTCGTTGCAGGCCGAGGTCGCGGAGCGCAAGCAGGTTGAGGCGATGCTCCGGCTTAATGAGGCTCGACTCGAAACTCTGTGGGAGTTGAGCCACATGAGGGAATCCTCGGCGGATCAAATCGTGGAATTTGCCTTGGAACAGCAGGTGAAGCTCACCGGCAGCAACACCGGATGGATAGGGTTCGTGAATGAGGATGAAACGGCGCTGACCGCGATCGTAAGGTACGAAGGCCGGTAAGGTAGTCCGGGACCTTCTCCGCCTTCCCGTTCGGGATGCGGGCATCTGGGCGGATGCCGTACTGGAAAGGCGCTCGGTAGTGATCAATGATTGTTCGGTTTCCGGTACGTGCAAACAAGGCTTTCCCTCAGGGCGCATGCCGCTCAGGCGTTTGATGGCCATCCCGGTGTTCGAGGGGGACCGCATTGTGGCCGTTACCGCGGTGGCCGATAAGGAAGACGAATACGTCGCTTCGGATGCCAGGCAACTCACGCTTCTGATGGATGGGGTGTGGAAGCTAATGGAGCGTGAGCGTGCGGAAAGGGCTTTGCGGGAATCGGAAAGTCTTGCCGCCATCGGACGGGCGATATCTGCCGTGGCGCACGACATGAAGACCCCGCTCGTCGCCATTGGCGGATTTACCCGACTGGTAAAAAGACGCATTGGAGAGGACAGTCCGGTTCAAGACAAACTCGATATCGTTATCAGGGAGACTCAGCGACTGGAAGATATGGTCAAAGGCATGCTCGACTTCTCGCGGCCGCTGGAGTTGAAGCCGTCGCCGGGCGATGCTCGTCTGCTGGTGGCTGAGTGCCTCACGGTTGTCGAACCATTGGCGCGGGAACGGGGTGTCGTCGTCTTGAATCGTCCGGGGCGAGATGTGCCGCCGGTATCATTCGATGCCATGAGAATGAAACAGGTGCTGATAAACCTCCTGACAAACGCCGTCGAAGCCTCTCCAGAGGGAGGGGAAGTGGCGATTTGCACTCGGGTAGCGGACGACAACCTTCTCCTGGATGTGACCGACCGCGGTTGCGGCATTCCCGTCGAGAAGCGGGATGAAATCTTTCTTCCCTTCTTTTCCACCAAGAAGGAGGGGACCGGTTTGGGACTTCCTATCGTCAAGAAGATCGTCGAAGCTCACCACGGGCACATCGAAATCATGGATAATCCGCGGGGAGGAGTCACTTTTCGGGTCGTGATTCCGGTGTGGTCGTCGAGGTCGTAGTCCGGAAGGCAGATGCCGTATCGGCCGGATTCGAGTTCTCTGGACCGGATTCGTATGTTGCGGCCCATTCCAGTTCGAACTTCGATTCAGGGTTTTTTGAAGGCAGGTCTTGTATCAGTGTATAGTCCGTCCTCGTCATCCTCGACGAGGAGTATCTTCACCGGAGTGTCTTGCATGTCGAAATCTTCCCCACAGGCTTGCGGCCCCGATGATTCCGGCGACGGTCACGTGAGTTGCAGACCGCGGGCGAAATCCAATGTCTCCATTCTCTTGTTGAAGCCATAATTGCGCCGGCCGCCGGAACGGAGGGTGGAACCAGGGATATGCGAATGAGAGAAATCTCCAATGTGAACAGGATGCTCATTGGATACGATGAATACCTTACCTTATTGACAACCCCGGCGGTGCTGCATAGATATGATAAATCCCCAATTTTCCGAGAGGTGACGATGGACGCGGCCTTGAGGAAGTCCTTTCGATCGATGGTTTCGTAGAGCAGATATGAAAGAGATCCAACTCATATACGCAAAGAATATTGTTTCGAGGAGTGGGAATCGTCTGAAGCAGGAACTCGAGTTTTTCATACTCGTGGGGAATTTTGCATTCCAGAAGCAGGTCGATGTCTTTTGGGCCGGGGAGGATGGCGCCTGGCGTACGCTCAAAGCCGAGTACGTCGGCGTGTCCGGGCGAAATCGGGAGATTTGGCGCGCTCACGTCGTTTTTGAGAAGACTTCGCGGACTTCCCTGCCGGGTTGCGTTCAATTTGCTTTGCGCTATCGAGTCATGGGAGCGGAGTACTGGGACAACAACAACTCCTGGAACTACTCCATCGAGGCGGATTCCGGAGTGAAAGTGCGGGAAGGCGTTCCCCTGTTGAATATTGAATTCAACCCATCGCTCAATCGAGGCCAGAAGCTTTTTCCCGTGGTTGTGGCCGTGCATCGACACGTCGATCCCAAGAGGGTTTTTGTTCATTGGACAACCAATGGCTGGACAACCGTTCACCGGACTCCATGTTCTTTTCAAAGATACTACTGGCACCAGGCCGCCCGCAGCAACGTCGAGAATCCGAACCAATATGGGTGGCTCATTTGGACGGGTCAGCTCGCGATCGAGAATGCCTACCGGGTCGAGTACGCGATTTCCTGCGATACCGACCGGGGAACCATATGGGATAACAATCTTGGAAGTAATTACGTCTCGCGCAGGGACCGCCTGAGCATTCTGACTCTCAACCTCCACTGCTACCAGGAAAACGACCAGGACGAGAAATTCGCCCGGATTGCCGGAGCAATCAACGACTTGAATGTCGATATCATCTGCCTTCAAGAGGTTTGCGAAAACTGGAACCACGGACAGGGGGACTGGAAATCGAATTCGGCGAGAATCATCAAGGAACGCCTGAAAAAATCGTACTATCTTTCCTACCATCTCTACACCGATTGGTCCCACATAGGGTTCGGCAAATACCGTGAGGGGGTTGCAATACTGAGCAAATACAAGTTCCGGGTGAAAAATTCCGGCTATGTTTCAAGTATCCGGGACATCGGCAGTATCCACTCGAGAAAAGTCGTAATGGCTCAAGTGCATGTTCCATATCTTGGGTTGGTCAATGTCTATTCGGTCCACCTGAGTTGGTGGGATGACGGCTTCCGGGAACAATTCGACAATCTGAGGAAGTGGGCCGACTGGGAAAGCGGTGACGATGTGGTCGCTACATTCCTGTGTGGCGACTTCAACATCAAGGCGGGATCACAGGGGTACGCTTTCGTGGTCGCGTCAAAGAGGTATGACGATCAATTCCTCGAGGTTACATCGGAAGCGGTATTCCATCGGATATTCCGGCAACTCCGCCCGGAGTGGGAGAAAGACCTGGTTGGTGACCATCGGATTGATTTCATTTTCAAAGACAAGCGAAGTAAGTTGAAAGTGGTTTCTTCCAGGGTTCTGTTTACGGATTGCGATTACGGCAGAGTTTCCGATCATTCAGGCTACTTCGCGGAGTTCGAACCGATATAACCGGATCTGATATCACCCGTTATTCCAACCATTTCACACCTGGAGCGCCTGATTTTGCAAAGGAACGTGCTAAGATGGAATATGCTGAAAGATATGCAACTCCCGGTGATGGGGAGCTGCATCCGAGCTTTCGAAGGGCTAACGAGTTTCAGGAAGTATTTTATATCAGGTGGGGACAAATCCGGTTCAATGTCCATTGGGGACCTGGAATAAACATCAAGGTCATTCTGAAGATCTACAGGAGCGATGGGGTCCTCGAGCAGTACTTCGTGGATACCGATCCTTACGACGTCCATTTGAATGCTCACGGGAGAGCTACCAGGGACTTCTACATTCTCCCTTCCTCAGAAAAGCACGGTCATGTAAAGTGTGCTAAATTTTCATATATAGTCCACATCGATGAGCGATCCGTTCCTTCCAGGTACTCCTATATCTTTATGGATGGACGCCATTTTGAAGAGGATCGTCTTCAACGCAGGGTGATTACCAGTGAATGGGCAACGCCGAATACCTACCGGACTCGGGAAGTGGATGCCGGTATTCTGCAAAGAGACGTGGACTGGTACAATCATCACTTTGAATCACTGAACGCAATTCCGAAGTTCACCAAGGGACAGCCCTCTCATCCCTACCATCCCAGGCGCTTCATCCACGATCAGATCGATAAAGTCATATATAGGAGGAAGACGGGGTTGGATGGACACCACGTGATCAAGGTCTGCGTCGATTGCATCGACGACGCCGACTTCGTCAACCATTTGATATATGCTCATGAAAACAGGGTCAAGGTCCAGTGCATCGTAGACTGGAGGAAAATGACGCTTACCGACAGTGAGAGCTATGCCCGCCTGAAAAGATCCGGGATCGAGTTGCTGGGTGTGTTTTGTACTCCAAGGGATCCATCGATTGAAGTAGCTCCTGATATGCACAATAAATTCATTATCTTCGGTGATGAGGATTGCATTATCGGATCGTTTAACATCACCTTTGAAAGATGGTGGGCGAATTGGGAATCCGGGATCGCATTTCGTTCCCGAGGAGTCTGCAGACTCCTGGACAATGTCTTTCAGAGCATCCGTGGCGGCGTTATTCAAGCGTATAGAATTGATCCTTTAAGCCATTTCAATATTCTATATACATTCGGGCGTCACATGATTCATAACAAAAAGCATTATCGTCCTCACCATGCAATACTGTCGGAAATCAATCGTTCCAGGTATTCCATCAAGGCGTGCCTGTTTCTTCTGGGAGAGCTTAGAGGCGAATATGGCGAGAGCGTTGTCGATGCATTGATACTGGCAAGAAAAAAAGGCCTGGATATTCAGATCATATTCAATGGACATATGGCCAGGCAAGGAAGTCCCGCGGATGAATACAGTATGAAAGTGGAGCTACAAAGGCCGCTGCTCCCTTCAATTGAGCGCTTGAAAAAATTCGGAGTTACAGTTGTCCTGGCCTACGGACACGTTGATCACAGTATTCCCTATTCTCCCTTACATCCAAAGTACTGCGTCATAGACGACCATGTCGTCTTGGACGGCAGTTTCAACTGGTACAACACCTCTGTTTTTTCTCATGATATGTTGGTGGTGATCAGGAATCGCAGTGTTGCGAATCATTACCTCTATGAGTTCAATCAGATATTGAGATTGTTCAGAGTATACTATATCTAGAGAGTTGTAACGGTTCACTCCTCGGGCGCCGGGCTGAAGCCGACGACATCGCGGGCTGACCGGGGACGGCATTCATCCGTTTGCGGACTGTGTCGCCGATCGATATGACCTGGAGGGGGCTCCGCGGGATCGCACGCACAATCAATCTTGCACGGGGAGGAGATGCATTGCTTTGGAAGCCTATCACCAAACACGCGAATTCATGGTCCGTACCGCCCAACCTGCCGGACTACGACCGAACCTGCAGGGACTTCTCATGGGACGGCATCCGGCGGGAACTGGATGGACTTCCGGGCGGCGGAGGCCTCAACATCGCTCACGAAGCGGTGGACCGCCATGCGGACGGGCCGTTGCGCGATCATGTGGCGATACGATGGTTGGGCAGCGAGGGGGCGGTTCGGGATTTCACGTATGGCGAACTTAAGCTGTTGAGCAATCGCTTCGCCAATCTCCTGAGAGCGTTGGGAATCGGCAAAGGTGACGCCGTTTTTGTTCTTACCGGCCGCATCCCGGAACTCTACATTTCCGCCCTGGGTACTCTCAAGAATGGAAGCGTTTTCTGTCCTCTGTTCTCGGCCTTCGGTCCCGAACCCGTTTACCGCCGGCTGAGCAGGGGGGACGCCAAGGTCCTCGTGACAACCGAACGGCAGTACGGGCAGAAGGTCCAAAACCTTGTGGAGCGCCTGCCGGGGCTACGGCATGTCCTCCTCGTCGATGTGAAAGAAGACCTGGACGAGAGGCTGTTATCTTTGCCAGGGCAGATGGACGAAGCACCGGATGAATTCACGATTCCCCCGACCGATCCGGGAGATGCGGCGATCCTGCATTTCACCAGCGGCACCACGGGAATGCCCAAGGGGGCCGTGCATGTGCACAATGCGGTGCTCACCCACTATATGACGGGCAAATATGTGCTGGACTTCCATCCCGGAGACGTTTTCTGGTGCACGGCGGACCCCGGCTGGGTGACCGGGACTTCATACGGGATCATTGCTCCCCTCCTTCATGGCGTCACCAATATCGTCGATGAGGCTGATTTCGACGCCGGACGCTGGTACAGAATTCTCGAGACCCGGCACGTGAGTGTCTGGTACACGGCGCCCACCGCTATCCGAAGGTTGATGCGTATCGGTATCGAGCCTTGTAAACAATATGACCTTAGCCGGCTTCGCCTCATTCACAGCGTCGGAGAGCCCCTCAACCCCGAGGCGGTGGTCTGGGGTGAAAAGGCCATGGGTTTGCCGATCCACGATAATTGGTGGCAGACGGAAACGGGCGGCATCATGATCTCCAACTATGTGTCCATGGAGATCCGGCCCGGCTCCATGGGCCGTCCACTTCCGGGAATCGATGCCGCGATCGTACGGCGCGCGGGAAACGACGTCGCAGTGGTGGAGGAGCCGGAAGTCCACGGAGACCTGGCGCTCAGACCCGGATGGCCGTCCATGTTCAGGGGTTATATTCACGACGGGGAACGCTACCGGAAATGCTTCGTGGGGGGGTGGTACCTGACGGGAGACCTGGCGAAGCGTGACGCCGATGGATATTTCTGGTTCATCGGCCGCGCTGACGACATCATAAAGACTTCGGGGCACATGGTGGGACCATTCGAAGTCGAGAGCACGCTTCTGGAGCATCCCGCCGTGGCTGAAGCGGCAGTTATCGGAAAGCCCGATCCTTTGATAGGTGAACTCGTCAAGGCGTTCGTCGCCCTCAAACCCGGTTTCGAGCCGAGCGACGATCTTCGCCTGGAGTTGATCGGGTTTGCGCGGAAGAGGCTGGGTTCCGCCGTGGCGCCGAAAGATGTTGAATTTCGGAAGAGCCTGCCCAAAAACAAGGCCGGAAAGATCATGCGGCGACTGCTTAAGGCTCGCGAACTCGGTTTGCCCGAAGGCGATCTGTCGACATTGGAGATGGATGAATTGTGAATTTTCGGTTGCGCTTAATGTGGTTTGAGAACCGCCATGATTGGAGTTACAGAGGTAACTCTGCAGGCTGCCCCTTCTGCGGACGTCGAGAGTGGCGCAGTGAAACGATCCGCCAAAGGGCAGGTAGTTGAGAAATGCGCACTGGATAGGCTCGAAACCCCAGTTCCTCAAGGCCTTTACGAGCGAGACCTGGGACTTGTCCACAATCACCCGTCTTTCGTCCAGCATGAGTACATTGATGCTTGTCCACGGACTGCATGCCGACACCTTGCTCATGAGCCCTTTGACCGGATCGGGACGCGGCGCGATGAGAATATCCCAGGATTTTAAAATGGACGGGAGTCTGGACGCGTCGATGTATTCCGGGTTCACCAGAAGCTTGCCCGGAGCCAGAGGCAAGAGGCTCGAATCGATGTGCATCGGCTGCCGGCAGCGGCTTTCAATTTCATGAATGCGATAGGTATTGCCGAGGTGCCTGCGCAGCCACTCGATTCACATTTGATTCGTCACATTGCTCCTCGTTACGAACAGGTCCCGGCCACAGCGCGCGAAATCCGCCGCATCGAAGACGGGTTCAAACTCATTGATGGCATAATCGACCGGTTCGCCGGCCTTCGGAATAGTGTAGTCCCGACGGTACAGATCATCGGTGAGTTCGGGCCTGGGGGCGGCGCTCCATTTGGCGCCGTTCATGAAATACTCCTTGAAGAGGTTCCGGTAGGCGTAAGCTTCAAAGAAGCGAGAGCGCCAGCATGAGGGGGTCTCGATTATCTCATTTCCGACGATCATGAAGAGATCACGGGGACAAGACGTGGAAAAACCTCTCCAAGTCCAATGAGGGGTTCTGAATTTGAGATGAAAATCCATCATATCGGGCCTGCGTACGGTAATCCCTTCTGCCTCGAGTATATGGATGAACTCATCCAGTTCCTTCCGAGCCGTATAGATCATGAACCCGGGAAACCTCCTGCCCGCAACCATCTTGTAAAGCTTCGCCGTCCAGGGTGGAAGATTGAAAGTCACCGAGAGATGGTAGGACGGGATGTTTGCTCCCTCCAACCTGCCGACAATGACCTCTTCCAGCGTGTCCCACTCGTTATGGGAATTGACCGGACAGTCCGTCTGTCTCAGACTTTTACTGTCCTCTCCATCCGAGAGCCTTTCAACGACCGTCTGCAACAAAGGAACGTTCCTCCACCCGGGATTATCACGCCTGATCGATGGGATAGTGCTGAATCTCCTAATAATTTAACGACGGCGTGTTATCGCGCAACCTCCTGTTCATCTCATTATCGAGGCGTGGCCAATGGACGTATGCTACACTTGCGTGGCCCCCGTTGCGTTCCTACCCTAGGGTTATGGATCGTATGGCGCGGCGCATCCGGCAAACGTGGTTATTCCTTGGAGATCGTGGAGGCTATTCCCCTGGAAGACTCCAGTGAACACAAGTCCGTCGCAGGCTATGCAGCCATCGGGAGAATCCGGACGACGGCTGTCGCATCGGCGGGAACGGCTCCATCCATTGGTGTTGTTTTCCGCTCTCGGGTTGTGCGATTGTCCTCGCGGCTATTGTCTCATCCATGGAGCGGTGCTGTAGTTGTTCCGTCGGATTGAAAGAGAGCGTCGGGCATGAACTCAGATCGAGTCAAGAGAAATGATTGAATCCACGAATCAAAACCATCCCCGGTTTTCCCTCCATCCGGCCTTTGCCGTGATCGGAGTCATCACGTTCGTTGTGGTGGTCCTCCTTATTCTCTGGTACACTGTGCATATGCTGCTGTTGGTTTTTACGGGCGTTCTGGCGGGTCTTTTGCTGCGCTCTCTGGGTGACTGGCTTTCGGAGTATACCCGGATACCGCATCCCTGGTCCCTTACCGTGGTCGTGCTCGGACTGCTTGGGCTGGTCACCCTGTTCGTGTGGCTGCTTGCTCCGGAATTGCTGGACCAGTTCAACCGGCTCGTGCAGGAATTGCCGCGCGCAGCAGAGAATCTGTGGGATAAGATAGAACAGTATGGCCGGGGGCAGCAGCTCGGCGAGCATGTCCCGGACCCCGAAGAGATGCAGACCGGTATCGCCGATGTAGTGAAGCAGGCCGCAGGCTTTCTGGCGACTACCGTCGGGGCTGTCGCGAGCTTTTTTGTCGTTCTGTTTTTCGGTCTGTACTTCGCCTACGATCCTCACCCGTACCTCAACGGCCTCATACGACTTGTTCCGTCGGGGAAGCGCAAGCGCGCCGGCGAGATCCTGCATACCTTGGGCTTCACGCTGAGATGGTGGATTGTGGGGAGGGTTATTGACATGCTCTTCGTCGGAGTTTTGTCTGGAGTGGGGTTGTGGCTGCTCGGAGTTCCCCTCGCTCTGACGATCGGCATCCTGGCGGCGCTTCTCAATTTCATTCCCTATATCGGACCCCTGATAGCGGCTGTTCCCGCCATACTACTGGCCCTTACGGACGGCGGGACCATTCAGGCCCTGTACGTGACCATCTTCTATACGGTAGTCCAGACCATTGAGACTTATGTAGTGACGCCAATGGTCCAGCAGAAGATGATTGCTTTGCCTCCCGTCCTGGTGCTCTTTGCACAGCTTGCAGGCGGAGTGATGCTCGGCATCCTCGGCATTCTGCTCGCTACTCCGATTACCGCCGTTGTCATGGTGCTGGTCAAGATGATCTATATCGAAGATATTCTCGGAGAAGAGATCGAGGTAGCCGGTGAGCCGACCACGCATGATTCGTCGCAGGTATGAATTGGTTTTGTGCAGGGTCGCGACAAGATGCGAAGCATTGAAATTTCCGGAATCCGCGAAAGTCGTCAAAGGCCTTGCAAGAATCCGAATGCCCTGGTAGAAACGGCGTGAATTTCGACTGTGCGGGGGCCTTTGAATCTGATTCGGGGAATGCGTATGAAGGCTATGATTCTTGCGGCGGGGCTGGGGACCCGGTTGCGGCCGCTGACTCTGGTGCGTCCGAAGCCACTCGCGCCGCTTATGGGGACTACCGTGCTCGAGTTCTGGATCGAGCGCCTCCGTGGCGCAGGGTGCGAGGGCATTGTGGTCAATGCGTTTCAACTCCATGAGAAAATCGTGGAGGAGGTGAGGGCGAGGGACTGGGGTATTCCTGTCGAAGTGCGCGTGGAGCCGTTCCTCCTGGGTACCGGGGGAGGCATAAGGAACGCCCTGGATTTTTTCGACGACCGCCCGTTTGTGGTGATAAACGGCGACATAATATGTGATGTGCCCGTCAAAGATGCATACGAGCGCCATCTCGACTCCGGCGCGTCCGTGAGTCTTCTCCTCCACGACTGCGATGCTTTCAACAATGTCGCCGTGACTGAAAACGGAGACATCCTGGGATTCGGGCAGGAAGCCTTCGCCATGGCGCGGGAGCGTTCCGATACCAGGCTCATGGCGTTTACCGGAATCCATTTCATCGACCCGAGAGTGATCGATAATCTCCCGCCGGTCGCCTTCGCCGATATTCTTCCCGTGTACCGCGGCTGTATTCGGAACGGGGACCCGCCTCGGGCCGGCGTCGCGCCCGGTCTCTACTGGCGGGAGATGGGCTCCATCGAAGCATACCGTGCGCTGACTCGGGAATTTTCCGGCCTCTCCCGGGGAATGCTGCTCCCTTTCAGGACGGGAGAGCCCGTGTGCGTCGGGGCCGGCGCCGGAATCGGTGACGGCGTGCGTTTCATGGGAACGGTCGTGGCGGGGAGCGGGTGTGTTGTCGGTGAGGACTGCGTGCTGGAGGATTCCATTCTTTGGGACGGCGTTGTCCTGGAGGCCGGGAGCATTCTCAGGAACTGCATCGTGACGGACGGTGTTTCGGTTTCGGGGCTTCACGAAAACGAGATTATCACCGGCTTGGTCGGGGAGGGGGGCGAATGAGCGGCAACAATGTTTTCGATCGTGACGCTCGCGGCCGTGACGCTTGCGGCCGTGGGGTTGACGGCGCCCGCGGTCCGGAGCCGGCCGGTCTGCTCGCCGACGCCTCGGCTGAACTCGGTCTGCCCGAGAGTGGATGGTCGGTGGTCCCTATCCAGCCGGATGGGTCGGACCGCGGCTTCTTCCGTATCCGCCGGGGCAGGTCGAGCTACATCGCGCTCATCTCACCCCGGCGCAACGGTTCCGAAGTGGATGAGAACGATTCCTATTTCCGGATCGGCAGACACCTTCACCGGCGCTCCGTTCCGGTCCCGCGCATAGTGTTTGCGGACCCCGGCCGGGGGCGCTTCCTCATGCAGGACCTCGGGGATTACCACCTCCAAAGACATGCCCTGCGGCGCGGAATGGATCTTCCGAAGCTGTACCGGCGCGCGATTTGTTTGCTGGCGCGGATGCACGAGCGGGCCCGACCGGGTTTCAGCAGCAGCTACTGCTTCGATACGGCGCTCTACGATTCCCGCTTTGCGTACGAGCGGGAACTGGAGTATTTCCGCAACGCCTTCCTGGTGGGCTACGTGGGGCTCGATGTTGCCGACGAGGACCTCCGGCCGGATTTTGAAAACCTCGCGGATTCGGCCGGCGCCTCCGCCGACTGCTCCACCGTCCTGCACAGGGATTTTCAGAGCCGCAACATCATGGTGCATCGCGGCGGGCTGTGGGTCCTGGATTTTCAGGGCATGCGCTTCGGTCCTTGCGCCTACGATCTGGCGTCGCTGCTCCTGGACCCTTACGTCATGCTCCCCGAACGGCTGCAGGAAAGCCTGGCGGAGCTTTACTGGACCGGAGCCCGCCGTCTCTTCGGGGGATCGCATGCGGCGTTTTCGAGGAGCTACCATGCCGTGCGTCTTTGCAGGAACCTGCAGGTACTGGGCGCCTACGGATTCCTCGGGATAGTGAAGGGAAAGAAGCAGTTCCTGAGGTACATTCCGGGTGCATGGAAGCAGTTGCGCCGCTGGGTCCATGGTCCCTGCCGGGGGCTTTACCCTCGCCTGGAGAAGTGGATTGTCCTTGCTCAAAGGAAGAGAAGTATGCTATAAATCCAAATTTTGTGTGACATGTGTCGCCAAAATTGTTATAGGCAGCATAAATCTGTCGCGTGGACGATATCTGAATACAGGTTTCCAAATAGTCTTATCAGTAGAAGGAGAAAACGCAATGGCATCGTGCAGCAAGAAGACCGAATTGAGACGTCAGAGAAAAGATCATCCCAACAAGTCCAACCTGAAAAAGGACGAGGCCCGCATCTCGAAAAATTTCGAGATCCTGTCGAAAGCCCTTGCGGCCAAGCAGTAAGTTTTTTTCCTTTACCTTCGTTCCCACGCGGCAGAGCGTGGGAACGAAGGTAAAGGCCGCTACGGTTCTACGGCTCCAGTTCCATCACTTTCAGCAGGTTGGTCGTTCCGGGGACCCCTATGGGAACTCCCGCGGTGACGATCAAACGGTCTCCGTATCCGGCAACGCCGTTTTTCAGGGTCCATGCGCGCGCGGCTTCAAACATCCGGTCCGTATCCGCCATGGGTGTGACGAGCGCGGGCATCACCCCCCATGACAGGGTGAGTTGTCGCAGGATGCGGGGTAAAACGGTCATGCCGATGACGGGGCATGGGAGGCGGAATCTCGCCGCCAAACGGGCGGTGCTGCCCGAACTGGTGAAGGCCACCACGGCCGCCGGGTGCAGGTCCCGGACCATAAAGGCGGCCGCCTGGCTGATGGCCGCGGCGGTGGCCGGCAGGTGGTCGGTCGTCGGTTCGTCGAGAAACGGGCCGGCCTTCAGGGAGGGTTCGGTCGCCCTCGCGATGCGGTCCAGCACGGCCACGGCCTCACCGGCGTCCCAGGCCTCCACGACGGCCGCCGCCGCCGCCAAACGCCGGCATCTCGAACGGCTTGCCCGTCATCTCCTTGTACTTCGCCTTCTGCTCGTCCGTCATCAGGCCCATGATCTTCTCGCGGGCCGCCGTCTGGACCTCGCGGAACTTGCCCATCGCGCCTTGGAAGTCGCCCTGGGCCTCCTGCATGATCTCGCGACGCTTCGTGTTCAGCTCGCTCAGCGCCGTCTCGATCTTGCCCTTCTGCTCCTCGGTCACCTTCAACGCCTCGCGAACCTTC
>CAYOVG010000014.1:0-41056 GCA_964407285.1 uncultured Syntrophobacteraceae bacterium
AGAGCGCCGGGGACTAGGACCTTCGCCTCGATGCTCTTTACGCCCTTGCGTGCACGCGTCTTATCCTGGCGCGAAATGCGGAGGAATACTCGGCGGCCATGAACCTGCTGGATCTTTGGAGCCATCTTCCGCCTTCGTCGCCATCCGTGGGAGACCCGCGCATAACGGCGTCCTTCCTGAAGCGAATTCTGGAACCCCCCACCAGGGGGCAGGGCGCGGGATTGCGCGCATGCCGGACGGGCCGCTCCGAGGGTTCGCCGTCTTCGTCGGAGGCGATTCCTCCGGATCGGCAGAAGAATAAGCAGAAAGAAATAATCAAGGTTGTGAAGGAAAAGAACCAGGAATGTGAAGGCCTCCTGCGCAGAAGAGAGAAGGAAAACCAGGCGCTCAAACATCAAATATGGGTCCTCAAGCACCAGATCGAGGCCCTGGAGACCATTCACAGGGAAATCCAGGAGAAGAAGGAGCAGGTTTCCCCCCCCTGAGGGAACACTCAAACGGAGCGTATAATTCGTGAGCCAAAAGCTGACCATCCTTATCGTTGATGATGATCCTCATATTTTGGAAGTTCTGGAAGCTCGCCTCACATCGGCTGAATACCAGGTGATCACGGCCGTGAATGCGGAAGCGGCGCTGGAGATCCTCGCCTCGAGGAAAATCGACCTGATGATCACCGATGTGCGCATGCCGGGCAAGGGTGGCATGGATCTGTTCAAGGAAGCTCGCGCGACCCACCCGGACCTTCCGGTAATCTTTCTTACGGCCTACGGCACGATTCCCGATGCGGTCAACGCCATAAAGGCGGGCGCCACGGAATATCTGACCAAGCCGTTCAGCGGGCGCGACCTGCTGAATAAGGTGCAGGAGGTCCTCAAGAGCGCATCCTCGACCCGTGCGCCGTCATCGGGCGCCCCGGCCGCCGGGAAGGGTACATCGGCCTCCGCCTCCGGCGACATTTTGTGGAGCGCCCGGAGTCCCGCCATGAAGGAGTTGAACGAACTCATCGAGCGGGTTGCGCCGAGCAGCGTCAATGTGCTGATTCTCGGGGAGAGCGGAGTGGGAAAGGAACGGATCGCCCGCCTCATCCATCAGAAGGGACCGCGTCGCGATCAGCCTTTCATAGTGGTGGACTGCGGATCGACTCCGACCGGCCTCCTGGAGAGCGAGTTGTTCGGCCACGTACGCGGCGCCTTCACCCATGCGATTCGCGACAAGAAGGGGCTCATCGAGGCCGCGGACCGGGGCACGCTGTTTCTCGACGAGATCGGCAACATTTCCCCCGAGATGCAGATGCGGCTGCTGAGATTTCTCGAGGAGAGGAAAATTCGAAGGATTGGAGACCTGCGTGAAATCTCCGTGGACTGCCGGGTGATTTCCGCCACGAATGCCGACCTGCCCGGAGAGGTCGAATCGGGTGACTTCCGGGAGGATCTCTATTACCGGCTGAGGGTGGTTACTTTGAAGATCCCTTCGTTGCGGGAGCGCAGGGAGGACATCCCGCTCCTGGCGCAGCATTTCGTGGAAATGTTCTCGAAGAATAAGGGAGGAGCGCCGGTCAAGCTTCCCGCTGAAACCGCCCGGTTCATCACGGAATACCCCTGGCCGGGGAATGTCCGTGAACTGAAGAACGCTCTCGAAGCCGCCGTGGTTTTGTGCAGAGACAATGTCATAAGGCCGGGCGACCTGCAGCTCGCGGGCCTGCCCCAGCACTCGCAGCAACCTTCGGGACCGCAGCACGGAACCGCATCCTCCCAGCAACCCGCGGGGGCGCAGCCTTCTCAACCCTCCGGTTCCCTGTCGCTCGAGGAAAGCGAACGGAACGCCATACTGCGCGCTTTGGAGCAGGCCGGCGGAGTTCAAAAGGACGCCGCCGATCTGCTGGGGATCAGCCGCAGAACATTGCATTACAAGATCAAGAAATTCGGAATCGATACGTCCGGGAGGCGACACTTTGAAGGATGAAGGTCGCGGGCCTTTCGGGGTCCTCAATCGTTTGATGCAGGCGGTGAATCGCAGGAATCGCCGCTTTTTCGGAGGTGAGCTCCCCTTGTCCGACCTGGAGGATGCGGAGGAGTACGGACTGGGGCCGGAATACCTCGGCCGTTCTTCCCTGAACTGCTTTTCCGGCCCTCCCATCAACCGGGCTGCCGACAGACGCGCGGAAGAGGAATGGATAGTGGAGCAGTTGAGAAATCCGGGGATGTTTTTCGTTCCCGTGTGGCGGTCCAAGAGCCTCATCGTGGGAGACGCGATGCCGCGCGCCGTCTTTCTCAACGCGCGGGAGTCGGGGGAGATAATGCGAAATGCGGAATCCGTCATATTCCTCGGTATCGAAGACAGCGCCGCGTACTTTGCCGTCGGCATCGCCGGCGAGGAGGAGCCTCTACTGCCCGCGGAAATAGCGACGAACGGCGGATTCAAGGACCTGAAGGCGTTCGGCGCGGTGCTCAATCCCGGGCATGCGTCGCTGCTCGCGTATGCGCGGGCGATGGTGGAGTGGCATAGCCGTCGGCGGTTTTGCGGAGACTGCGGGAGTCCTACCGAGAGCGTGTTTGGCGGCCATATGCTGGTCTGTACCAACGAGGCGTGCGGGCAGCAGCATTTTCCGCGCACCGATCCCGCCGTCATCGTCCTGGTGAGCGCCGGCGACTACTGCCTGCTGGGACGGCAGGCGGCGTGGCCCAAGGGAATGTACTCGGCCATCGCGGGTTTCGTCGAACCGGGGGAGACGCTGGAGAGCGCGGTTGTGCGAGAAGTCTGGGAGGAAACGGGCGTCCGCGTGGAAGATGTCCGGTACCACTCGTCCCAGCCCTGGCCTTTTCCCTCTTCCCTGATGCTCGGTTTCATCGCTCAGGCCGCAACTGACGACATACGGCTGGACGGCAACGAACTCGAAGACGCCCGGTGGTTTTCGAGGGATGAGATCCAGATAGCCCTCAAGGACGGAGCCCTGCGAATGCCTTCGGTCGTTTCGATTGCCTACCGCCTCATCGAGGACTGGTTCGACGCCGATGGGCGGGGCCGGCTCAAGAACCTGATTTAGGCGCTTTCCTTCAGGCGCGCGGAGGAACCTGAGAGTGAGGACCTTCCATGCAGTGTGACGAAATCATTGGAGAACTCAGGATGCTTTCGAATCCGGAAGCCGCGGCGGGTATGGGACGCTTCGGCATCGAGGTCGAGAATACGCTCGGCATTTCCATTCCCGTTCTGAGGAGGATCGCACGGCGGGTGGGCAGGGACCACGATCTTGCCGGCGACCTGTGGCGCTCCGGCGTCCATGAAGCGCGGATACTGGCGTCGATGGTGGACGACCCGGGGCTGGTCTCGGAAGCGCGGATGGAAGAGTGGGTGGGGAGCTTCGGTTCGTGGGATGTCTGCGACCAGTGCTGCAACAACCTCTTTTCGCGGACTGCGTATGCCTGGCAAAAGGCGGTGGAATGGAGCGGGAGGCGCGAGGAATTCGTGAAAAGAGCGGGGTTTGTCCTCATGGCAAATCTGGCGGTGCATGACAAGAAAGCCGCGGACGAGCGGTTCGAGGGATTTTTCCCCATTATTGCCGCCGAGTCCGGCGATGAAAGAAACTTTGTCAAGAAGGCGGTCAATTGGGCCCTGCGCCAGATAGGCAAGAGAAACCGGGCACTCAACCTGAAGGCCGTGGAAGCTGCCGAATCCATGGCGACGGCGTCCGCCGGTTCGAAAGCCGCCAGGTGGATTGCCGCAGATGCTCTGAGGGAGTTGACGAGCCCGGAGGTTCGCGGGCGGCTCGGTTTTTGACGAACACCCGGATTGCATGCGGATTGTTTATAATGGACGAATTCGACGAAACCGACGAACCCATCGATGAACTCATCGAGATGCCCATCGACGGCATATTGGATCTGCACACGTTCCAGCCGCGGGACGTGAAGGACCTCGTGCCGGACTACCTGGATGAATGCCGCAAACGGGGAATACCGCGGGTACGTATCATTCACGGCAAGGGGAGAGGCGTCCTGCTCAAGACGGTCCACGGCATCCTGAGGCGGCTTCCCCAGGTAGTGTCCTTCCAACGGGCCGGCGAGGAGGAAGGCGGGTGGGGGGCCACCATTGTCGAATTGAAGCCTTGGGACGAACCTCCGTCAGGGCCGGATGTCGCATAGACTCGCTCGCATCCGGTTTCCGCGCTTCCTTCCGCGCGCTTGCGTTGGTCTGAAGCCTGCACGGTTCCCGCGCTCTCGCATGAGACCCCCCGAGAGGGCAACCCCTGCGAGGGGAACCCCTCAAAACGGTTGCCTCTTCTTTCCCACTGCTTTTTCCAGGTACTCCGCGAACAGGATCGGATTGGACTCCTTCATCGCCTTGCGGACCTGGGCCAGGTGGATCTTCTTGATGAACTTGAGGCTTTCTTCGTTTTCGCAGAGCACGATTCCCCGGAAGAAGAGCTTCGCCCGGATTTCCGGGTTTTCGCCGCCCTCCATGGCCTTCTGGAGCTTCAGGTACTCATCCGCGAGTTCTTTGAGACCGCTGTTGAGGCCCACCGGTTTTGGACCGAACAGCATTGCTACTCGGGCGTGGCTCGGAAGCCACTGGACCGCGAGTTTTTCTCCATAGCCGTAATCCGTTGAAATCTCCTCTTTCAATTCCTTGAGGGCTTCGTCTCTCATGCAGGACCAATCTATTCCCGCGGGGTCGATCAGGCAGGCCTCCCGGTAGCACTCCCTTGCGGCCCCGGAGTCGCCGAGCAGCGTATACGCATCTCCCAGGTATCCCAGAACGGCCGCATTGTAGGTTCCCTCCCCGACGCATCCCTGAAGGCTCTGAACGGCTCGCTCGTACTCCCCCGTCTGCAGGAACACATACCCCGAGGGAGCACCACCCGCAAGGAACGGGGCGGATTCCATGCCGGCCTCACACATCTCCCGGCGCACTCTCTCGAAGAAGGCTCTCCTCATCCCTTCCAGGAGCGGAGTCTGGCGCATGTCCCTGGCCAGCACCAGGTCCTCCAGTTCGTTCCACAGGCGGCACAGGTAGCCGGCGCGCTCCGGCGGTTCGGGAGGCATGTCGTGAAAGCCCCGCAGGAGGAATTGCGCGATCGACTTTCTGGATTCTATGTCGTAACCGCCCGGATAGATCTTTTCGTGCTTTTCGAACAGGTCGAGCGCTTGTTCCAGTTGGAGGTTCTTCAGAGCCAGAATGCCCTCGTTGATGATCGCCATGTCCTTCTGTTCAAAGAGCAGAATCTGCCTGGCCGGAGGGCTCCCGCCGGTTGCATCCGTTTTCCGGGTCGCCGGTTTGCCCGCTCCATCCCTGTCCGCCGCGGGTTTGCGTGTCCTTCGCAAACCCGTCTGTTTTCCAGACAATCCCATGAGTCGGTTCGCCTTTTTCGCCCCGACCTCTTCGATCAGCCGGTTGAGTCTCTCCTGGTAGGCGGTGGTCACGGGAATGGGACCCTCGGCCCATGGCGGGCGAACCATCTGCTCTCCATGTTCGGCGCAATGAACGTTGGGAAGTTCGCTGTGAATGTAGGTGGAACCGCGGCATGTGTCCAGATGCCGCCACGCCGCCGTCGGGCTCCGGCCGGAGGGCGGAAGAAGCACGCCGCAGTAGGGGCAGGCAAACCTTGCATCCTCCATCCATTCGATGAATACGTCGATCCTTTCGAGACCCTCTCCCAGCGCCACGTTCTTGACGAACCAGGGGGATTCCAGTTCCAAAAGGCGAAGATAAAAGTCCTCTATTTCCATCCCGATGCTTCGATCTCGTCAGTCAGTCTCGCCGGTTTCTCTATTTCCGGTCCCGTTATCCGATAAAAAGACAAAAAGCCGCCATTGCGGGTGACTTCGACGCCGGGGTTGATCTTAGCACAACTCCGGGGATGGAGGATAGCCCGGAGGAGTACATTAAGCGGAGGAGTTGAGTCAAGCGGCCTTCACCCGGCATCCCCTCGTTTCGAACTCGAATGTCTCGCCATGGCTCAGATAGACCATGCGAACGGGAAGATTCTCCTTTTCCATCGCTTCCTTGAAATCGCCGAGCGGTGATTTGAATACGGTATAATCATTGTAGTGAATCGGTATGGCGGTACGTGGACGAATGATCCTGACAGCCTCGACGCCCTGCTTCGCATCCATCGTTACCGTGAAAAGACCCAGGATCTTCGTGCCGCCCAGGTGCAGCAGGGCAAGATCGATGTCGGGGTAGCGTTCGGGTATCTTGCTCAGTTCATCGATGAGCAGGGTGTCTCCGGAAATGTAGAGCTTGAAGAGGTTCGGAGCATGCGTGGAGCCGAATTCCAGCATGCTTCCCATGACGGGAGGAAGCAGGGAGGAAAGCAGGCCACGCGCGTGCTTTCCGGGCATCGACGTGAGCCGTAGCCGGACATCTCCCTTCGCGACCGTTACGGCATCCCAGGCGCGAAGGGCGAGAAGCTTCCGAAAGCCTTTTGTTCGAAGGGCCGCCGCGGCATCGTGAGTGGTAATGATGGGAAGCCTCTTATCGAGACGTTCCGCGGCGATATGGTCGAAATGGTCGCCGTGGTAGTGCGACAGGACGCAAAAATCGATAGGAGGCAGATTCTCTATTTCGATCGCGGGATTGGTGAGGCGCTTCGAGGTCAACCCGTAGCCGAGATGAGCGTGGTCGCCCGCATGCAGGAAGTTCGGATCGGTAAGAATCGTAAAACCCGCATATTTGATTATCACCGTAGCCGTGCCGATGAAAAAGATCGAACCCGAGCAGATGTCCGCCCGGCCTGCTCCTTCGGTCGCCGGCACGTTCAAGTCGTAAGTCGTTGCCATCGATAACTCCTTTTTTGTGTTCTAAGTAGGCGAATATACAAGATAAAATAATCACTTGCGCGGCCGCCTTCCAGCGCCGGATGCCGGTGGATGCGGGTTCGGACGGAGTGCGAAAACCCCGAAAGATATTCGAATACTGTACTCCCCCTACCATGAATACAGCGTACCGTGTATTTTCTCCAGGCGAGGATGTGCTATTCTCCATTCCAGAAATCGTTCCCCCTAACAGCCCCGAAATAGCCCTTTTCATAAGTCCTCAGAGTGGCCGGACAGGCGAAAAGCCTGATCCGGTCCCGCCGTTTTACGGCCCCGAATCCTCGAGTTCCGGACTGCGCGAGGTGCTTCGATTCGTCTCTCTCCCTGTTTTCGGTCTTGATTCTGTAAGAGATTTATGTAATACGGAGTCTTACACCATCTTCCTATTTGAAATAACCCGTCAGACAGCGGACCGGTTCATGCCCGGCCGGGTCCTTGTATTACGTACGGCCTTTTGCAGGGAGCAGGGGGAATTCCGTGATTGCCGGACTGATTGGAACAGGTTTGAGCGATATGCCGGGCGGGCGGGAACGGTTTGCCCGTCTCCTCCTTAATCCGGTGTTTCTCTTGATGTTTTTCACTTTGCATCCCGTGCTTTGCCCTGCCCAGGAAGTCGAGTGGTGGTCGTACAACCGGTTTCATTTCGAACATGAAGATCGCGGGTACAACAACTACCTCCGGCTGTACGAAGATCTGAAAGTATCCAACATCGTCCCGGATACGCTGGACGCCCGCGTGACCGGGTGGTTCAACTTCAATCCCACCGACGGAGGAGACTGGATCGTCAATCACAACTACGCCCGGTTTTCCAATGCCTACCTCAACTTCAGATATCCCGATCCCCGGCTTTCAGTGACGGCCGGCAGACAACTGATCGACGGCGCGGACTGCTTCATCATAGACGGGCTTTACGCCAACCTTTTTAATGGCGGGAAGAAGGAGTTCTTTCTCTTCGGGGGCATGCCCGTCTCCTTTTACAGCGGAACGGACGGAGAGTACATCGTCGGCGGCGGGTTCATCTACAGGCCCGCCTGGCGGACATGGATGCAGGCGGATGCTTTCGTGATCGAGGAAGATGGGGTTTTGTACGACGCGGTCGCCCTGCAGGCAAGCCATTCTATGCCTTTCAATACACGGGCCTATGGACGCCTGAGGCTGCTTCGGCGGGAGGTGCGGGATATCTATGCGACCCTTTCGAGCTACTTTGAAGTTCCGGCCGTCTCCGCCTATCTGAGCTACTATGTGCAGCCTGAAACAAGAGGCGAGGGGGAAGAGGCGACCTCGAAATACTTTTCCCGGTACGGACAGATATTCAATGCTTCGTACCCGTTCCAGATGGTGAACCTTCAGTTGCGGAAGTACGTCGGTGAAAAGTGGATACTGGTCGGGGGGGCGGTGTTCAAACGTTTGTTGCGTGATCCGGGCGTCTATCCCTGGTCCAACGTCGATTCGGATATCTTCAATGCGGGCCTTACCCGGCTGGACCTCTTCACGGACGGGCTCGACGTGACCATCCTCGGAAACTACGTCGAAAATCGAAATGACACCTTTTACGATGTGACCGGGGAACTCTCGTACGGATTCACGAAAACGCTGTCTTCCTCAATCGGACTCACCTATACCGGCTATCGCTTCGCGGATATCGAGTACCCGGATACTCTCAACGGCCAACCGT
This sequence comes from uncultured Syntrophobacteraceae bacterium, assembly GCA_964407285.1. Lineage (GTDB taxonomy): Bacteria > Desulfobacterota > Syntrophobacteria > Syntrophobacterales > Syntrophobacteraceae > CAYOVG01. Next base: position 8,488 of record CAYOVG010000014.1, read on the forward strand.
CGGTTTATAATCTTGCCGATCACATCGGCAGCAGAATCTACTATGCGGACTTGGGTTACACGTTCAAGAAAAACCACAAGATATCCATTGCAGCTTCCTATGAGGATGTGGATACCCGCTATTCGGATGCCGTTGTCGTGCAACTCGGCTATCGGTTCAAGTACGATCTGTCCTTCGGCGACAAGAGCGCAGGCGCCTCGCGGGAGCGTGACGGGAATTCAAAAGACGAAACCGCCCAATGATTGAATGGATGAAATGCGATGAGCAACCACACCCGTACCGGCCGCAAACGTGTCCCCGCCTTCACTTTGATCGTTGTCGCCATTTTGCTCCTGCCCTTGATGAACGGCTGCATCAAGATGTTGCGGGGCCTTGCCGGCGACGACTCCGGGCTGGTTTACAGCCACGAGAGCCACATGAAGTACACGCCTGAATGCACGACCTGCCATAAGCTCAACGGGGAGGAGATATCCAGGGCCGGCCATAAGGAATGTGTTTCCTGTCACGCCATGGACGAGAGCCGAAACGACGAAAAATGCCTGCTGTGCCACACGGGAACGGCAGGACGTATCGATCCGGTGAAAAGGATCGCCAGGAGCGATTACAGCATCGCTCATCCGGAGCACGCGGCCCATGCGGAGAAAAAGATCGACTGCCGGGAATGCCACGGCGACGTGACTCGAGCCGGGAGGCTCTCTTCCATTGATTTCATCCGAATGGAAGGCTGCATTGACTGCCACTATCCGGGCAAGGCCGCGGGCGATCTGAAAAGCGAATGTTCGTTCTGCCACATCAGAATGGACAAAGACAGAAAGCCTCGAACCCACGTGGGCGGGGGATGGACGGTGATGCACGGAAACAGGTCCAGGGTCGAGCCGTTCCTCTGCTGGAGATGCCACGAGCAGCATTACTGCGACCAGTGCCACGGGGCGGCCCCTCCCGGGGACCACACAAGCGTGTTCAAGCTGCGCGGCCACGGACTGATTGCGGTATCCAACCCCAACAGGTGCCGGACGTGCCACACTCAGGATTTCTGCATCGGATGCCACACATCGGTTCAACCCAAATACCATACGAGAACATTCAAAACCGCGCGGCCCTATACTCACTGCGGAATGTGCCACATTCCGCTGGATGAAGGGAACCGCTGCCGGGCCTGCCATTTTGTGTTGAAGCACGACCGGGCGAGGGCGGAGGCGCCTCCCGCGCCCCCGTTCGTTAACCGGTCCCAACCGTGCTTACAGTGCCATCCGGTTGCGTTGGTTCCCATAAAGCATCTTTACAATACCGTTCCCGACACCCAATGCACGCAATGTCATGAATGAGAGACGGGCGCCCGAAGGCCTGCATTCGGAGGAAAAGGCGTTCGAGCCGCATAAGCGATGTGGAAATGCCGCGATTCCGGCTCCGACCCTCTCTGCGTTTCAATTCAAAGCTTCGGGCGATGACTGGGAAGCCAGAAACCTGACGGCCTCTCCCTTTTCATCGGGAGTGAGTTTGGCTCCCTTGTGAACCATTTCGTTAATGATTTCGGTCCATTCTTCTGCATCGAGTTTACCGATGCGGGTTTTTACCCGCCTGAGGTCGTGGCATTTCATGCAATGCTGCCGGATGATCCGCTTTCCCGGCTCCTCACCGGCCCCATCTTGAGCGCCGATGGGAACGACGCCGCCCAGCAGAACGGCCGCAGCCATGAAGACGACGGAAAGCGGAAGAAGAAACAATCGACTCATCATATCCCTCCTGGTGAACTGTATGTGATTGAAAACGGTTAGTAAAACTTTGCCGTGGATCCCGTGCCGGCGTGGTGGGGGTAATCCCTGAAGGCCTTATATATAATGGCTTCCAACCAATTCGCAAGTCCGGATAGTATGGCCCGGCCATGAGATTCACGATAGTTGTTCAGTGGAAGTATAATTCGATAGACCAATACCTGGAGAAATCCGACTGATGCGGTTAAGAGTTTTATTCCACAGTATTTGATGGAGCTATGATGTGGCTTGATGATGATATCGTTTTTACAGGAGGCATCCTTGTCAACCACTGTTCAGGTGCTTATCTTGGCTTCACATTTTTATATTGGAAGATAATCCGAAACCGCCTGGAACGTCATTTCGAAAACAGAGGAGTTATGATGAAGAAGTTCGCCATTTCCCTTGCGGCTTTCCTTGTGCTGTCGACCCTGCTGACGACGGGGGTCCTGGCGGCAACCGTCACCGTAACAATGTCCGGGATGAATTTCGTTCCCCAGACCGTCACGGTCAATGTCGGGGACACGGTAGTCTGGAGCAATACCGACAGCATGGTTCACACCGCCACGAGCGGCTCGAACTGCGCCTCGGATGGTCTTTGGAATTCGGGAAACATGAATCCCGGCACAACCTACTCGTATACGTTCACTCAGGCGGGTACATACCCGTACTACTGTATCCCTCACTGTTCCATGGGAATGACGGGCACCGTGGTCGTGAACCCGGCGAGCAACAGCAACAGCGTCGATTTCAGCGGATCGCCCACCAGCGGCACTGCTCCTCTCAGCGTGACCTTCACGCCCAGTGTCACGGGAACCGCCTCGAGCTATTCATGGGACTTCGGAGACGGCGCAACCAGCACTCAATCGATCCCGACGCACACCTATACCGGTTCCGGCGCCTATACCGTGACGCTTACGGTTACCTTCAGCGATGGAAGCATCCAGTCCAAAGCCAGGAGCGACTATATCGTGCTGTCCACTTCCGGACCGGCGGCATCCGTTTGGCACGATTTCTTTGCGGTGGATCTGAATGAAACTCCCATGACGGGTGATTTCAATGGGGACGGCAAGGTCGATATCATCACCTTTACGAGAAATAATCCAAACGCTGTGGGCGATGTGTATGTGGCCCTTTCCGATGGAACCAGGTTCGGCTCTTCCAGCAAGTGGAACGACTGGTTCGCCATCGATCAGGACCAGGTTGTCGTAATCGGCGATTTCGATGGAGACCGCATCGATGATATCGCCACATGGCTGAAGGCCTCCACCAGGCAGGTTTATGTGGCAAAATCCCATGGTGCGGGCATGCATGATTCCTTTGTCTGGTTGGGCGGCATCGGCAGTGGATCGAATGACGTGCTCAAGGCGGCGGATGTCGATGGCGACGGCAAGGAGGACCTGGTCCTGTTTGCCCGGGACCAGGGGAATGTGTATGTGGCTCTCTCCAATGGAAGCGGGTTCAATACTCCCCAGGTCTGGCACAATTTCTTCGCGGTGAGCAGCTACGAGAGGCCGGAGGTGGGGGATGTCAACGGCGACGGGATGGCCGATATTCTCACTTTCGCCACGAACAGTCCGACGTCGTACGGGGACGTGTACGTTGCCGTCTCCGACGGCCGCCAGTTCGGCAACAAGAACTCTTCCGACAAATGGAACGACTTTTTCGCGGTTGAACCCACTCAGAAAATCCAGATCGGAGATTTGAACGGCGACGGCATGGACGACTTCTTTACATTCATGCCGACTCCCAATAGCGGGCAGGTTTATGTGGTCTATTCGAGAGGCACATTCATGTCCGAAAATTATCTGTGGACGGGGAGTTTCGCCGCCGGACTCAGCGCGGACGTTCCTTTCGCCGACGACGTAAACGGGGATGGAAAAGCGGACCTTATTTCGTTTCGCCAGAGCGAAGGCAGAGTGTACGTTGCCGTTACCCCGTAATGATCCGTCGCCCCTGCCCGAGAGCAGGCGCGCGCGCCATAATGCGAGTGCGGGCCGTAGGTCATGGACCGCACTCGTTTTTTGTCAGGCTTTTCTTTTGTCTGGCCTCTATTCCCCCCGCCTGTTATCCTTATCCCGGTATTCGGTTTGGACTGACGGAGGCTTATGAGCACAATGAGAGGAAATTCGCGGTCGCCCTTCATCGAACGCCGGCCCGGCTCCCGAGACGAGGACCACGATCTGATTCCGGTCGATTTTGCCGCGGCCTTGAAGGAAATCTCCGGAAGGCCGGGGATGAGGCCGTCGAGGATAAGGGAGGCCGGCGAGGTTGTGGAGCGCTATCCTTTTCGCATCAGCGCCCACTTCATGAGGCTGATCCGCTATGAAGACGATCCCGTCTGGCGCCAGTCGATGCCGGACCCTCGTGAACTGCGGGACGAGGAAGGCTTTGAGGACCCGTTGGCCGAGGAGCGCCTCTCGCCGGTACCCAACCTGGTGCACCGTTATCCCGACCGGGTGCTCTGGCTGGTGTCCGACGAGTGCGCGGTGCACTGCCGATTCTGTACTCGAAAGAGGCGTTGGGCGAAGCCCGTCGCGACGGACGATGCGCTGTTGCTTGCCGGGCTGGACTATATCCGCGGGCGCCGGGAGGTGAGGGACGTTTTGCTGTCCGGCGGAGATCCCATGATGCTGCCGCCGTCCCGGCTGGAATGGATATTGGGCCGGCTGCGCGACATACCTCACGTGGAAATCATTCGTATCGGCTCCAGGGTCCCTTGCGCTCTTCCCGGGAAGGTCACCCCGCGGACGGCGGCAATGATTGCAAAGCACCACCCCGTCTACATGAATATCCATTTCAACCATCCGTGGGAGATTACTCCGGAAGTCAAAACCGCGTGCAGCCTGCTGGCGGATGCGGGCATACCTCTGGGAAGCCAGACGGTGCTGCTGAGGGGCGTAAACGATGATGCCGGGACTCTTCGGGCCCTCTTCCTGGGGCTTCTTCGGCTTCGCGTACGGCCCTATTATCTGCTCCAGATGGACTTGACCCGCGGGACGGCCCATTTCCGGACTCCCATCGGCCGGGGAGTCGAGATCCTGCGGGCGTTGCGCAATCATATTTCGGGCCTTGCGCTGCCGCATTTTGTGGTGGACCTTCCGGGGGGAAGGGGTAAAATTCCCCTGTCTCCGGGATATGTGAGCGAGGTCCACGAGGACCGGATAGTATTCAAGGACTTTCGCGGTGAACTCTGCCGGTATCCGCTCCTGCCCGGTGAAGGGGGGGAGTTGGCCGCTTTGCTTCGCTCGACATGAACAGGCTGGTGTGAGAGATGCAAGACGACAGGCATGAGAAATTGCAGGCCCTGTATCGCAGGATTCAGGAGGATGCCGGCTACCGGAACGAGAATATGGGGTCGGTTTTCGTGCCGGGAAGAGGGGGGCTGGGAAGTGGCGTGGTGTTTATCGGGGAAGCGCCGGGACGGGAAGAGGAGAGGGACCGTGCTCCGTTCGTCGGCCCCGCCGGGCGGAACCTGAACGCATTGCTGGCTGAGATAGGACTGCGCCGCGATGAAGTCTATATCACCAACCTGGTCAAGTACCGCCCCAGCAATGCGAAGGGCGAAAACAGGGCCCCCACCGCGAAGGAGAGCCGGTATGCCCTTCCGTATCTTCTGGAGGAACTCGATATTCTCGATCCCGGGGTGGTGGTGTGCCTGGGGCTCTCCGCCGCGAAAACCCTTCTGGAGAATCCGGATCTGAAGATGGGGTTGGCCAACGGAAGCATATTCGAGATGAGGGGGTTCAAGGTGCTGACCACTTATCATCCCTCGCCCTACAATTACAGAGTTCCCGAAAAGAGGGAGGCCACCAGGGCGTCTTTTGCGAAATTGCGGCAAATATTGGAAGGAGATGAAGAATCATGACGGATGGACAAATCACCGGCAACATGAGCGGCAGCAGGGTCGACAACCCGCTGGAGCGCCGCGTGCAACCGGCCGCTCCGCAGAAAGTGCTCGTCTTTCAGCAAAACGGCAGCGGAGAGAACAAGATAGCAGGAATAAGAAGATTCGGTTCGGACGTAATCTTGCTCGAAACCGTATGCATAGACGAGCCTGTCCCGCCCATGGTCGATGATTCGGAGGAATTTTTGCCGGGCGACATCCACGCGGACCTTGTGCTGGATTATCTGAGACACCCCGACCTGTCCCACGACCTGGCCGCACTCTGTCTCAAGAGGGGAATTCCGGTGATTGCCCCGGGGAAAAAGCTGCGAGTGGAAGGCGTAGTGAGTCCGCCTACCTGATGCGGGCTTTCCCGGCAGGACTGCCTGGGATTGTACGGCGAGCGATTCGGAGCCCCGGAGTTCAGCGTCGAGGTCTCGGAGGGGAAACTCACGGCTGTGGGCGTCGTACGCGGAGCGCCATGCGGAGCCACCTGGGATGCGGTGGCGCGTGTAATCGGGTTGCCCGTCGAGGAGGCGCTCATACGGTTGGGATTGGAGACCCAGTTCTTCTGCACGGCTAATCCGGCCGGGTGGGACCCCATATACGGCAAGAGCCCGGTGCACTTTGCCGCCGAAGTACACAGGGCTGCATTGGAAAAGGCCGTGCAGCGGGCGCGGGCGATTTCCGGTCACCCGCGGGAACTCAGCCATTGATCGGGAGAACGGTTTCTTACGACGATATTCCGACAAGACTCGGATTACAGTGAATGGGGTTTCAAGCCGGCGTCGTCCGGTGGATGACTTGCGACGTTTTTCGAAATGCCGGTGGGTTTCGCCATGGCGGAAAACGCCGGCGTTTCCGTTCAACTGATGGGGTGTGGCGTCAACCGGTGGATGGGGTTGCAGATTTCGGCGTAAAGGAGGAGCGCGGGGATTTATGCTGTTGCTTTCCAGATTATTCATTTCAGTCCTTTCGGTGATAAGTCTTTGTCTTACTTGCTGCGTAGTTCCTTTGAAGGCTGAAACGGCCCCTTACGGAGATGCGCCTTCCGTGGGAGTCGAGGGAGCCGGAGATGTTTCTCAGGGAAAGAAGCGAACTCGGAAGAATCAAGCCGTGACAGGCGATTCCGGACAGGAGGGAATACCGGATGCGCAGCCTGAAACGACCCCCGTGAAGAAGCGGACGTCGAGGAATAAACCGGATTTGCCCTCTTCCGATGCGGAGCCGGGAACCAGCGGGGAGACGGGCGATACCGCCGCGGGAAGGAATTCGGAATCCGGCTCCAGGTCGTCCGGGCAAAGCAAGAAATCCGAGCCGAAACCTGGATCCGAGATCGCCTCCCGGAGCAGAAAATCGGTCCTGACGGGCGAGAAGTCGTACAAGCTGAAGAACGTCCAGGTAGTGGTCAAGACGTATAAAGAAAAGGACCGTGACAAGGAGCGCTCCACGGTTCGTCTTACCAGCTCGGGCGCGACGAAGTATTCGTGCGAGAGCCGAACGCTTGTTCCCGAGGCGGTAATCGAAACGGACTCTCCCCGCACAGGATACGACAGCATGTTGGTGGAAGTGTACTCCGGGGGAGCGCATTGCTGCTATACGACTATCGTTTGCATCGTGCACGGCTCGAAGGCCGGTGCGACGGCCTTCGACAGGCAGGACGGGGGCACGTTCGGTTTTACGGACGTGGACGGTGACGGAGTAAAAGAGATTCAAATCAACGACTGGTCCTTTGCATACTACGGAACCAACGATTCGGACCTGGAGCTTTCGTTCGCCTTTTCTCCGGCAATGGCCCGGCTGATGGTCTACGAGGGAGACAAGTGGCGCGCCGACCGTCCCGGAGAATTCACGAACTTTTATGCGGAACGTAAAGCAAGGTGCGAGAAGGATGCTAGAATTGCGGCCGAAAAGGCGAAACAGCAGGGGTACTATCATCGGACCCGTGGTGAGATAGAAAATAATGTATCCGTGGCCATTGAGGCGGCATATTACATGCACATGAGTGGTGGCGCCGAAGCGGAAATCCGTGACCTGCTGCAGGGCCTGTTGCCGCCTGCCTGGCAGAGCCAGTCCAGGAAGATCGCCTCGGATATAAGAAGGTATTCCAAGGATTTTAATCCTGCTCGACGTATTTTCTAAGCCGGAATCGTTTGCGCATGCTGCTGTTCCGGCGGTTCCCACTCTTTTTTTTTGATGGGAGATGTGGATAATATTGACCGCTGCATTGCTTTAGTAGTACATTTGGCATACTCATGGCAAAATATCTCAAAGAAGGAATTACCGGTAATGGAACGAGGTTTATCTGAGCGGCTGTTTCAGCAGTACAGTGAGCTTGTCTATCAGCAGAGCGGGATCAACCTGCACGATGGTAAGAAGGCTCTGCTGCAAGCCAGGCTGAACAAGCGATTGAGAGCCACTGGAATATCCTCGTACGATACCTATTACCAGTTCATTACTTCAGGGGATCATCCCGATGAATTGATTCGCTTTCTGGACTGCATTTCAACCAATCTCACCTACTTCTTTCGTGAACCTCAGCACTTTGATTTTTTGGACAAGGTGCTGCTGCCCGAGCTTCTCGAGAAGAAGAGGAGGGAACGCACTAACCGTATTCGTGTATGGAGTGCGGGTTGTTCGACGGGAGAGGAGCCTTACAGTCTGACGATGAGCGTTCTTTCTCACCTGGATGATATCCGCAAATGGGATTTCCGGCTTCTCGCCACCGACATTTCCACGCGTGTTCTGGAAATCGCCGCAACCGGCGTTTATCCCGGGGAAAAGGTCCAAAAAGTTCCCCCGCAGTTTCAGAAACTTTACTTTCATAGAAACAACGGCAGCAAAGAGGAATTCGAAGTCGTTCCTCTTCTGAAGCAAATTGTGGCTTTCCGCCGGGTAAACCTTAAAGATGTGTATCCGTTCAAGGGTCCTTTTGATTTCGTTTTCTGCCGTAATGTAATGATTTATTTTGACAAGAAGACTCAAGAAGCTCTGGTGAAAAGGATTGCCGGATACCTGACCTCCGGGGGCTGTCTGTTTGTGGGGCACTCTGAGAGCCTTACCGGATTGGATCATCCACTCACTTACGTGCGGCCGGCTGTTTACAGGAAATAGCGGATTTACTGAATCCCGGAGAGAGTTGAAATCGACACTATGCGAAGAATCGTGGGCGTTGCAGATGTAGCGGTCAGTAATCAGCCAGATGACGTTCTTATCACCTATTCCCTGGGATCATGTATCGGTGTAGCGATTTACGACCCCGTTGCGAAGGTGGGCGGCCTTTTGCACTTCATGCTTCCGGATTCCTCCATCGATAAGGAGAAGGCGGCCAGGAAGCCCGCGATGTTCGCTGATACGGGCATTCCGACGTTGTTTAAGAGCAGCTACCAGTTTGGGGCCAAGAAGGCCCAGGTGGTGGTGAAGATAGCCGGGGGGTCCCAGATTCTGGATGAAAAAGGGGTGTTTAATATCGGCAAGCGCAATTATCTGGCGCTGAGGAAGATATTTTGGAAAAACAATGTGATGATTGTCGCCGAACATGTGGGGGGAAGCGTAAACCGCACCATGCGGCTGGAGATGGAAACCGGACGAGTGTTTTTGAAGGTCTCCGATATTGGCGAAGTGGAAATATAGAGCGGGAACTAGTTCATGGCATATAATGTTTTGATAGTGGATGATTCCAAGTCGATGCGCAAAGTGATCAAGAAGGCTTTGTATGCTTCCGGCTTTCGCGTCGGGGAATGCCTTGAGGCGGGAAACGGCCGGGAGGCTCTGGATATTCTTGCGGAAAACTGGATTGATGTGGTCTTGTCCGATGTGCATATGCCGGAGATGGACGGTGTGGAGTTCCTTCGGACGCTGCGCGCCGACGACCATTGGAGGGACCTTCCGGTGGTCTATATCACCACCGAGTCCAGTGAGACACGCATCCAGGAGTTGATGGATATGGGGGCCGGGGGGTATCTGAGAAAACCTTTCAGGCCCGAGGCGATTCGCGCACTGCTGGCGGAAGTTATGGGGGAGTCGGATGAATCCGGAATGGATAGCGGTGATGAAGGATGCGATTTCTGAGGTCCTGGAAACCATGTTCTACACAATGGTGGATTTTGACGGCAGGGGAGAGGTCGCATATCCCTACTGCTGCGACTCCAGGATAGTTTTTAAGAACGATGTCGAACAAACGACTTTGTACTTCCGCGTGATAGGGGATTTTGCCAGGGTAATCACCGCTAACTTCCTGGGCGCCGGAGAGGATGAAGTTCAACAGGAAGAACTTGAGGACGCATTGAAAGAAGTGGCCAATATGGTCGCGGGCAATTTTATCGCGCGCTTCCCTCAGTGCAAGTGGAGCCTGGGAATTCCCGCTTTCCGCATGATCGATGAGGATGAAATGCGGAAGGGGGGCGAGGGATTTGAATTGCCGCTGTTTTATCTTGCCGAGCCGGTGGGCCTCGTCGTCGTGGAGTACGAACGGTCCGAAGGATAACCGGCGCTTAGGAGGGCGTGTGGCCGCAATGGGGCTGGGAAGCCTCGATATCAGGGTCTCGACATAGCGGAGTGTGGAAAGAATGCTGGAGGATACGAATACCCCTCAGCTACAGGAGTACTTTCTCAATTCAGGTTACATTTATGTCCCCCAGGCGCCGACCCTTATTTCGACCGTGTTGGGTTCGTGCGTTTCCGTGTGTCTTTGGGACAGACGCCTGGAGTACGGAGGTATGAATCATTTTCTGTACCCTTCTACGCGCAATCCCCGCCAGGCGACCGCCCGGTACGGCAACGTGGCGACGGGAGTGCTGATCCGTTTGTTTGTCGAAGAAGGGAGCCGCAAGGAAGACCTGGAAGCCCAGATTTTCGGCGGGGCGTTTGCGCTTGATGGTTCGCCGAAGGTGCAGGAAGTGAGCGAACAGAATGTGGCGGTAGCGAAAGACATTTTGCGAAAGAACGGGATTTCCGTTGTGTCCGAGGATACGGGGGGAGTCAAGGGCAGAAAGCTCGTGTTCAACACTCTGGCGAATGAGGTGGCTGTGATTCGAGTGGAGCGGCTTCGGGAAAGTGATTGGTATCCATACGAGGGAAGTCGAAATCGAGGCGGTAATGAGAAAGATTAAGGTACTCATTGTAGATGATTCCGCTATCGTCAGGAAGATCTTTTCACAGGAGCTTTCCAGGCATGAGGACATCGAGGTGGTGGGCACCGCGCCCGACCCTTATGTCGCCAGGGACAAGGTCGTAAAGCTGCAGCCCGATGTCATTACGCTCGATATCGAGATGCCGCGCATGGATGGACTGACTTTTCTTCGGAAGTTGATGAAGTACCATCCGGTGCCGACGATAATTGTCAGTTCGCTGACCCCGAAAAACAGCGAAATGGCCCTGGAAGCCATGGAATACGGCGCCGTGGAGGTGTTGGCCAAGCCCGGAGGAGCCTACTCCGTGGGTGACATGGGCATTCATCTCGTCGAGAAGATACGCGCGGCGGCCAATGCCCGCCTGACGCCGGTTTCGCCGTCGCAGAGCAATTCCGCGGGAAGAGCGAAAGAGGCCGCTCTGAGCAAGTCTCTCAAGCGCACCACGCACAAGGTCATCGCCATGGGCGCATCGACGGGAGGCACGGAAGCTCTGAAGTCGGTTCTTACCAGGATGCCTTCGAACAGCCCCGGCATCGTTGTCGTTCAGCACATGCCGCCCAAGTTCACCACCGCCTTCGCCAATCGCCTCAACGGCCTTTGCCAGGTGGAAGTGCGTGAAGCTCAGGACGGCGACAGCGTGCTGCCGGGTTTGGTATTGATCGCGCCCGGAAATTATCATATGGTGATAAAACGCAGTGGCGCGCGCTACTACGTGGAAATCAAGAACGGACCTCTGGTATGCCATCAGCGCCCGGCCGCCGATGTGCTTTTCCATTCCGTTTCGCGGTACGTCGGAGCCAATGCCGTGGGAGTCATCATGACCGGCATGGGAAGGGATGGGGCCAAGGGAATGCTGGAGATGCGTCAGGCGGGGGCACATACCATCGCTCAGAATGAAGCAAGTTGTGTCGTATTTGGAATGCCCAAAGAGGCTATTCGCATGGGAGGGGTCGAACACGTGGTCCATCTGGACGATATACCTGGTACGATCCTTGAAATTCTTGCTGCCGAAGAGTAGGGAAAAGACGGCAACAGGCGAAGGGGCGCTCGGTGGAGCCGCCCGGACGATACGGAAGGAGCGAATTCGTGGCATATAAAGATCTTACTGTTTTGGTTGTTGACGATTTTTCGACGATGCGCAGAATCGTGCGCAATATCCTTCGCGATCTCGACTTCAGGAACATTCTTGAGGCGGAGAACGGAGCCGCGGCCGTGGATATCCTCAAGGCCCAGAAGGTGGACCTGATCGTTTCCGACTGGAATATGCCGAAGATGAATGGTCTGGAGCTTCTCAAGCATGTGCGCGCCAATGAGAGCACGAAGGACCTTCCTTTTCTCATGGTGACGGCGGAAAGCCAGAAGGAAAACGTTGTCGAAGCGGTAAAGGCGAAGGTCAGCAACTATATAGTGAAGCCATTCACGGCAGCAACCCTGAGCGAGAAGCTGGCTAAGATATTGCCGCCGTAGGAATCAGATCCGAATATCCGGAGTTGGCGATGGAAACACAGGAAAGAAGCACCGCTGCCATGGCGGATATATTGGATCAACTGGCCATGGGGGTCATTGCCGGGCCGGATGATTTGATGGGGATGGGGGAATGCCTCAATCTGCTGGAAGCACTGGAGAACCTCGATGATATTTCCAGCGGGCGGAAGCAAAACATCAATCGGCTCAAGTTGTACTTCAATCGTCTCATATTGGAGGATTCCAAAGATCCCGAGGCGGACTGGAAAACCATTCAGAATCTCCTGACCGATCTCTATAATGGGAAAGTGTCCGAAGAATCGTGGGATGGTTTTCCGGATGGCGGAGAGGAGTCCGCCGCCGGTGAAGACGCGGATGATACTCCCGCGCAAGCGGTTGAGGAGGAATCCGAGGGTTTGCGGTGGGAGCCGGAGGAGCCGGAGGAATCGCGGGAGGTGATGCCGACCGGCCCCGCGGGGGCGAAAGATGCGTCGGACGATCATGAGGAATTCAACCCCGTCGAAATCCAGGACCTCGATCTTCTCAAGGATTTCGTGGAGGAGGCCAGGGAACACCTCGCATCCATCGAATTGAACATGCTTGCGCTCGAAACCGACCCGAAGGACAGTGAAGCGATCAACGCGGTTTTTCGTCCCTTTCACAGCGTAAAGGGCGTAGCGGGCTTTCTGAATCTTTCCGATGTGCACCACCTCAGCCACGAGGTGGAAAATCTTCTCGATGCTGCCAGGTCCGGAACGCTCAACATCACCGATGCCGTTATAGACATCGTTTTGAGCGCCGTCGATATCCTCAAGGTGCTGATGGGAGAATTGGACAAAGTTCTGAACGGAGGGCCGGGGACTCTATACCATTCCTCGCCGCTCGTCCTCCCATTCATCAGCCGCGTCAAGAATTTCCATAAAGACGGGCCGCCCGCCGAACCCGGCACTCCCGTCCGTAACATCGGTCAGATCCTGGTGGAGCGGGGGGTGGTGGAAGAAGATGTGGTTGAAGACTTTGCCGAGCAGAGCAAAGCCAGCGGACGCAAACTGGGGGAGGAACTGATTACCGAAGGCGTGGTTCCCGCTCGGGAAGTGTCCAGCGCGCTCAGGGAACAGCGCCATGCCAAGGAAAACGCCGCTTCCGTCCGGATCGACACTCAAAAACTGGATAACCTCGTCGATATGGTGGGAGAGTTGGTGATCGCTCAGTCCATGGTGCTCCAGAACGCCGAGGTGCAACGGATCAAAGAGCAGAAGCTCCAGAAGGATACGGTGCAGCTCCGCCGTATCACCGCCGAACTGCAGCGCATCAGCATGTCCATGCGCATGGTCCCAATCAGGGGCACCTTCCAGAAGATGATACGTCTCGTGCGAGACCTTTGCAGAAAGTCGGGCAAGGATGTGACACTGCAGATGATCGGTGAGGAGACGGAAATCGACCGGAACATGGTCGAGGAAATCTACGAACCCCTGGTCCACATGATCCGCAACGCGGTCGATCATGGCGTGGAGATGCCCGAGGAGAGAAAGCAGATCGGCAAGGAGCCTCAGGGCGTCATCGTGCTCACGGCGGAACAGAAGGGTGGAAACATCGTCATCGAAATCGAGGACGACGGGAAAGGCCTCGATGCCCGTAAGATCCGGGCGAAAGCCATCGAGCGGGGCGTCATTTCGGCAGAAGAGCTTCTGGACGAAAAGGCCCTATTCGAACTCATCTTCCATGCCGGCTTCTCTACCAGGGATACGGTTACCGAAGTCTCCGGGCGGGGAGTGGGCATGGATGTGGTCAAGAAGAGCATTGAACGCCTCCGGGGAAAAGTGGAGATATCGAGCGTTCTCGGCAGGGGCACCCGGTTCGAAATAAAGCTTCCGCTGACGATGGCCATTATCGACGGCATGGTCATTCGTATCGGACGAGAGCGTTATGTGGTGCCCACCATCGCCCTGAAGGAGTCCCTGAGGCCGGGCAAAGACGCCTACATGACCGTTCAGGGCAAGGGAGAGATGATCAAGGTCCGCAATACCCTGATGCCTCTGGTCCGCCTGCACCGGATGTTCGGCGTGGAGACGCAGTGTGAGGAGCCATGGGAGGGACTGCTTCTGGTTGTGAGCGAGGACAACCGGTCCTACTGCCTGCTTGCGGATGAGATCCTGGGCCGGCAGGAGGTGGTCATTAAGAGCCTCGGAGCTGCGTTGAGTCATCTTGTCGGAGTGTCGGGGGGAGCGATTCTCGGAGACGGCAAGGTGGCCTTGATTATCGATGTAAAAGGCGTGGTAAGCCTTTATGAGGACACTGTAAGATGAACATATCCGTAGAGAAGGAAGACTGGATCGAGTTGATCCGGGCATTGAAAGACGTCGAGAAGAACCTCGCTACTCTCGATGGCGGGCCCGACGCCGCCGATAGATTCAAGGCGGCGCACCAGGGGCTTCAGGGTTTTCATACCACGGCCTCGATGCTGGGACTGAGCGAGGCTGAGCATGCGGGACTGGAACTCGAACGGTATCTTAAGGAGAGAGTGGAGCCCGCGTTGGACGCGGAGTCCATTTCCGTATTCGGCTTTGCCCTCAATGCCCTTTTGGACGGTTTGAAGGGGGCCGAGAGCGGCAACGAGTTCTCATCCAGGGAGATAATGGATATCCTCGGTGCGGCATCCCCGGAGGATTCCGCCGATAACGGATCACAGCCGGATTCCGCCTTATCCTCTTCGGCGGTCCTGGAGAGTGAAGACTCATCGGATTCGGATTTGATGGACCGTATCATGGAGGCTCCTTCGCCGGAAGAAGGTCGTAAGGCGCCGGATCTTTCGAAGCTCCAGGGGATCGTGGCCGGCCTGGGCGGAGAACTGGCTTTCGATGGTTCGCCGGGCAAACCGGGCGGAGGTTTCGTGCTGCGGTTCAACGCCGTTCCGGCGGTTGTGGAACAGCTCGAAACATTGTTGTCTCCCGGTCATCCCATCAACATGTTCGCGGACAGGCTGTCGAAGGACGATAACCGCCTTCAGTCTATTCTGGACTGCATCAAGGAATTCCTGGAGGCCCTTGCGGACAGGAATGTCGCCCGGGCGGAGGAAATCCTCTCGACGCTCGCGGAGCAGAAGCACCAGGCCGGCATGTACAATGAAATCGGGAGCATGGCGAGAGAGTTGCACAATGCCCTGCGCAATTTCATGGACACCATGGACCCGCAGTTGCGTGAGATCGTGGAGGACAAAATTCCCGACTACGGCAACCGCCTGGAACATATTCTGGAGCTTACCGAGAAAGCGGCCACAACCACTCTGGATCATGTGGAAATCCTGCAAAAAAGGAATAATCGGGACCACGGGGAACTGGATAAGCTGATGGAGCTTCTGGGCAGCCTGAGATCTATAGGCGAGCAGGCTGAAAAGCGCCTGGTCGATGGGAAGCAGGTGCTGGATAATCTACTGGATTCGTCGGCGAAAACCCGTGACGATCTTATTACGATTCTTACCGCACAGGATTATCAGGACCTGACGGGGCAGGTAATCCTCAAGATCATAAAGCTCCTGAAGGACCTGGAGGCCAAGCTGGTAAACATGATTCGGACCTTCGGCGTGAAGGTGGACGGAAGCCGGAAGAAGACTCAGTCGCAGCAGGAATCGGAGCTTTACGGTCCGGCCCACAAGAGCAAGGAAGCGCTCCATTCCCAGGACGAAGTGGACGATCTGCTCGCGGAATTCGGGTTCTAAGGGGGTGCTGCGGGATGCGGATTGCGAGAGTTTTGTGTTACGGGTTCAGGCAATCGTAAGCCGGAGCCGCGGTTGAGGGCTTCTCGCTCTCACGCTCCCGTCACGTTCGTGTTGATCTAAGGTTTGCTAGTTGCCGGGCTCTGCCCGGCAACGTTTGTTTTAATGACCGGTTCTCTCCTTCAGGGAGTCTCCCGGGTGACACCCGATTTGCCGTTGGTTCACGTGTATTCCGGCTCCGGGATTCATCGCGGGTGTTGACTCAGCCGTTTTTGTCTAAACCGCCTTGTCCAGAAAGGAGAGGTCCTGAGCGGTAAGAACTCGATCGATATCGAGCAGAATCTTGACTTTTCCTTCCATTTTCGCCATGCCCAGGATGTAATCCGTATTGAGTTTCGTTCCGAACCGCGGGGTTTCTTCCACGTCGTCATTCTTTATCTGGATCACTTCCGAAACGGAATCCACCACGATTCCCATCATGACGGAACCGGCCGCGGCCTCGATTTCCACGACGATTATACAGGTACGTTCCGAGTAACCGATGGATTCCATCCCGAATTTGAGCCTCAGGTCCACTACGGGTATTACCTTGCCTCTGAGGTTGACGACCCCTTTCACGAAAGTAGGGGTTTGAGGCACGGGAGTAATGGGCATCATCCCGATGATTTCCTTGACTTTTAGAATACCGATTCCATACTCTTCTTCCGCCAGTGCAAAAGTCAGATACTTTCCGCCGCGATCGGTCGAAGCTTTCGCGCCCTGTTCCTGGTTTTCCAACCACTTTGACATAGTGTCTCCTCCTCTTCGGTACACTCCTGGCGCCGACACCAGGGGTTATATTTACTTTCAGGTTCGACTCTGCCTATGCAAGATTTATACGCTAATGGGGATACCTCGCCGAGATTTCATGCTCCGGCCGCTACTCCCATGGAATTGCGGGCCTGTTATTGCAGCCGTAGGTGACGAAAGCGCTCCCACTGCCAATGCGAACCCGGACGCGCAACCCTCAACCGAATTGCCACAGCCGGGCAAACCCCATGAATGTCGAAGAATCACGCGTAGTTTGCGAGGATTCGAACCAGCAACCGGCAACTCGTAACCGCAACCCGAATTACCGGTCTGAGCCCGTTATGCAGACGGTTCGATTCCGCCCGGTATTCTTCGCCTTGTACAGCGCGCCGTCAGCCCGAGTGAAAAGCGCTTCAATGTCACGGTCCGTAGGATGCGCCTCGGTCACTCCGATGCTGATGGTCAAAGGAATCTCCTGGCCCTGGTAAATGAAGCAGGCCCTCTCTACCGTCTCTCTTATCTTCTCGGCGGTGTTGCGGGCGCCATCGACAGCGGTGCCGGGAAGAAGCGCAACGAATTCTTCGCCTCCGTACCGTGCAAGGAAATCGAGTTTCCGCAGCACCGGGTGAATGAGTTTGATCATTTCCTGCAGGCACTTGTCTCCCGCCCAATGGCCGTAGCGGTCATTGACGCGCTTGAAGTGGTCCACGTCAAACACCATTATGGAAAACACCTGTCCATAGCGTTTGAATCTCTCCAGTTCCTCCTGAATCCGCAGTTCGTACGCCCGACGGTTGTGAATGCCGGTCAGACCGTCGAGCATCGCCACCTTTTCGAGACTATGGGCCTTCTCCTGGAAGTGATTGACTTCCCTTTTCATGCTCTGGAGATTCTGCTGAAGCGATCCCAATTTCCGGTTGACTTCTTCGTTTCTGGCCTGGTCCTCCTTTCGTTTGGTTTCGAGCGCCGTTTTGATCTTGGCCAGTCTCGACACGATCATTCTTTTCATATCGGCCAGGGGCCTGTCCGACTGAATGGATGTGCTGATATCCTCCATGTGTCCTTCGATTATCGTGTTGAACTGGCTGTTCGCCAGGTGGACTTCCTGAGATTGGGAGAGCGAGTCCACGGAGTTCTTCTCGAGTTCGACAAGATCCTTTCCCACCTGCGCCATGAACTCGATGTATTGAGCCCTTTCCTCGTTCATCTTGCGTGTGAACGCATTGATGAAGGCGAGGATGTCCCCTTTGAGCGAAATCACGGCTTCAAGGTCCGTGCATTGCCTGATCCGCTCCTTGAGCCGGGTGAGGGAGTTGAGATAATCCTTGTCCACATCCAGCTGGAACTCCTCCAGTATGTTCAAATAGGCGCTCTGGATGGCTTTGACATACTGCGCCCCCAAAGCGGCATCGGGCTGCGGCGGAGATTGCGGATAATCCTGGCGCTTCAGCAATCTGCTCCAGATGGACGGGGACTCCTTGCCCGACTTTTCGGTTTCCGGAAGGTCCTTGGCCTGGCTTTCGATTCCTTCTCCGGATGGAGCCTCTCTCAGAGCAACATCCTTGAGTTCGTTCAGACAGCGCTCGAGGTGCTCTTCATCGGCGCCGTCCACCAGCAGTTTCTTCAGACACATGAGAGAATCGGAAAGCTCATCGTTCCTGGATACCGGAATGAGCCCCAGCAGCAGATTCAAGGACCGCCGGGAGAAGGACTGGATCTGCGCCTGCCGGGTTTCGAGTTCGCTCACCTGCCGCAGTAACCGCTCCTTCTGACCTTGAATGGCGCGCAACTGCTCCCGGAGAGCCCTATGGTCCTCGGAAGACTGCGGCGCCGGGGACCTTGACGAAACTTCAGCACGCGAATCGGCGTGCTGTATGTGTGAAAGGATCTGGGTGAATTCCCGTTTCTTCGCCAGGGCATCTTTCAAGGATGCGGGTGTGAGAGGTTGCCGGCTCATGGAGAGCTCTTTCAGAGTCTCTATGATGATTTCCGCAAAATGAGTGGTATCTTTAAAAGATGTTCCGGTTGTTCTCGTCTGCGTCATAGCAGATTCATTTCTCCATTAGTGACGTGTTGCACGACGGGAATGGCGCTGTTGCTCACCCGGTTCACGCTTATCCGACAGGATAGAGGATTCTAGTGTCAAGGTCAAAGGAATCGCCGTTAAAATACATCGTTCGCGGCAAAAGGAAAAGGAAAACATCGACTACGGAGAGTTTTCGCTCAAGTTTTATGGTAAGGAGACCGATTGATTCAGTACATGCGCTTATGGCGCGCCGGGACTTGCCGCCACGTCGCGCAAGGGATTTGAAGACGGTGAGCGATGCTTGTTCGATCTGAAGCCATTCGAGTGGGTGGGTTGTGCGGGAGCGCCCGTCAACCGCCATGAGAGGGAACGATATGGAAGTTGGGAAGATAACTGCATATACCGTGGGATCGAACCAGAAGACCCGGGAAACGGGTTCCCGGGGCCCGGCTAAGGAAGCCGGCCTCGGGAGTTGCGCCGGGGGCAAAGCCGATCGTGTCGAGTTTTCCAAGGGATGCCGGGAGATGCTGCAGGCAAGGCGAGCAGCGTTGGAAGACAACGAGGTCCGTACCGAGCGCGTCGAGCAACTGCGCTCCCTGGTGGAAGCGGATAAGTATATGGTGGAGCCCGAAGCACTCGCCGACAGGCTCCTGGAAGCCTTCTGGTGATGATGTCGCCGTGAAGGGAAGCAGGAAACCGGAAATCCGCGGCGCCGGAAATGAAACCGCGCCGAACCGGTTTCCATGCTTCTTCCGGCAGGTTTTGGAGTCCCGCCCCCATCTCAAGGATCGATGGCCGTATAGCCGAATCTACTCTTTATTCCCGCTTTTTCCTTCATTCTCAAAAGTCCCGGACTACGGTGGAAGAACATGTGCCGTGACCCGGCCCCGCGATGGATGAAATAGTCCTCGATTTCATCGAAAAGAACCGGCTGAGTTGGCCATGTGAACGCCTTCTCCTTTTCCCGGAGCAACTCCCAGAGGGCTTCTGCCTCCGGGTTCTCGTCGAAGACTTTTCTCTTGGCCGTATCGCAGAAGAACATCGAGCAGGAGACGGGTCGAAGCGGCCACAGACACCCGTTTGCTCCAAGGTAGACGCACTTGTTGGTGGTGTTGGGCCGTTCCAGAACCCGAAGTATCTCCTCCCGTTCTTCCGGACTCGACAGAAGATAGGCGATAGCCTGGTCCGCAAAGAAGGTGATTATGCTCTCGAAGCTGCAGCACGCGCTGAGTCCCGTTGTAAAGCATGCCTCCCTGCACAAGGCGCCGAAATAGCGGTCCTGATATTCTTCCACTTCCTTCCTGAAATCGAGATACGGTTGGATGCCGCTTAGGAATCGGTCCAGGGACGCGGCGGACATTCCGGCGCACACCTTCTTGACTTCCTGGAAGCTTTTCCACTGATCCGAATTATATTCGCTCATATCGATCGCCGACATTTTTGACTGCTGGTCCTCCACAAGGAAATCGACGCCGGCTGCCCGACGCCGGACAAACACGAACCCTGCCCGACGCCTGGTAATCGGCGACCGGAATCGATTTCCATTTCAATGCAATGGCCGAGACGATGGTCATCGGCGCGAAACGGTTGCCGCTTCCATATGAATCCCGCTGTTTTCCCTGGAACAATACAGCAGTTTCCTCCAATTCTCAATACCATGCGACTGAATCGGGGAATGGATGCCGGGCGCCCGTGTACCGACCGGGAAGTGACTTCTGAAGGCGAATGGAGGCGCTTTTCCTGGCGCATCCTGCCGAATTTACCGCCATTCGCCTTGATGCCCGGAGAAAACGGCCCTCTACCGAACGGGCGAAAGAACGGGTCGCCCGGTCGTTTGAACGCCGGCTGGAAACCGGATTGGCGAAATGGCGGTACAAAGGCCTGCGGCTTAACCAACGGAACAGGCTACGGGATCATCAGGGTCTGCCCCGGAGCGATGTTGTTCCCCTGGAGCTTGTTCGCCTTTCGCAGTTCGTCCACCGTGACATCGTGTTTGCGGGCTATCTCCGAAAGGGTTTCCCCCTTCTTGACCGTATGTTTGGCAGCAGTCCGGGCGGCTTTCGCCTGACTCTTCGCCGGTTCCGGCCTGGTTTCCCCGGCAACGGCCGGGGCCGGTTTCCGCGCCTGAGCGGACTGTGCCTGAGCGGGCTGTACGGGAGTGGAAGGCTTCTGCTGCGCCTGGGCGGGCTTGGACGCCTGCGCGGGCGTTACGGCGGGCGCGGCCGTCCGCGCCCGCGGTTCGGGGGTATAGGCCGGTTCGGGCGCATCATTGGCGTCGAAGGACTGCGTGTCCGAATCGGAAATGCTTACCTCCTGCACTGGGGCGGGGGAAACGGACGCACCGGATGCGGATGCGAAGTCGGTGGAATGGGGCGCGATTGCAGCAGGAGCGGCCGTGGCCGGCGCCCGCGCCGGAGCGAGGTCCGAACCGCTGCACGCATATTGAAAACTCTGCCTGAAACGGCTTTCCGTACCTTGCGGGAGCTTCAGAACGTAAGCGCCCGGAGGAATGTCCTCTCCCCGGAAGGTCGGGTTGAGCCGCTTGATCTCCCTATAGTAGCTTCCAACGGCGGCCGCAATCGACTGGATGGGAACACTCCGGTCGAAGGACACCCTCACGCGGTCCACGCTGAATGGGGGATACCCCTCTCCCTTGACCAGATTGTAACCGTACCGCGAGGGATTGCTCAAGACGGTCTTGATGGCGATGATCCGCATCACGTATCGCTCGGTCTCATGCGGGAGCCTGAGGTGGTAGTAACTCCGCATGCCCTGCGAACGCATCTCTTCCTGAACGCGCCCTTCTCCGCAATTATAGGCCGCGATGGCAAGCGCCCAGTTGCCGAACCGTTTGTAGAGACTCTGCAGGTAGAGGAATGCGCTGTCCGTGGACCGTTCGTGATCGAACCGCTCGTC
Organism: uncultured Syntrophobacteraceae bacterium; assembly: GCA_964407285.1. Classification (GTDB taxonomy): domain Bacteria; phylum Desulfobacterota; class Syntrophobacteria; order Syntrophobacterales; family Syntrophobacteraceae; genus CAYOVG01. The sequence continues at coordinate 30,164 of CAYOVG010000014.1, forward strand.
GTAGGTCCCCCGCTGCTGGAGGCCGTACTGCCTCCCGGTGGCGGGCATGAACTGCCACGGTCCGCCCGCTCCCTTGGGGGAATTGGCGTTGGGAAGCAAATCGCTTTCGGCGATCGCCACATACTTGAGATCGTCGGGAAGATTGTAATGGCGAAGCCGTTCTTCGATCCACGGGAAATACCTCTCCATCCGCTTCAGCCAGAGGTAAATCTGGGCATGATTGTAGACTATCATGGTGAACTCGCGGTCGAAGCGCTCCAGCACATTCTGATCCTGAATGGGCACGGATTCTCCGCAAAGCTCCAACTGGGCGGGAGGTGGGAAGTAGGGGACTGTAAGCGGGAACGAAGACATGCTTGTAGACGGGGGCTTCACCGCATGTGCGGACTGCTGAACCGGCTCGGGCTGCTGGAAGGGAACGGTTGCTTCGACTGCCGGGGGCGGACCCGAGCGCCCCGACGCGCAACCGGAAACGGAAACCAACAGCGCCAGCCCGGCGAGGACAAGGCCGGAAACACGGAAAAACCCATTCGTAGCAGCAGTCATGCCAATCCACTCCATGAAGACGATCAAAACCGGAAATAAACCCACCTGCGCGATGAGCCCAGCAAAAGTATTGTATTACAAGAGAGGGCCGCATAATACAATGTAATTTCCGGTTTGGGAAGATCTAAAACACATGGAGACGGATCGCTCGCGAACGTACCGGTCAGTCCCGCGAATCCTGTGATTTTCTGTGTTCCTGCATGATTTTGGACATCGACCACTCGATGAGCATTCTTTTGGGAACGCCTTGAAGGAACGGATTGAGGGTGAAATCCTCCTCCGTATAGAGCCGGTCGGCATAGTAACAGTATTCCCACCACATCATCCTGGTTCGTATCCTGTCGCCAAATGTGGTCATGGTCCTGAAGATCATGCGGCGGAACGCCTTCAGAAAGATGGGGCCGTGTCCCTCGTTTTCCGCATCGTGGCCGATGTAGCCGAGATCACGCTTCACGGGCTTCAACTGCTGGGCCTTCCAGCGGGTGGCGGCTACGTGCGCCAGTTCGTGCACCAGCGTGTCCCGCCAGTCGCCCTGGTCGCGGCAGACCTGCACCTGTATGCTGGCTATGCTTCCCGGGCCGTACATGGCAAGGGCTTCGGCGGCATCGGCGACATAATCGCGCAGGACGTCCAGTTGGAAGAAGCGCATGATCTCCTTCACACGGCCCGCGAATGTTTCGCACGCACCGCTATTCCGATAGGCCGGGACCTGTTCGCGTTCCAGGACGTCCAGCCAGATATTCAACGTATTCGGGACATACCTGTACATACCTGTATTCGCCACGATGTTCCAGTTCGCCGGTGTAATCGCGTCGGCGAAGCGCAGCATTTCCTCGTACTCGAAATCGGGATTGTCGGAATTCATGATTCAACTCTCGTATTCTTGGGATCGTTTACAGCATACACCTTGCCCGGCGGGACCGCAAACACCCCGGGAACCCCGAACACCCCGCAAGGCGGCAAACACGAAACGATCGTTAGAATATCCCATATTCCGGTGAACGTAAACGCATTAGTTGGAACGTTGCGGGTTACGGGTTGCGGCTTCGGGTCCTCCGGGACACGGGCGTAAGACGCGTTGCAGGTTGGAGACCCGCCGGGCCGTGGGCGTGTTTTCAGCGTTCGAAGGCGCGCCGCGGGAATGCGGCGGTCAACTCCTCTCCGGGGCGAATGCTCGGACGACGGCAGGGCGGCTCATGCGGGCGGTATCGTTTGACAACCCGTTTTCCGGTCATTAAAGGGTAATGAAACAACCAGAACGGGGAGAAGACTATGACGGATGGAATGCAGGCTACAGTGTCCGAAACGCTCACCAGGATCGGGATGTGGGCTAAAGAACAAGGATCCTACGCACGAATCGCCACGCTGCAAGGACTTTTCTACGTCATCGGCGGCTTCTGGCCTCTCGCCGACATGACGTCCTTCATGGCCGTTACCGGACCCAAAACCGACATCTGGCTCGTGAATACCTCCGGCCTGCTCATCGCCTCCATCGGAATCATGCTGCTCGTCGCCGCATTGCGGACCGGCGTGACTCTGGCGACGATCCTCCTGGCCGTGCTGAGCGCTACATCGCTGGCGGCGATCGAGGTATACTACGTGCTGACGGGCTGGATTTCACCGGTCTACCTCCTCGATACACTGGCGGAGGCGGGCATCATCTACCTGTGGATGCTCTGCGGTGAAGATTGATGCGGATGCCGGTTTTCCTCCACATTCCTTCCCGAAAGACCTTCGGCCCGGCTGTGGCGCGGCCGGCCGGCCGCGCCACAACGAATTTCTCGGCGAATCAAGACCGTCGGAGGTGTCTCATCTCGTTAGACGGCGCGCCGTTTGCTGATGTCGGACCGCCTGTCCTCCGGAGTAATCTGGACCCCGACATGGTGGGTCTGGACCAGCGTCCAGCCGTAATAGCCGGCCGCAAGCGTGGTGAGAAACCCGATGAGCGGCAGAATGATCGCGAGCCTCAATTCGGGTAGAAGAGCCGTCCACTGCCCGGAATTGAGCCAAAGAGTAATCGCGAACAAAGCCAGCGAGGTCACGTTCAGGACCATGTGTATGAGCCCATCCTTCTTCGCCTGAATCCCATCCGGAATGCCGGTGCTCCAGTCGATAAACCCCGGAATAGCGGCCACCAGCGCCATGACCACCGCAGCCCAGTTGGCCACGTAAGCAAGGCGGAACCAGAACGGGTCCTGGTTGATGCTGTACGTTATGTAGCCTATCAGCGTTGCCGTATAGAACGCGATGGGAAACGGTATCAACATCGGATGGAGCGGGTGTCCGGCGATTTTTATCTTGCTGTACATGCTGTTTCCTCCCTTCTGATCTGAAGACTGAAAGCTTCTTGCATTACCTTCGGAACCCTCCCCTCTGCAGTCGAATCTCCATTGTAAAACCACGCAAGGCGCGAAAATAAAGGATAAGGAGTGCTATGCGAACACCGCTGCCGTTTTATAATTTCGCGCCTTTCGTAGTCGATAAAATGCGGAGTGAGTTCCAGCAGCAATACCTCTTTTCATCGCATATATGGAAAAAACCTGCATGTATGTAAGATAATTAGACTTAACCCGTTGTAAACAGGGAATATTTTTATATTGCTCCATCCTGGTGGACGCCCCCGGAATGTCGATTCCCTCGAGTTCGAATGAACGGCTCAACGGGAGCCCGACGTCGTTGACGGCCGTCTTCAAATCCTCACCGGGAAAGCGGTCTTGCGCCGGGTGCGAGACAGGATGCGCTTCGACAGGTTTTCGGCGCAGCCGCCCGGCCCGGTCGAGCTTCACGGGTGCCCCTATTTCTTGACGCCCACATGCACGACGGCAATCCCGTTGGTAAGCCTTCGATAAGTCATTTGAGTGAAGCCTATTCCTTCCAGCAGAGCGGACAGTTCGTCCGGAAGCGGGAAGAGCCGGATGGATTCGGGCAGATAGGTATAGGCGAGCCTGGACCCCACGAGGATTTCCCCGACCACGGGCATGATATAGAATGAGTAAAAGTCGTAGAGCATCCGGAACCAGGGCGCGGTCGGCCTGGAAAACTCCAGGCACATCATCTTGCCTCCGGGTTTGAGCACCCGGTGCATCTCCCGGAAACCTTCCTCCATGCGGGTGAGATTGCGAATGCCGAATCCCACCATGGCCGCATCGAAGCTTGCATCCGGAAACGAGATGCGCTCGGCGTCCCCCTGGACGAACTCGATCCGTTTCGTGCTGGAGTACTGGAGCATTTTGGGTATTCCGGCTTCCATCATGGGGCGGTTGATGTCGTAGAGCACCACCTTGCCGGAAGGTCCGATCTCCCTGGCGGCCAGCCGGGCCAGGTCGCCCGTTCCGCCGCACACGTCGAGCACGCGGTCTCCGGGTTTGAGCCCCATCATGTCCACCGAGATTTGTTTCCAGATATAATGTATCCCGAAGCTCAGGAGCGTATTTCCAAGGTCGTACCTGGACGCCACCGTGTTGAAGTGGCGCTCGACCCACTTGACCTTTTCCTCCTCGGGAACCATCTTGTAACCGAAATTGGCCATCCTGCCTTCACCTGACGAAGCTCCTTCCAAATTCCTTTCCACCTTGCCTCCATTCCGGTCCCGCCGCTCGCCATCGAACTGGAGCCGCAGCCTTGTCATCACCAGTAAAAGAATCGACTCTCAACCTCCGGACCGCCGATGGTCCATCCCACGGTCCGCTGTATGTGCCTGAAAGATCCGGCCAGGTTAATTTATTTCATCTTGTCGCCTTTTTCCACCACGAAAGGCGCGAAAAACACGAAAAGGAAAAGGACTGCTGTTCGCGCCATTCGTGCTTTTCGTGATCCGCTTCCCGAGGTTCCCTTCCGCCGTATGCTTCCTACTGCCCGTTTTTCGTGCTCCGCGCTTGACCCCGCATGTGGATCTGATTATTTTGCCGTAAGCTTTATCTTATACATAGGCGACGCTTTGGACGATACGGTCGATAAGAACGAACGGACGGCTTCCGGGATCGGAAACTCCGGATCTGCAACCATCTTCCAGTCAGGAGAACGAATATGGCTCATTGTGATGTTCCCCTCAAGAACGTTTCGGACCAGGATATCACCCGCCTGCTGGAGAATTCCAGGACCATCGCGGTGGTCGGGATCTCTCACAAGGAAGAGCGTGACAGCCACAGGGTGGCGAAATATCTGAAAAATCACGGCTACAGGATTATCCCGGTGAACCCCAAGTACAAGGAAGTCCTTGGAGAACCCTGCTATCCCGATCTGAAGGCGGTTCCCGACCACATAGACATAGTGGATATTTTCAGAAACGTGGATGCAATTCCGGGAATTGTCGATGAGGCGATTGACGTGGGAGCCGACAGCGTGTGGATGCAGTTGGGACTCGCTCATGACGGAGCTGCCGAAAAAGCCTGCAATGCAGGGTTGTCGGTGATTATGGACCGGTGTATAAAGGTTGAGCACTCCCGGTTGATCCGGTAAGCGGACGGGTGCGTTCCGCATCTGCGGGGGCTGCGGGAGAGTGTTGAACCATTGCAGGGTAAACCGGCGCTCCGGGGGATTTTGGGTTTCCAGCGCCGAAACGGCGGGGAATTCACGTTGTTTTTTGCCTGCGCCTGCGCCGGTTCGATGTGGCGGGTTGTTGTCGTTGCGGCGGTTGCCGGCCGCCGCCATTCATGAACCGTCTGCTGCCGCGGAGGGGAGGTCGATGGAATTCTTACGGCCTGAAGCTTTCTTCGAGTTGGAATCATTTAGATATCGGGACCTCTTCGCCCAATGCTCCTATGTCTGGGAAGCTTTGGGCAGACTTTCCTCCTATGTGGGGGAAAGAGCAGCGGGCGACGGTCCGGTTGCTTCACTGAGTTCCTTGAACTATCTTGGGACGCCCCTCCCCGAGACCCTGGTCTTCTGGAAAGGGCGGGTATGGCGAGAGGGATTTCGCATTTTGGGGGGTGATGTGACCAAAGGTTCGTTCCGGGTCGCGATCGAAGGCGAGGAGACCGCGGAAGCGATCGTTCTCTACGCGGGCTGCGTGTTCATGGACGGCCGTATACGCCTGGAAGCGGGTTCGGTTGTGGAACCCGGAGCGCTCATAAAGGGGCCCACGCTCATCGGTGCATACACCGAAGTTCGCCAGGGAGCTTATATACGAGGGAAATGCGCCATTGGAGACAGATGCGTGGTGGGGCATGCCACGGAGATGAAATCGAGCGTCATGCTCGATGATGCCAAAGCCGGGCATTTCGCCTATCTCGGGGACAGCATCCTGGGGAATTCGACGAACCTCGGCGCCGGGACCAAGCTGGCGAATTTGAAGATCGGGGGGACTGTGGTCGGTATCCGTGCAGGCGGCCGGGTGGTTGACACGGGGATGAAAAAACTCGGGGCCGTTCTTGGAGACGCCGTGGAAATAGGCTGCAATGCGGTGACCAATCCCGGCGCGTTGCTCGGGAAGCGCAGCGTCGTATTGCCGCTGACGTCGGTATCTTCCGGGTACCATGAGCCCGGAAGCGTTGTACGCGCCTGATGAGCGGATCGCCTCGGCGCTCGTCCTGAAACACCCGCCAGGTCCCCACGAGCCGTTTGGAATCCCCGCCTTTCTTTCCGGTTCCCCCGCGCCAACGGGAGGAACCGGTTATACCTGATAAGGAATAACTGTAGCATGTCGAACATTCGGGTCGATAAAACCGACAAAGATAGATTTGTCTGCATTCACGGCCACTTCTACCAGCCGCCGCGTGAAAACCCGTGGTTGGATGAAGTGGAGCGGGAGTTGAGCGCGGCCCCCTTCCACGACTGGAACGAGAGAATCCTGCAGGAGTGTTACCGGTCCAACATGGCCGCCAGGATCGTGGATTCCCAGAACCGCATCCTCCAGATGTGCAATAATTTCAATTTCCTCAGCTTCAACTTCGGTCCCACGCTCCTGCGGTGGATCGAGCGGCGCGCGCCGGCGGTGTACGAAGCGATTCTCAATGCGGATAGAGAGAGCTGCAAACGGTTTGGAGGCCACGGCAACGCTTTCGCCCAGGTGTATAATCATATCATCATGCCCCTGGCTTCCCGTCGAGACAAAGTGACCCAGGTCCGGTGGGGCGTTCGCGATTTCGAAAAGCGCTTCGGCCGCCGTCCGGAGGGAATTTGGCTGGCGGAAACCGCCGTGGACCGTGAGACCCTGGAAATATTGGCGGAAGAGGGGATACGCTTCACGGTCCTTTCTCCCTTCCAGGCGGCGCGGTGGCGTTTCATCAAACCCGAAGAAGGTCAATGGCGGGATGCAAGCGGCGGCGAGATACCCACCGGGAGACCGTACCGCTTCCAGTGCTCCGGTTCCCGCCATGTGGATCTCTTCTTCTACGATCAGTCTCTGGCCCACGGCATTGCTTTCGAACGCCTGCTGGAACACAGCGGCAAGGTGATCGAAAGGATCGATGCCGTCCATGCGGGCCGTCCGGCGGGGGAAGCGGGGATTCGTGAGCCCTGGCTCGTGCACTCCGCGACCGACGGCGAATCCTACGGCCACCATTTCAAATTCGGCGATATGGCCCTGGCCGCCGCCTTCCGGGAACTCACCAGGGACCCGCACACCCACATTATCAATTACTCCGCGTTTCTGGCCCAGTTTCCCCCGGTGGCGGAAGTGGAAATCCTGGAGAATACCGCCTGGAGTTGCGCTCACGGCATCGGACGCTGGCAGGACGATTGCGGCTGCAACGTCGGCGCCCAGCCGGGCTGGAACCAGAAGTGGAGGCGTCCTCTCCGCGATTCCTTGAACCGGCTTCGCGACCTTCTGGCCGTCCATTACGAGCGCGAGATGGGCAGGCTCGCCAAAGACCCCTGGAAGGTGCGCGACGACTACGTCAATGTCATTCCGGACACGGGCAGAATCAGAACGGACTTCGCAAGGGTGCAAACGGGCAGGGACCTCGGCGCTCCCGAACTCAACCGGTTCTACCAGTTGCTGGAAATGCAGCGCTGCGCCATGGCCATGTTCACCTCCTGCGGGTGGTTTTTTAACGAAATAAGCGAACTGGAAGCGGTCCTCGTGCTCTCTTACGCCGCCCGGGCTATCCAGTTGGCGGAAGAGAGCGGTGCGCCGTCTCCGGAACCCGAATTCCTTCAGATCCTCCAAAAGGCCCCCTGCAACGTGGCGGAGTTCGCCAACGGCGCGGACGTTTACCTGAAGAAGGTGAAACCCCGCGTGGTGAGCACGGACAGGGTGGCGGTCGCTTACGTCCTGCGGTCGTTCGTGGAGCCGTCCGCGGCCTCCCCCAGGCTGTACTTCTATCACGTCTCGCACCGGCAGCAGGAGGACCTCGGGGCCAGCCCCATACCCTGCCGCTACGGACGAATTGCGGTCCGGGATGAGCGCACGCTGGATCAGAAGGAATTCCTTTACGCTCTGCTCCATTTCGGCGGCTTCGACTTCCGTTGTTCCGTAAAGCCGTTCGAAACCAGCGCGGAGTACGATTCAATCCTCAAAGCGCTGCGGCAGTCCGTCGAGGAGCAGAACACCGTTCAGATCATACGAATTCTTGATCAATCCTTCGGAAAGTCCGCCTTCAGCCTTCATGACGTATTTCGGGATATGAGGAGTTCCATTGCGCTACGGATGACTCAGGGCCCCATGAAGCTGTTTTCCGATTTCCAGAGGCACCTGTATGAGGACCATCGCTCCCTGATGCGCTCGCTGAACCGGTGGGGCATCGAGTTGCCCGACGACATGCGGGTGCTGGTGAAACGCGTTTTGAGCCACGAGGTGCAACTGCTTGTGAAGGAGATGGTGGAGCACGAGCAGCAGCCTGCGTCTCGCGACTCGCTCGGCGAGGAGGCCGACTTTTTCCATAGGGCCCACATGGGACGGCTGCGCTCGCTGCTCATGGAGGCGCACACGTGGAAGGCGGCGATCATCAGCGCCGATACCGCGGAAATGCTGGGCATTGCCATGCTGGACATCCTGGAGGGGTTGTACGAATCCTTCGCTCCTCAAAGCGCCGCCAGGATTTTGAGGCTCATCGAGATATGCCGCCTCCTGGAGATACGGCCCCACCTCTGGGAGATGCAGACTCAATACTACAAGCTGGCCGGAAAAGGGATGAAGGACCGGGAGTATGCGTCCCGGCTCCATAATTGCGAAGGTCTGTTCGTAAACCAGTTGGACGATTTCCTCCATTGCCGGTTCGCCGAGCTTCTGGGGAAGAGTCCGGAAGACGTCGGATGCTGGTTGCCGGATGCCTGAGAAGCATGATGCGCGCTTGTCACGGCCGTGGAAAGCTGCTAGGATGCCGATTTCGGAGTAGCCGGCGGGCTTTGCGCAGGGGTATTCGTTTTCGGCTGGAATGGTAGAGCATTAGTGAGTTCAGTAACGGCGCACAAGATCGAATGCGGGCCGGTTTGTCCCGCTCCGGGGGGACATGAGCCTGCCGTCGGGCCGGGAAGCGCGGCCCCGTCAAGAGGACCGAAAGCCCTCGTCATAGGAAACCTCACCATCGATCCTCCCCTCGTGTTGGCCCCCATGGCGGGGGTTACCGATTCTCCATATCGCGCCGTCATGGCCGGTCATGGCATTGGAATGGCCACCACCGAAATGGTGAGCGCGGAAGGATTGCGCCGAAAGCAACCGGCCAGTTGGCGCCTGTGCGCTCAGACGCCCGAGTTGCCCGTGCCTCTGGCGGTTCAGATATTCGGGAGCGATCCCGTTGCGGTTTCCGAGGCGGCGAGGATGGTCGAGCAAGGCGGCGCGCCTCTTATCGACATCAACGCGGGGTGTCCCGCCAGGAAGATCGTGCGCCAGGGTTCCGGCGCATGTCTCCTCAAGGACCCCGATCACCTTGCGTTCCTGGTGGAACAAACCCGGAAGGCGGTCTCGGTCCCCCTCACGGTCAAGATCCGGCTGGGTTGGGATGCCGATTCCATATGCGTTGTCGAGACGGTGAAACGGCTGGAATCCGCGGGTGTGGACGCGGTGACGATCCATGCCCGGACGGCGGCGCAGCAGTACGCCGGGAGCGCGGATTGGGAGTGGATTCGAAGAGCGAAGGCCTCCGCGCGCATTCCCGTCATCGGCAACGGGGACGTCTGCAGCCCGTCGTCCGCGGACCGGATGCTCCTGGAGACGGAATGTGACGCGGTGATGATCGGTCGTTCGAGCATGGGGAATCCATGGCTCTTTTCCGCGATTGCCGAACGGTGGAGCCGTTCCCCGTCCTTGTGCGGCGGCGGTGCGGGGACCGTTGCGGCGGAGAGCGGGGCGGCGGAGAGCGGGGCGGGGGGGTGGGAGGTCTTCCACGAGACGGTCGGCGCTCACCTGCAGGCCTTCATGCGCTGCAAACCTCAGTGCATCGGCCATCTTCGAATGATCATGGTCTGGTATTCCAGGGGGTGTCCCGACGCCGCAAAGTTGCGCTCGTCGCTCATGCGAGTGAACCGGGTGGACGACATGCTGAGCCTGTTCCGGAAGTGGCTGGATGAAAACGCCGCCGGAAGTCCGGATTTCTTGCCATTTAAGCTGGGCGAGACCGGAACCTCGGCTTCGCTCCGACGGCGGGACGGTTGCGAGGGCGGCCCGGAGGGAGTCGGGCCTGCGGCGTGCCGGGCCGACGGGCGGGGCGCGTCGGAATTCGTTCGGACATCCGTGAATGCGGATGATGGAGGGGATGTAAGGCAATGAAAGTCATCGTGGCTGAGACGGCCGGCTTCTGCAATGGCGTGAAGCATGCCCTGGAACTGACGTTGAATGCTCTCCAGATGCGCAAGAACGGAGATGTGATCTGCACTTTCGGCCCTTTGATCCACAATCGTCATGTACTTGAGATGCTGGAGAAAAGAGGCATCGTTGCCGAGAGCCGGATTGAAGACTGCGGCAACAAGCATGTGATAGTCAGGGCGCATGGCATTCCGCCCGAGCAGCGCAAGGCCCTGCACGATGCGGGCGGGCGCATCATCGATGCGACCTGCAGGCGCGTGGCCAGAGTGCAGTCCATGATCAAACGCTACACGGCGCGCGGGTACAATACGGTTATCGTGGGGGATGCGGACCACGCCGAAGTCATCGGCCTGATGGGGTATACCGAAGGCCGGGGCAGGGTGATAAATCAGCCGGAGCAAGTAAACGATCTTCCCGTGGAGTGGAGCGACGTGCTCCTGGTCACCCAGACGACCCAGAATGAGAACGTATTCCGCGAGATCGAGAAGCGGTTCCTCGATCGCTACCCTCGGGGAGTGGTGAAGAACACCATCTGCGGTTCGACGCATGAGCGTCAGGCGGAAGTGCGGCAGTTGTGCCGAAAGGTCGAAGCGATGGTCATCGTGGGCGGTTACCATAGCGGCAATCCCGCCCGGCTGGCGGAACTAGCGCGCGAATGCGGAGTG
>CAYOVG010000015.1:0-40848 GCA_964407285.1 uncultured Syntrophobacteraceae bacterium
TTTTTGATCAAATCCGTAGATTTTATTCCAGGGCGGGACCCATGAACGATGGAGACATACTTATGACTTACGGGAACCCAAACTCGCAACTCGTAACCCGCAACGCGCAACGCGAAAGCACCCGCAACCCGCATCTTTAAACGACGATCAACTCCAAAAGGTGAAGGAGAGGCGAACAGAGCGATGATGGAAGAGATGTATCTCAAGTCGAGGGCGTTCCTGTCGGCAATGATGGTAAGAGCTACCCCTTACGCGAGGCGAGTGCTGCGTTTCATTGCCTTTCCCCACTGGTACTTCAACACCGTGAACTGGAATGAGTGCACCTCGTCCCGGATACAGGTGGTGAAGGATTTCCTCTATATCTTCTTCAAACTCAAATACTATCCGGACAACTACACCGACAGCCGCCTGTGGGAGGTGGATCGGGAAAAATGGCGCTTCTACTACGGGTCCAACTATGAACCTTACCAGCGGTACAGGTTGCAGCGCGAAGTCCAGAGGAAAGAATACGAAATTCTCTTCGATGACAAGTATGTGTGCTACCAGCTCTGCAAGGCCGGGGGGCTGCCGCTTCCCTACCAGTACGGCTGCCTGTATCCGGATATGGATTACAGGTCCTCCATAGCATCGGCCTTGAGCGAGCGCCCCGACAGGAAACTCATCATAAAGCCCGTTCGGGGGAGGGGAGGACGGGGAACGGTGTTGGCCTTCGGAAGGGAAGGGGGGGAGATTGCAGTCCGGGACCTGCAACGTGAAATGCCGCTCGACAAGTATGCGATGCAGTCGCCCTCGGTGATGCAGGAGTACGTAGCCCAGCACGAAACCCTGGCCCGTGTTGCGCCTTCCACGAATACAATAAGAATAGTCACGCTCCTCACCAAAGGTGGTGATGTGCTGATTATCGGGGCCATTATCCGTTTCGGCGTGGGGAACACGTTCGTCGACAACGCCACGCTGGGCGGACTCGGAGTGGGCGTCAACCTGGAATCGGGGACCCTCATGAGAATCGCCTACGATAATCTGGGGAGGAAATACCTTCATCATCCGAATGCGGGCATTGCCTTCGAAGGGTTCCAGTTGCCGTACTGGGAGGAAGTGAAGGGCCTGGCCCGCCGCTCCCAGCAGGTATTCCACTACTACAGGCTGCTCGGTTTCGACGTGTTGATTACCCCGGAGGGACCGATCGTGGTGGAAATCAACAGGGCCCATGACAATAATTTCCTGGAACAGGCTTGCGGACCGATCCTTGCCGACCCCCGTGTGAGAGAGGAATTCGACAGGTACGATCTGCTCGTAACGCGGTTCTGTATGCAGTAGCCGCGCCGGTAACCGTCAGACCCGTCTACCCGGCGACCGTTCGCTTTCAATTCAGGATGACTCATGTTCAAACTCTTCAAGACTCTATGTCCGTCGACAACTCCCGGTTGGGGCGAAGAAGTACGGCGTCGAATGCCTGCGCGGGCGGCGGATTCGCCGCCCGCGCAACCGCACTGCCGATCTCGCGCTTCTTCGGGTGAATCAGGAACAGTGTGGATCGCCTGGGAGATTCACAGGCGCTCGTCCGAACTTGCCGAAGCCTTCGGCGCGAAGTACTTCGCGTGCGATTCTCCGGGGCATTACGTCTTGAGATACCTGGCGTCGACGTTATGGACCATCGAAATACTGTTGAAGGAACGGCCTCGAATTCTATTCGTTCAGAACCCTTCCCTGGTTCTGGCTGCTCTGGCCGGTTTCCTGAAACCGTTTTTCAACTATACGCTTGTGATCGACAGGCACACGAATTTCATGCTCAACGTGCCGAATCCCACCCGGCCCTTTCACGTGTTCTACCACTTCCTCAGCGATTTCAGCATTAAGGCTGCGGACCTGACGATAGTCACCAATGAATTCCTCAAGGGAGTGGTGGAATCCAAAGGGGGGAGGGGTTTCATACTGACGGACAGGCTGCCCTCCCTGGCCGGGAAGCGCGGGCTCTTGCCCCTTGCGGGGAAGAGGAATGTAGTCTTCGTATGCACCTACGCGGCGGATGAGCCTTACCTGCAGGTGATCCAGGCTGCGCGGGCGATTCCGGAGGATATTCATGTGTACGTCACGGGCAATCCGAAGAAGGCGGGGAGGGGGCTTCCGGGACCGGAAGAGATGCCCCCGAACCTGACACTCACGGGATTCCTGCCCGAACGGGACTATGTCGATCTCCTATTCAGCGCCGATGCGATCATGGATCTGACCACGTCGGACTGGGTAATGGTGTGCGGCGGGTACGAAGCAATGGCCGCCGGAGCGCCGTTCATCACGTCCAGGAGATCGGTGCTGCTGGACTTTTACACGAAGGGGACGGTGTTCACCGGGGACGGCGCGGCCGATATTGCGGCGGCTGTCGTGGAGGCGGTGGAATCGAAGGAACGGCTGAAAGCTGAAATTGCGGAACTGCGGCAGGTGCGCTCGAAGGAATGGAGCGAGAGGTTCAGCGCTCTCCAGGGTCTCATCTCCGATCTGAGCGGGCGTTCCGTCCGTCGGGGCGGCATGCCGGAAACGGAAAAGCGGGGGAATTCATAGGACATGCATCCCGTGTTTGTGGAAAAGGCCATCTATTTTCCGATACAGGCCATCCGTGGTGAAAACGTGAAGGCGGGGCTCCGGGAACTCAAAGCCGTCGAAGCGTTCGGCGAGAAGGAAGCGCGGGAGTACCGGGACCGGAAGATCGTGGAGTTGCTCCATCACGCGTACGGGCGGGTCCCCTATTTCAGGCGTCTTTTGGATGACTTGAACCTGGAGCCGGGGGACATTCGAAGCGCGTCGGATTTGGGCAGGGTCCCGTTTCTCACCAAGCAGGAAGTCAGGAGCCGTCTGGAGGACCTGCAGGTGAAGGGGCTGCGGTGTTCGTGGAGGTCCACGAGCGGAACCGCCGGTTATCCGCTTCGGTTTCCGAAGGACAGGCAGGCCACCGCGTTCATGGACGCCATGATGTACATAGCCTACTCGTGGCACGGCATCCGCATCGGGGACAGGCAGGCCCGCGTGTGGGGGACCGGCATAAGGAAGAAGGATAGACTTCGGAACACGGTGCGGGACTTCCTGCTCAACCGGAAGCGGCTGTCCGCATTCAAGCTGGCGGAACCGGATTGCATCGACTTCTACAAGAAAATCGAGCGTTTCAAGCCGGCGTTCATGTACGGGTACTCGAACGCCGTCTACGAATTTGCGAGGACGCTCGAGGCCAACGGGATCGACGCCGCGAAGGCCGGCATGCGGGTGGTCATATGCACCGGCGAACTGCTCCTGGAAGACCGGCGCAAAGAGATGCAGGACATTTTCGGCGTCAAAGTGGTAAACGAATACGGCACGACCGAAAACGGCATCATAGGCTTCGAATGCCGGCACGGCGGCATGCATGTGGTTCCCACGGTCCACCTTGAAGTCGCGGACCCCGACGAGGACGGGTATGGGGAACTGGTCGTAACGGAACTCAACAGCAGGTCCGTTCCGTTCATAAGATACAGAATCGGGGACAGGGGAAGGATTGCGGCCGGCGCGGAATGCGAATGCGGCCGTCCCTATCCGATAATGGAAATCAGCGGCGGCCGCACCCACGATTACATAAGGTGTCCCGACGGCAGGAAGGTTTATGCGACCGTCCTGGCATATTCTCTCAAGGAGTTCGCGGCGCAGTTCAAGGCCTATCAGAAGGCGATAGACCGGCTCGATATCCTGATGATACCGAAGGGACAACTGACGGTCGAGGTGGAATCGATGATAGCCGGCAAACTGCGGGGAATCGTGGGGGAGCGCATGAACATAAGTTTTACGCAAGTGTCGAATATTCCGGTGGAACCTTCAGGTAAGCTCAGATACTTCGTCTGTGAACTGGATTCGTAGCGAGCCGGGGGCGCCAGGGTGGCCGGGATCGCAATGGCGGCCATGGGCGAAGTGTTCCATTCCGTCGGAGCAAAGGAGCCGCCGGAAGCGCTTCCGGTTTGATTCTTAACGGATTTCGAGTTGATTTCCACCGTCTGCCGCAATGCTCGAATCCATTGGTCCGCGGGACAGGCAGGCAGGAAACAGTAGTTTCAAAGAAAACAGCCGGAAGAGCAAATGGCCGATCTTCCGGCTGTTTATTTTCGGGGATTCCCGTTGGATCTACACCTGGAGGTAGATCACCGGCGAGCGAAAGACGGGATTAAGCAACGGGTTCCTGCTCTTCGACGGTGATTTCTCCGGCTTCCACGGCCGATTTGAGTTCACCGAGAAGCATCTTGAGTTCCTCTTCCCGATGGTTCTTGATCATTGTCCAGATCCTCCGGCACGACTCATGCCCGGAGCAATCCTTCATGTAAGTATCGTACCGGGCCAGACTCTTGGAGATGACGGATATGGTTTCGATCAGATCGTAGTGACAGTTATTAATCATTGCCTGATACTCCTTCGCTTGTGAACTGCCTTTGAGGAATTGATTTCCTGACCGGTTTTCACCGGCCAAGCCACGGCCAACCAGTGTTGGGTTATGGCTTAACTATGCGATCTTTCTGATAATATAATCATCTTTCACTGTTTGCCGGCTTCTGCCGTGGCGCATGGGAAGAATGAAGCACGGGTGGACGGGATAACGGGAGGAATGAAGACCGGGGCGGGAGAACGGGCCGTGCAGGCGACTGACGACGTTTACCCTTTTCATCCACTGGCGGCGATGACGATTCGGGCGCAGGCTTCGGCGTCGGAGGCGGCGTTGTGGTGGTCGAGGCGGATTCCGAGGTGTCCGCAAACATCGGGCAGTTTGGTGGGATTCAGGTTCCAGGTCTTTCTTGCAAGCTGGACAGTGCACAGGAAGGGAATATCAGGATACCGCAGGTCGTATGCCTCGCAACAGGCGCGCAGCACGGAGCGGTCGAAGGGGGCGTTGTGGGCGGCGAGAAAGTCGGCGTTCTCCATGAAGGATGCCAGGGCGGGCCACAGGTCGCCGAAGGTGGGTTTGTCGGCGACGTCGCTCCACTCTATTCCGTGAATGTAGGTGAAGATGAATCTCTTGCGGGGTGGTCTGATGAGATGACAGCAACGTTCGGTGATCCGGTTTCGCTCGACGCGGACGAGCGCCACGGCGCATGCGCTGTCGCGGCCATAGTCCGCGGTTTCGAAGTCGATCGCAACGAAGTTGGATTTCGAGAGATCCTGATCGGGCATTCATCATCCTCTGGAATATATGTATGAGCCTCAGGGTATCCGCATAGTCATTCGACCGGTCCAGCCGACTCGGGATTCGGGCTGCTTGCCTTGTGAGCGGGGCTGCCCCGATTCCCCGGCCGCATGATATCAATATTCCGGAGAAAGTACAGGCAAATCGGCCAGGAGTGTGGCGGTTGACCGGTGAATGGCGGCAAACAATGAGGCCGGCTGGGGAAAATGAACCCCAAACGGCTTCAGATATTTATCAGTTCGACCGCTTGCCGCGCCCAGTGACTTCTTGCCGGTGCAGTGAGATGGGACAGTTGCGCTGCCGGGATTCCTCCAGTTTCATATTGCCTGTGCGGTGTCTCTTGTACTGAACACCCGGGCAAACCAACTCTTTCCCGGGGCTCACCCTGTCTTTTCTTCCTCCCGTCACTACCCGCTATTCTCCCTCACCATTGTCCATTGCAGGTCTCATTTTCTCAACCCGTCTATGTAAACTTCCAGGTCGTTCCTGTCCCCTTCCTTGTAATCGTCGGGATAGAGCAGGGCGGCCATGTAGAAGACGCTGTCCACCCCCATGGCGTTCCCGGCCCTGCGGGCGAAGTCCTTGAGCGCCCGTCCGATCTGTCCGGCCGTTTTGGGCTCCAGTTCCTTGAGGAGATGCTCCGCCGATTCAGGCAGATCCATCAGCAGCATCGTCTTTTCCACCAGCTTCTTTCTGTGTGTCGCCTTGTCATCCCTCTCCATCAGGGCCTCTTGGGCCTCCGCTTCGAGCTTTCTGATTTCGGTCGCCGTTTCGTCCAGCATCGCTATGATCTTATCCATCGATTCGCGCATATCTCCCAATCCTTTCCCTTCGCTATTCGTCGAAAGATTCCTTTACCATCCAGGTGAAATCCGGTCTAATCTACCGCATTCCGGCGTTCCGTTCAAACTTCCGTTCGTCCAGACTTCCGTTCCTCTGAATCCGATAATGAAAACCGGCTCGGGGGAGCTTATCATAAATAATACCAGCAATGATGGAATTAATCAGGATGTATCGCCCGGCGGCGTGAGTTCGGCAGAATGACTCCGGGCGTTTCCTCTGGTGGACTTTTCTTTTGAAACCATCCGGATTATTTGTCGGCTTAGCCGGATACCCGTGTGCGGGAACGAGGAATTCCGCCGGAAATGATGGACTCACAACAGGCCGGATATCTCGATCCGGTAAATCGGGATTTCACCCCGCACGGCCCTGGTGGCGGGGACGAAACCTCGCCCTGCCGTTTGAGTTGCCGTCTTTCCATTTCAGAGTATTTCCCTCGTCCTTGCGCCAGGTGCAGGGAGATTACCCGATGATCGTATCCGCCGGACTAATCAGCATGGGGGCCTTCATCCCCGGCAAGACAGTCGCCGGCTTTCGAAGAGAAAGGCTCATTGCGTACTTGAAAAATGAGACCTTGCTTCACGAGGCTTACATTGAGACAATTCATACCGACAGCCGGTTGCCGGGAAGCGTCGAAACCAACTACGACGGCTGGGAGCGCCATCCCTGGTTTCCGGCATGGCTGGCGAATGCGCCGCGCAAGAAGCAGAGGGACCCTTTTCAGGGGACCAAGGAGAGGCGTCGAGTGCCGTTCGATCCCGTGTCTCTCGTCGAATCCGTTTATCCTCACCCGATGCTGCCCTCCGACGCGGAGACCCTCGCGGGAGCGTTGGCCCTCGTTAATGCAGGGGTAGACAGAAGTTCCATCGATCTGCTCATCACTTCTTCCCAGGTCCCCGATTTGCCGCTCCCGCCGAATGCCTCCCTGGTCCAGCACAAATTGCAGCTCAACAATGCCGGGGCGTATTCGGTCGATACGTGTTGCTCGTCATTCGTGACGATGCTGGAGATTGCGGAAGGCCTCGTCAGGGCCGGTCTGAAGAACAACATTCTCATCGTTTCAAGTTATATCGACTCTCATGTAACCGATAAGTCCGACTATTTCTCCGTAAATACCGGAGATGCCGCCGTGGCGGGCGTCGTATCGGCGGTGGACGACGGGTACGGCTACGTCACTTCCCATTCAACAAGCCACGGCGGCAGACATGACGGCGTTATCCTTCAGAGGCGTCCCCCGCGCCTCTTCAGATCGTCGGTGCAGGGGGCTTCCCACGAGCAGGAATTCGTCACCTTTCACAATCCGGAGACGAACAGGGAGATCGCGCTCAACGCCCGTGACGACATGGTCGAGGTTGTCGGTAAGGCGCTTGGAAAGAGGGGGATGACGATCGGCGATATCGATTTCTTCGTCACGCACCAACCGGTCTACTGGGCGGGAACCGAGTGGCGCAAAGGGCTGGGGATTCCCGAGAGCAAATTCTACGAAACGTTCGAAAAATACGGCAACATCGCCAACTGCAGCGCTCCGGTGAATCTCATCGAAGCCGTGGATGCCGGATTGATCAAGGCGGGGGACACTACCCTGATCGCGTCGTCGGGTGCGGGAGAAAACCATATTGCGGTAGTCGAGAGGATATCGCCGCAGCTTGTCGGAGCGATTAGGGGCGATGAATGGGAGGGGCGGTGAATGGGTGAATGGGTGAATGGGTGAATGGGTAAGTGGGTGAGCGGGTTGATCGGTAAGCAGGGGAATGGGGAAGTTCCTCCGGAAAAATCCGTGGTTTTGATTTAGATCAATGATCGTTTGACGGCTTCCTGCTAGATTTGGATCAACGATAGGGAAGGGCTCGACGCAAGATAGTCGGGCGGCGATAATCAGAGCGTGGCTCGAAAGCAGAATAGAAACCGAACGACGGCAAAGTAAGAAAGTCCATAGCATATATTACAGAGAATCCGATATTGCAGTGAAGCGTGTTCCGGAATGAACCAGGGATGACGGGAGGAAGGCCATGAAGGGAATCAGGAAGATCGTTGAAATCGATGAGGAACGTTGTACGGGGTGCGGGCAGTGCGTGCCGGCTTGTGCCGAGGGAGCGATGCAGATAGTGGACGGGAAAGCCCGGCTGGTCAAGGATATCTACTGCGACGGCCTGGGCGCCTGCCTTGGTGAATGCCCGGAAGGAGCGTTGAGGATCATCGAACGCGAGGCTGAGGAGTTCGACCCTGAAGCCGTGGAGGAGTATCTGCGGGAAAATGGCGCCGGCGAGCATGCGCCGCATGAGCCCGGGGACTCCGCCCAGTCCGCACGGCATGGACAGCCTGCGCATTCCGGTTGCCCGTCGAGCCGGGTCGTTTCGCTCGGCTCTTCTCCGTGCGACGATGCCGATCGTCCCCGGAGCGCGTCCGGCGGTGCGTCGGCGCTAAGGAACTGGCCCGTGAAGATCAAGCTGATACCTGCAAACGCTCCTTTCCTCAAGGGTGCGGATGTACTGGTCGCCGCGGATTGCACCGTTGTGGTCCGTGCGGGCTTCCATAACGATTTTCTGCAGGGCAAGGCGCTCCTGACCGGATGCCCCAAATTCGACAACCCACAGGAATATGTGAAGAAATTTGCGGAAATCTTCCATGCGGCGGATATCCGGAGCGTCACGGTCCTGGATATGGAAGTCCCCTGTTGTTCGGCTCTTCCCATGATCGTGAAGAAGGGCATGGCCATGGCCGGAAAGGATGTCCCGGTGGAGGAAATTACCATAAGCATCAACGGCAAGGTCATAAAGAGAGAAAAATCGGCCGCATAGCTCGGGGGGCCGGTTATCCTAGGTGATCGGGGCAACCCGACACCCGGGGCGCGTGGTGGGCAAAGGCTTCGCTTTGGCCCACCCTGCCGGACGGAAGTCGAAAATCGGAGGTCGGAAGTCAGACAAATCCATTCCGACCTCCGGAATTCGAATCCGATCTCTGATCTCCGACATCCGACCACCGGCCTCTGCTTCGCTGGGCAGCGTTTCGCCTTTGCCGACCCTACCGCTACCCCCCACTCACCCACCCACCCATTCACCCATTCACCTATTCACCCCCTCCCCCCATTCACCCACCCGCCCAATTATAGTATAATTCGAATAAACAGAGATGAGAGGGCTTCGGGTCGGCCGATTCGAAGCCCTTTGCGCGGTCCCCGGCGCTCCTTTGCGAAAATTCGAATGTCGAGGCGCCGGGACCGGGGTTTGTTTCAAAGACCGGATTCGAGGTTGCCGAAAACGGGCTTTCGAAGTCGGGATTCCGGCGGTCCGAAAGCCCGTTCCACCTGTTTCTCTCATCGCCTGCCGGGAAAGCAGACGCGCCGGCCGAATCATCGCCGCGGGCGGGGTGATACACGCAGGCAGTTGCCGTGTGTACCCCGACCCCGATACCCACCACGACAGGGAGTGTTCATTATGGCGGTACCCAAGGATATTATCAGAATCTCCGACGCTGTCTGGGAGATTCCCACGACCCACAAGGAAGGCATGCGTGTCCCCGCACGGATCTATGCCACGGAGAGACTCCTCAAGAACATGGATGACGGTGTTTTCAACCAGATCACCAACGTGGCGACCCTGCCCGGCATCCTCGGGCATGCCTGTTGCATGCCTGACGGGCATTGGGGATACGGGTTCCCCATCGGCGGCATGGCCGCCATGGACCCGCGGACGGGCGTAATCTCTCCCGGCGGAATCGGCTTCGACATCAACTGCGGCATGCGCCTGGTGCTTACGAATCTGAGCTTCGACGAAGTCGAACCACACCTGAGGCAACTGGTGGACAGGCTCTACACGCGGGTGCCGGCGGGAGTGGGAAGCCATGGCTTCCTGAAGCTCACCCGGGATGAATTCCGCGATGTCGTTGAACAGGGGGCCCCCTGGTGCGTCCGAAACGGCTTTGGTTGGCCGGAAGACCTGGAGCGTACGGAGGAGGGAGGCGTTTTGGCGGGAGCGGATTCCGGCAAGGTCGGCAAGAAGGCCGTCGAGAGAGGTTACAACCAGATCGGGACCCTGGGTTCGGGAAACCACTATCTCGAAATCCAGGTGGCCAGGCCGGAAAACGTGTTCGATCCAAAGCTCGCCGAAGCTTTCGGGATTACCATCCCGAACCAGGTCGTGGTGATGTTTCACTGCGGCAGTCGCGGCTTCGGGCACCAGGTTGCGACGGACTACCTCCAGTCGTTTCTAAGCGTCATGGAAAAGAAGTACGGGATCGGAATCCTGGACCGGGAACTGGCCTGCGCGCCGTTCCAGTCGCCCGAAGGGCAAAGCTACTTTGCCGCCATGAATTGCGCCATCAACATGTCGTTCGCCAACCGGCAGGTCATCCTGCATCGTATTCGCGAGGTCTTCTCGG
This sequence comes from uncultured Syntrophobacteraceae bacterium, assembly GCA_964407285.1. Taxonomy (GTDB): domain Bacteria; phylum Desulfobacterota; class Syntrophobacteria; order Syntrophobacterales; family Syntrophobacteraceae; genus CAYOVG01. Next base: position 10,406 of record CAYOVG010000015.1, read on the forward strand.
ATGTATTCGGCAAGTCTCCGGAAGAACTCGGGATGCACCAGGTCTACGATGTGGCGCACAACACCGCCAAGCTGGAGAGGCATCGCCTGGGCGACGGCGGCGTACGGGAGATCCTGGTGCACCGGAAAGGGGCGACGCGGGCGCTCGGACCGGGGTCCGACGAATTGCCCGCGATCTATAGGGAGACGGGACAGCCGGTCATCATAGGCGGCAGCATGGAAACGGGGTCCTATTTGCTGGCGGGAGTGGATTCGGGAGACCGGACGTTTTTCACCACGGCCCACGGAAGCGGCCGCACCATGAGCCGCAAGCAGGCGAAGAAGCAGTTCAAGGGCAAGGATCTGCAAAAAAGCATGGAAGCGCGCGGGATATACGTTCGCACGGCATCGTACGCCGGTCTGGCTGAAGAGGCCGGTCCCGCCTACAAGAACATCGACGATGTGATCGAAGCCACCGAGGAGTCGGGTATCAGCAAGGCCGTTGTCCGGCTGTTGCCCGTCGGGAACGTGAAGGGGTGACGGGGTCGAGACCCGGAACCCGTGGAGGAGGAGAGGCAAAGATATGCCCTACCGGTATCTGGATGAGATCGCCATTGCGGATGTCGCCTTCGAAGCCCGGGGCGACACGAAGGAGTCCATGTTCATGGCCGCCGCGACGGCCACGATGAACGTCATGGTCGAAGATCCGAATTCCATCGCTCCCGTGGAAACCCGGACCATCCTGGTGGAGGCCGATGCGCTGGACATGCTGCTGTTCCAGTTTCTCGGTGAGTTCCTGTTCTACAAGGACGCGGAGTTGCTCCTGCTTCTGCCCCGTTCGGTCGAAATCGAGGAGCGGGACGGGAAATTCACGCTCACGGCGCAGGCGTCCGGGGAACGGCTGGATTTGGACAGGCATAAGACGATCGTTGACGTAAAGGCCGTTACGATGCATCTTTTTGAAGTGGCCCGGACGGACGACGGGTGGAAATCGACAGTGGTCCTTGACATATAGGCATTCCGAATTCTACGGATTTGGCTGCAATCCGTTCGAGCGCGCTCTCTTTCCGAATATTCTCCCGACAGTGGCGGACCGGCGATCACTCCCACGCGATTATTACGGTATTACGGCTGTAGCGGTTACGCCCGCGGCAATGCGGCGGGCGTACATTCGCCGGATTGCACAATCGCCTTGACAAGCACTGAAGAGACTTATAAAAGCGTGACAAATTCATGGTGTCCTTTAATCCGGTAATGGTCTCTCTTAAGGAGATGTGCAATGAAAAAATGGGTTTTCCTTTTTCCCGGTCAGGGATCGCAATATGTGGGAATGGGCAGGGAGTTTTTCGACAGCTATGCGGAAGTGCGTGAACTCTTCGCTCAGGCCGGCGACATTCTCCAGATGGACATGCGGAAGCTTTGTTTCGAAGGGCCGGAAGACGTGCTGGTGCAGACGGAAAACGTGCAGCCCGCCATTACCCTGGTGAACCTGGCGTGCCTTACGGTGCTGCGGCTCCACGGGATCTATCCGGCTGCGGCGGCCGGCCATAGCCTCGGGGAATACAGCGCCCTCCACGCGGCCGGAGTGGTGGACCTCGAGGACCTGTTCAACCTCGTCCGGTGGAGAGGCAGGCTCATGCAGGAGGCCGCCGAGAAAGAACCGGGGGGAATGGCCGCCATAATGAATCTCGAAGAGGAAAAGGTGCAGGTGATTTGCCACGAATGCAACGTTGAGATCGCGAATGTGAATTCGCGGGACCAGGTCATCATCACCGGTCCGTTCATGGCGGTGCAGCAGGCGGTGGCGCTCAGCACGGAAGCGGGAGCCAAAAAATGCATGAAGTTGAATGTCAGTGGCCCCTGGCACAGTCGTTGCATGTATATGGCCCGTGAGAGGTTCGAACCCGTTGTGCGGGAATGCGCCTTTAACGATCCGAAAATACCGATCATTAATAATATCGACGCATTGCCTCTCGACGGAGCCGTAGACGTCACCCGCAAGCTTGTCGAGCAGTTGTGCGGGTCGGTTCTGTGGTGCCAGTCCATGGAGTGGTTCATCGAATCGGGCTACGATCACTTTGTCGAAGTCGGGCCCAAGAAGGTGTTGAGGGGCCTTATGCGCCGGATCGATAGGAGCGCCAAAATACTGAATGTAGAAGATGCGGCGAGCCTTGCCGATTTCCTCCAGGCCAATCAATAGCCTTTAGAGCGCCGGTTTTTGCTTCGGGTTCCGGGGGATGGACAGGGACGGGGCAGGGGGCAATCGACCGGTCCGGAGAGCAGGGAGGCCGTGAAGCGGGAGGAAATTCGGCCAATGCCGCCGACAGGCGGAGACGGACCCACGGGTGTGGTCTAACGGAGGGGTATGGTATGGTTAGTGTGATGAGCAAGGCAAGAGTGTTTGTCGGGGGATTCGCCCTGTTGTCGGCGCTGGTTTGCGTTGTGAGCGCAAACGCCGCCGTGCAGCCCATTGAAGTGATTCGAGCCGGCACCAGCGAGGCGCTCAACCTGCTGAGGTCCAACTGCAAGCCCGGGGAAGTCCTCAAGGTTCAGGAACACCGGGACGAAATCCTGACCATCGTGTACCGGTATTTCGATTTCGAGGAGATGGCCAAAAGGGCCCTGGCTCGCCACTGGAAGGCTCAGACGCCCGCCAAGCAACAGGAATTCATCGATCTCTTTCAGCATCTGCTCTTCAATACCTACCTGGATCGCGTGGAATCGTATACCTGCGGCAAGGAAGACGTGGCGTACGAAGGGGAGAAAGTCGACGGGGACTATGCCGTCGTCAAAACGCGACTCCTTGGCTACCAGGGCGCCGAAATCCCGGTCGAGTACCGCATGCAGCTCAAGAACGGCCAGTGGAAGGTGTACGATGTGGCGGTGGAGGGCATCAGCTTCATCGGCAATTACAGGAGCCAGTTCGAATCCATACTGAACCGGAGTTCGTTCGATGACCTCATGAAGCAGTTGCGTGAAAAGATAGCCTCCCGCGATGCAAGGGCCGCGCGGGAGAGTGCGGGCGGACAGGCGAAAGCGCAAACCCACTGAACGTGCGTTGGATGTGACGGGGAGGCGCGGGGGGACTGAAAGACGGGATGACGGAAGAGATATTGAATCCCCGGATGTGTGGATGATACCCCATGACCATGGGTGCGGAAGGGCATCGCCAGAGGCTTCGAGAGCGATTCGAGCGGAGCGGGCTTGACGGGTTCCACGACCATGAAGTGCTGGAACTGGTGCTTTCGTACGCCCTTCCCCGGCGCGACGTGAAGGGTATCGCGAAAGAGCTTCTGCATGAATTCAAGACGCTCGCGGCCGTCTTCGACGCCCCCTCGGCTTCCCTGGTCCGGGTGGACGGCATCGGACAGTATGCCGCGGTATTCATCTCCTTGATTCCGCGGCTTCTGGAGCGCTACCACAGGGACCGGTGGAAGCAAAACCCGGTTTTCCAATCCACCGGGGAAGTCGTTTCCTATCTGGGATCGGTGCTGGGGATAGAGAGAAACGAAGTCTTCTGCATTCTGGCCCTCAACAGTCAGAACGGATTGATCGCCATGGAGCGCATTCAGAGGGGCAGCGTCAACAAGACCGCCGTGTTTCCCAGGCTCGTCGTGGAATCGAGCCTCAAGCACCGGGCGACCGCGGTGGTCCTGTCCCACAATCATCCGGGCGGCGACCCGAATCCGTCCCAGGCCGACCGCCTGCTCACTCAGAAACTGAAGCGCGTCCTCAACGAACTGGACATCGTCGTCCACGACCACATCATCATTGCAGGGCCCAACAGCTATTCCTTCGCCGAACACGGAGAAATGTGAGAGCCCGTCCGGCTGTTCCCGATTTCCATAATCCGGTGGATCCAGTAGAAAGTAAACCATCATGACAAAGAATGTTAGCGGTCCCCCTTCGGGCGAGAGGGAATGGATCAGTCTTCGCGGCGTCTCGTTCGTGCGCTCCGATCGCCTCATACTGGACGGCGTGGACTGGGACGTTCTTCCCGGTTCGCACTGGGTGGTGCTGGGCGCCAACGGTTCGGGCAAGACCACTTTGCTGCAGCTTCTTGCGGGATATCTGTGGCCGACGCGAGGCGTCGTCACAGTGCTGGGCCACCGGTTCGGCCATGTGGATCTTCGCGAATTGAGGAAGAGCATCGGTTGGGTCGGTTCCTTCCTGCAGGCGCAGATTCCCCCGAATCAACGCCCCCTGGACCTCATCGTGAGCGGCAAGTACGCCTCGATAGGGATCTACGACAAACCCACGGACGACGACTACGAACGGGCGCATGAACTGGCGGTCCGGCTCGATTGCCGCGGGATTCTCGATTCCCGCTACGGCGTCCTGTCCCAGGGCGAGAAGCAAAGGCTCCTCATAGCCCGCGCGCTCATCCATCAGCCTCGGCTGCTCATCCTCGACGAACCGTGTTCGGGCCTGGACCTCGTTGCCCGCGAGCAATTGCTGCGTACCCTGGAGCACATCGGCAATGCCCCGGACGCTCCGACGCAGATCCTGGTGACGCACCACCTGGAGGAGATCGTACCGGTCTACACGCGCGTGTTCCTGCTCAAGGGAGGCCGTTGCACGGCGCAGGGGAAGAAGGAGGACGTGCTCCGGGAGGACTGCCTGAGTGACGCCTTCGGTATTTCTCTGAAACTGTCCTGCAATGCCGGGCGGTACTGGGCGTGGATTGCGGACGAGGAACCCGGTGCAGGGGGTGCGAAGTAATCCATGCCGCCGCATCGACGACGCGGGAGAAATGTGTTTCCTCTGCAAATCAGCGAAATAGATAAAATTCCTTGAAGGACTGCCGGAAGATACCAAGAAGGACCCTTTGGAGCAACCTCGGGTTCTGTGGACGCACACATCCACGGCCATTGAAGGGAATTCGCTGACCCTGGCGGAAGCCCTTTTCGTTTTGCGCGAGGGGCTCACCATGGGCGGGAAGGCTCACGCAAACCAGGGAGCCGGACCGTGTCGCCTTGAATCCTTACAGCGGTTTCGGAAAGGCGAGAGTATTCCAGGCCGCTCTCTCCAAGGCTATCCTGCCGGACTTCCCGGCTTCGGCGTCATACATTTCATATTCGTGTTCGTGAAATATGCCGGAAACCTCCTCTGTATTTTCGTATGCAACCTCGCAGAAGACAACAGGACGTATCTCGGCGAGGAGCCTTTGCGCGCCTTTCAGGACCGGAGCCTCCGCTCCTTCGACGTCGATCTTCACGAAATTCGGCGGCCTGTGCCTGTCGATAATGAAGTCGAGGTTGAGAGATGGGACCAGCTTCGTCTCCCTGACTCCGCCGGATTGAGATGAACCTCTGAGCCCCGCGAGAAAGTTGGAGGACCTGCCCCGGTTCGCTATGTTGAATCCGAGTATGTCGATCGCATCCGATGCGGCGGCGGGCAGGATATCAATATTGAGGTGGGCATTGCTTTTGAGCATCTTGGAGCGCGACAGCACGCCGCACAGCCATATGTCGGCCTCGACACACAACACGCAGCCCGCGGGTCCGGCGAGGTTGGCCGCCGCAAAGGCGAAGAGCCCCACATTGGCGCCTATGTCCCATACGACATCGCCGGCCCTGATGTTCTCCGACGCCACATCCAGCAGAAGCGGATCGACTTTCGCCAGGTCGAAGCGCCAGTATTTCAGGGCGCTTCCTGGGGATACGAAAAGAGCGCCCCTCTTGAACTCCTCGGGCAAACGCCGCTTGAGGACTACGCCCCTGCTCAACTTTTCCATCAAGCTCCGGATCATCGGCGCTTTCCTTTCTTCTGTCTTCCGTGCTCTCGTGGTCCCCTAATTTCCTGATCTCCCATGCTTTGCGTCCGGTCTGTCCCGCGGGTTTTGCATTCCTCATCCCCGGTCCGAGGCCCGCGCTCCCGGTCGCGGATTCAACCATGCCCTTGTCTCCCTTCAAAACGGTAATTAACTTCTTTTACTACCTTATTGTTGCTTTTTCCATATCAGGCATACAGGACCGTCACAGGTCGAGGGACGAACAAAAAGGCGCTCGATAAGATATCCAGACCAATTGCGGATACAGAAGCAACGGTTGAAACCGCGTGCGCACGCAAATGGTTGTCGTAATGCAGGAGGAACCCATGTCCAACCGTTTGATCCACGAAAAAAGCCCATATCTGCTGCAGCACGCGGATAACCCCGTGGACTGGCATCCCTGGGGGGATGAGGCATTCCGGCTTGCACGGGAAAAAGACCTGCCGGTCTTCCTTTCCGTGGGATACGCCACCTGCCACTGGTGCCACGTAATGGCGCACGAATCGTTCGAAGATGACGAAGTGGCCGGATTACTCAACGGCAATTTCATTTCCATCAAGGTGGACAGGGAGGAACGGCCCGATGTGGACCAGATCTACATGACGGTCTGCCAGGTCCTCAACGGCAGCGGCGGCTGGCCCCTCTCCGTCTTCATGACCCCGGACCGCAAGCCCTTCTTTGCCGGGACCTACTTTCCCAAGACGAGCCGGATGGGATCTCCCGGCTTCATCGAAGTGCTCCAGCAGTTGAGCATCATGTGGCGACGTGACCGTTCCCGGCTCGTCAAGGCGAGCGATGAGATCACCAATGCGATTCAACCCAGGGCCGAAAGCAGCGGCAAGTCGTTGGGGGTCGAGACGCTCGAGAAAGCTTACGAGCAGTTCCGGAGGTCTTTCGACAGCCGCTGGGGAGGCTTCGGCAAGGCCCCCAAATTTCCGACCCCCCACCAGCTTTCTTTCCTGCTCAGGTGGCATCGTCGAAACCCCGAATCCGAAGCCCTCGAAATGGTGGAAAAGACCCTGGAGGCCATGCGCCGGGGCGGTATCTTCGATCACGTGGGGTTCGGCTTCCACAGGTATTCGGTGGACCAGCGCTGGCTCGTGCCCCATTTCGAGAAGATGCTCTACGACCAGGCCATGCTCGCCATCGCCTACATCGAGGCCTTTCAGGTTACCGGCAAGGAACGGTACGCCGCCGTTGCGCGCGAGATCTTTCACTACGTGCTCCGTGACATGACTTCCCCCGAGGGCGGTTTCTACTCCGCCGAAGACGCGGATTCGGAGGGAGAGGAAGGCCTGTTTTACGTCTGGACGCCGAAGGAAGTGAAGGAAGTGCTGGGCAACGACGCGGGCGACCTGTTCTGCCGGTTCTATGACATCAGCGAGGCGGGGAACTTCGAGGGGCGAAACATCCCGCACACATCCAGGAGCATGGAGGACTACGCCGCTCAACTGGGAATGCCGCTGCCGGAACTGGAAAAGACGCTCGAGGATTCCCGGCAAAAGCTTTTCGCCCACCGTGAGAAGCGAATCCATCCCCTGAAGGACGACAAGATCCTGACATCCTGGAACGGACTCATGATCGCGGCCATGGCCAGGGGTTTCCAGGCCATGGGGGATCGCGCCTGCATCGACGCGGCCGTGAAGGCGGCGGACTTCATCCTGGCCGGGCTCCGTTCCGATTCCGGAAGGCTGCTTCGCCGCTACCGGCACGGCGACGTGGCCGTCACCGCCTACGCCGACGACTACGCGTTCCTCGTCTGGGGGCTCATGGAACTGTACCAATCCGTCTTCGATGTCAGGTACCTGGAAGAGGCCGTCCGTCTCAACCGTGAGATGCTCGAAATCTTCTGGGACGAGGGCAACGGCGGCTTCTACTACACGGGAAGCGACAGCGAGCCGCTCATTGTCCGGGAAAAAGACATCTTCGACGGCGCGGTCCCGGCCGCCAATGCCGTTGCCGCCCTGAATCTCCTGCGCCTCGCCCGCATGACCGGAAACACCGGTCTGGAAGCGACCGCCGACCGCCAGTTGCAGGCGTTTTCGTCCCTGGTGGGGGACTACCCCTCGGCGCATACGCAGTTTCTGATCGCGGTGGATTTTGCCGTCGGCCCCAGCCAGGAGGTCGTGATCGCGGGAGCGGCGGACCATGAGGACACCCGGCGCATGATGGCGGCGCTTCGCAAGGGCTTTTCGCCCAACTGCGTCGTGCTGCTTCGCCGGGACGCAGGTGCGAAAACCGTCGCGGCCGGGACCGCCACGGCCGGAACCGTCGCGGACGGGACCGCCACGGCCGGGACCGCCACGGCCGGGCTTTCCATTAATGGGACCGTCGCGGCCGGGACCGCCGGAAACGACACTGAAAGACTCTCCGCCCTGTCACCCTTCGTAAAGGACCTGGTTCCGGCGGACGACGGAAAGACCACGGCGTACGTGTGCGAAAACTTTGCGTGCAAGCGTCCGGTTACGAATGTCGAGGAGCTCGAATCCAACCTGGAGTTGACCGTCTCCTGAAAGGATGCTCCCGACGGGAAGCCGAAAGGAGCGGCGGGAGGATGAGAAATGCGGGCGCGCGCAGCTTGCCGCGCGCTCTTCGCGATCGATGCGCCCGGTCCGTTTGCGCGACCCGGACCTGCTGAGGGCCGCGACCGTCCGGATACAAGCGTCTCAGCCTCCGCTCCCGAAGATTCCGGGGCATCCGGTCCGGCGCGCTGCCGCCTTTCAGCACATGCACGCTTCCGGCGCCAGGGTGCGTGGAGCCATGATGAGGGTCCTCAACACATTGGTGTCGTTGACGGGGACATGCATCACTTCCAGGGCCGTCTCGCTCGCGTCGACCACGGCCAGCCGCGACTTGATGCCTGTTTGCTTTCTCACTTCGGATGGGCTTTGGGTCGAGTTCAGTATCACGAGTCCTTCGGGCTTGAGCCCGTCAAGGAGGTTGCGGCCTCCGAGCAGGTTCTGGTCGAGAATGACCACCACGTCGGGGCTGTTTGCACCTTCGTCCGCCTGGATCGGGTTGTCGCTCACCCGGACGTAGGCCGTGGCCGTTGCCCCGTGCTTCCCCCCGGGCCGGACGCCGTTCACCTGCCCCGCCACGGCGTACTGTCCGTATTGAATGGCGGCTGCCGCCGTGAGTTCCGCGGATGTAAGGGCATCCATGTCATCTTCCCCGTGAAATCTTATCTCGATCATCTGCGCCTCTCCTTGAATCCCGGTTGTGAATCAATGCCGCCGTGTACGGTCAGGAATAATATAGGAAATGAGAAAATGGATGAAAATCAGCAGGATTCTGATTTTTGTGTCAGGAATTTCTTATTTCTCTGTCATCATTTTTCTTACAAGATCAACGGCCGGTATTTCGGAATTTGTATTATCGCGAGGAAGTTGTATAATCATGCTCAGAAGCGTGGGCAATTCCAAAGCCGGGCATGCCGGCGCCGACCGGTTCCGGAAATCGCGGACCATATCGACCTCATCAGGAAAGGAGAACGATGAAGACCATCAAAATCAAGGGCATGTCATGTCAGCATTGCGCCAGGGCCGTGGAAAAGACCCTCAAGGAAGTAGACGGCGTGGACAACGTGAGCGTGGATGTATCGAAGGGGGAGGCTTCCTTCAACGAGAACAAGCCCGTGGATATGGAAGATGTGAAGGGCCGGATCAAAAAAGCGGGGTATGAAGTTGTCGGCTAGGGAGATTATCTATATTCAGGGCATGACCTGTGCTGCGTGCGTCCGGCGCGTGGAGCAGGGCATAAAGGATGTTGCGGGAGTGGCGGACGCCTCCGTGAACCTGGCGTCTCGGAAGGCGAGCGTGGCGTACGACCCCGCGCGGGTGGACCTCGAAGCGATCAAGGAAAAAGTCAGGGACCTCGGATACGAGGTGATCGATACGGGAGATTCGGGTCCGGAAGCGCTCCGCAAAACCACCGTGTCCATCGGGGGCATGACCTGCGCGGCGTGTGTGCGGCGCGTGGAGGATGCGCTCAAATCCATGCCCGGCGTGCGGGACGCATCCGTCAACTTCGCCACATCGAAGGCGACCGTGGTCCATCTGTCCGGCAGCCCCACGGTCGGGCAGATCCAGGCTCTGGTCGAGGATACCGGGTATGAATTCCTCGGGGCTACGGGTGGCGCGGCCGCGACCGGCGCGACTGCCGGCGACGTCGAGGCGGACGATCCCATCGAGGCGGCCCGGAAGCGGGAAGAGCGCGAACTCAAGCTCAAAGTGCTCGTGGGGGTGGTCCTCGGCGTGATCATCCATGTGGGCAGCATGCCGCACTTCTTCCCGTTCCTGCATGCCGTTCCGGAACGGGTCATGGGGCTCATCCTCCTCGTCCTTGCGACGCCGGCGGTCTTCTGGGTGGGCAGCCGCTTCTTCACCGGTGCGATCAAGGCGTTGCGGCAGAAAACTTCCGACATGAATACTCTCGTCGCCGTCGGAGCCCTCTCCGCTTATCTTTATTCCGCCCTCGCGGCCCTCCGGCCGGACTTCTTCACCAGGGCCGGCGTCGCGCCGCAGCTCTACTTCGACGGCGCGGCGATGATCGTCACGCTGGTCCTCCTGGGCAGGCTCCTCGAAGCCAGGGCCCGGGGAAAGACCTCCGCGGCGATCAAAAGGCTCATGGGCCTGAAGCCGAAAACCGCCCGCGTGCTTCGGGGCGGCCGCGAGTACGACGTCCCCATCTCCGAAGTGGAGCGAGGGGATGTGGTCGTCGTCCGTCCCGGTGAAAGGATTCCCACCGACGGCTCCATCGTTTCGGGCAGGTCCTCTGTGGACGAATCCATGCTCACGGGAGAGAGCCTCCCGGTGGAGAAGGAGGCGGGCGGCGAAGTCTTCGCCGGTACGATCAATCTCACCGGCAGCTTCAACTTCACCGCCACCCGGGTCGGGGCCGAGACCGCCCTCGCCCAGATCATCCGGCTGGTCGAGGAGGCGCAGGGTTCCAAGGCGCCCATCCAGCGCTTCGCCGACAAGGTAGCTTCCATATTCGTGCCCGTGGTGATGGCGATCGCGGCAATCACCTTCATCATCTGGTATTTTGCGGTGCCGGACCACCAGTTCAGCCGCGCGCTGCTCAATTTCGTATCCGTGCTCATCATTGCCTGCCCGTGCAGCATGGGGCTCGCCACTCCTACCGCGATCATGGTGGGAACGGGCCTGGGAGCCGAAAACGGCATCCTCATCAAGGGCGGTGAGAGCCTGGAGAAGGCGTACCGGCTGACCACCGTGGTTTTCGACAAGACGGGCACCCTGACCAGGGGAACTCCCACGGTCACGGACGTGATTGCGGAACCGGATGTGGAGGCGCGGGACCTCCTCAGGATGGCCGCATCGGTGGAAGCGGTTTCCGAGCATCCCGTGGCGCGGGCCGTCGTCGAAAAATGCCGGGAGGCGAACCTCGTGCCCCCGGCGGTCCAGGATTTCGAAGCCCTCTCCGGCCTCGGCGCTCGCGGCACGGTCCTGGGAAAAAAGGTGCTCGTCGGGAACGCCCGGCTCATGCAGGAGCAGGGAGTGACCATCGAGGGCGGCCGGTCCCGCTACGCCGAGTTCTTATCCGCCGGGAAAACGGAGGTATACGTCGCCGTGGACGGGCAGATCATGGGCGCTCTCGCCCTCTCCGACACATTGAAGGAATCGGCCCGCGACACCGTCTCCCGCCTCCAGCGGATGGGGCTTGAAGTCGCCATGATCACGGGCGACAATAAGCGCACCGCGCGCGCCGTCGCCGGGATGATCGGCATAGACCGGGTCATGGCCGAAGTGCTCCCCGCGGACAAAGCCGGGGAGATACGGCGGCTCCAGGCGGAAGGCCGGGTGGTGGCGATGGTGGGGGACGGCATCAATGATGCGCCCGCGCTCGCCGCATCCGATGTCGGGATCGCCATAGGCGCCGGGACCGATATCGCTATGGAAGCGGGCGATATTACTCTCATTAAGGATGATTTGAAGCTCGTGGTTTCGTCCATTGAGCTTTCCGGGCTTACCATGAGAATAATCCGGCAGAACCTGTTCTGGGCCTTCTTCTATAACAGCCTGGGGATACCTGTTGCGGCCGGAGCGCTATATCCGTTCTTCGGCATTCTTTTGAATCCCATGTTCGCGGCGGCGGCGATGGCTATGAGTTCCGTTTCCGTGGTGAGCAATTCCCTGAGGCTGAGACTTCTGTGGAAGGGACGGCGTCCGGTATGAACCGCGATGAAAGCCCTGAATTGAAGCCGTGTTTAGTTTTCATTTGACAGATGCTGATTTATATTGTTTCTAGGCAGGAGTAGCCGTTATCTTCAGCGGCCCCGCGCGAGGCCGCATGGATGGATCGAAAAAAGAAGGAGGCTGTCGAATGGAGCGGTATGTCTGTACTGTATGCGGGTATGTCTATGATCCTGAAAAGGGTGATCCGGACAATGGCGTTCCGGCGGGGACCCCTTTCGCAAGTTTGCCGGACGACTGGATATGCCCGGTTTGCGGAGCGCCGAAGAGTGATTTCGAAAAAGAGTAGGACCGAGGAGTCTCATAATGATATTCGGTTTCAACGCCCGGGAAGTATTCCTGATCGCCATTATGATCGAAGAGAACGGCAGGGCGTTTTACGAGGAGGCCCGGAGACGTATTGCCGACGCGGATGTCAAGAAGCTCTTTGAGGAACTGGCGAAGCAGGAAGTGGAACATAAGATGAGGTTCGAGTCGCTGATGGGGCAACTGCCGCGCGGTGCCGAAGCTCCGACGATTTGGGACCCGGAGGCCGAGCAGGACCTGTACCTCAAGGCCATAGCCGACGAACACGTGTTCGGCCCATCCCAGGACGTGGAAGCGCAACTCGAACGGGTGGGCGATGCGGTGGATGCGCTGCGCCTGGCCATACAGTTCGAGAAGGATTCGGTCATCTTATTCCTGACCATGAAGAGCGTAACGGATGAACAGAAGGGGCAGGAGTTCATAGAGTACTTGATAAAAGAGGAACAGGAGCACCTGCGGCGACTGACTGCCGAACTGCGAAGGAAGCGGACATAAGCCGAAACCGGCCGGTCCGGCGGGCTCGTGTTTGCGTTTAATGCTCTGTTGATGCCAGGCGGCACGATGCGCCTGGCATTTTTGTGGCGTGAGGACCTGCTTTGAAACTCACGAGAAGTGGCTACCAAAGTGACCGATAACAACATAACCGATAACCGGCGGGCAATCGGCTCCGTGTCTTTGAAACGCAAGGTGCTGGCGCTGCTGTATTCCGACGACTTCGAGGATAGGTTGCCGGAGTTGCTGGATTATCCGGGCCGTTCCACCGTCGGTCCCCTTTTCTCGGCTCTGTGCACCCACAACGAACTCCAGAAATGGAGGGCGGTAACCTCGATGGGACTGGTCGTATCGCACATGGCCGACCGGGACATGGAAGCGGCTCGCGTCGTCATGCGGCGCTTGATCTGGCAACTCAACGACGAGTCGGGCGGGATCGGCTGGGGCTGCCCGGAAGCGATGGGCGAGATAATGGCCCGGCACGACGCACTGGCGCGGGAGTATGTCCATATCCTGGTTTCCTACATCCGTGAGGATGGAAACCCCCTGGAGTTCCTCCTCCTGGAAAAGGGGGTGTTGTGGGGTATCGGCAGGCTCGCCGTAACGAAGCCTTTCCTGCTGCGCGACGCCGCGCCTCATGTGGCGCCGTACCTGGAATCCGCGGATGGTGAGGCGAGGGGGTTGGCGGCGTGGGTGTGCGGGTTGCTCGGCGCCGCGTCCACGGTTTCCCGCCTCGAGCGCCTCCTGAACGACACTGCGGCGGTCAGGCTCTACAGGAACCTGGAGCTAATGGATCTGCGCGTGCGCGACCTGGCCGAAGAGGCCCTGGAAGCCGTCAAAACCGCATCCGTCCGTCGCGGTCACAATCAGATCATTCTGTAGCAGGGCGTTATGGGCGCCATGTCACGAGGAGCAGCATATGAAAGTGTTCATGACGGGAGGCACGGGGTTCGTCGGAAGCTATTTTGCCCGTCGCTTCATCGAGTTGGGGCATGATGTATCGATGGTGGTTCGCGGGAAGGGGGTCGCCCTGAACCGTCCGCAGGGGCTCTCGACGGTTCAGGGCGACCCCACCATTCCCGGGGAGTGGCAAAATAGCCTTGCCGATTGCGATGTGGTGATAAACCTGGCGGGGTCTTCCGTATTCACGCGCTGGACCAGGAACGTGCGGCGGACGATGATGAACAGCCGCATCCTCACGACCCGCAATGTGGTGGACGGGTTGGCGGCGCGCCGGGAAAGGGATGTGTTGCTCGTGAGCGCGTCCGCAATCGGATATTACGGAGCGCGCACCGACGATGCCGAACTCGATGAGAACGGTCCGCCGGGAAACGACTTCCTTGCCGACCTCGGTCGTGCATGGGAAGCGGAGGCCGTCAGGGCCGAGCAGCATGGCGTGAGAGTGGCGCGATGCCGTATCGGCATAGTGCTGGGCAAGGGGGGAGGCGCTCTGGAGAAGATGATTCCGCCGTTCAGACGAGGCATCGGCGGCCCCTTGGGCAACGGGAAGCAGTGGTTTTCCTGGATCCACCAGGAGGACCTTTTCAGGATCATGCTCTTCCTCATGGAAAGAAAGAACGTCTCGGGGCCGGTAAACGGCACGGCGCCCGTCCCGGTGCGAAACGAGGAGATGGCCGGGGCGCTCGCCGCGGCGCTCGGAAAGACCCGCATGGCTCCGGCCGTTCCCGGCTTTATGCTCAAGCTGCTCCTCGGGGATTTCGGCGACGTGGTGCTCAAGGGGCAGCGGGTGATTCCCCGGAAACTTCTGGACGAAGGGTTCAGCTTCCGGTTTCCTACGGTGCGCGATGCCCTTGCCGATCTCGTGCAGCCGGGCTGAGTGCACGGGAAGGCGGTTACGGGGCCGGTCAGGCGGTGAGACGGGACCGCTCAACCCTGTTGCCCCGGCTTCGAAATCACGATCATGGGCGGTGAGTACCTCCGTTGAGTACGCCGTCGGAAGCGCATCGGGGACGGATGGGCCCGGCTGAGCCCATTGCCTGTTCCCGGAAGGAGGTTTATATTAGCATTGGTAGTATGGGAGAACGGGAGAGAGGCAAGAGCACCCCAAAAGCGTCCTGCGGCATCTTCCTGCACGCCAAGGCCGGAACGCGGCCACCCCCTTGGAATCGCATCGGAGTTGACTTCAAGCGTCCTGTATGCTAAGAGACGGCGGGATCTTTTATGTACAAGGATCTTGCAGGGAGATGAGCGCGGGATTTTTTCGGACGGGATGGCTGGCTTGGAACAAAATTTCATAGTTTCCAATAAGTTGGGAATACACGCGCGGGTGGCGGCACAGATCGTCAAGGTTGCGACCCAGTACGATTGCGAGCTGTGGGTCATGAAGGAAGGTGGAGACGGAACCAGGGTCAACGGCAAAAGTATTCTTGACCTGATGACGCTTATCTGCCCTCAGGGAACTAAAATCCGCATTCTGGCGAGGGGGAAAGACGCCGCTGACGCTCTTGAAGCCTTGACTGCGCTTTTTCAGACCAAGTTTGGAGAATCGTAAGGTTATGCACGATCCGGGTCCCTGATGCGGGACCGTACCGATATCCACTTCAAGGGTCGAAGATCGACTTCAGTTTTTCAGATTCAACGGATTTACGGATTCGAAGACGTAAGCGATTGCCTGCGGGAGAGCCTGCCTCAAGTTTACTCCTCCTTTAAGAGTCTTGCTTTACGGATAGGAATGTATGGATCAGACGCTCGGAAGGATTCACGGAATAGGAGTATCTCCGGGGATTGCCATTGGCAAAGCCTACGTGCTGGAGCGTGGGCAAATCCTCATTCCAACCTCTACGCTCTCCGGGGAGGAGCAGATCGAGGAGGAGTGCGCAAGGTTCGAGAAGGCGGTGGTCAAGGCCGAAAACGACCTGGAAGCGATCAAGCAAAGAATCTCCCCTGAATTCAAGGAGCATTCCTACCTGCTGGACGTTCAACAGATGATCCTGAGGGAGCATCTGATTTACGACGAGGTGATGCGGCTCATCCGTAGCGAAAGGCTCAATGCCCAGTGGGCGCTCAACGTGGCCCTTGCGACTTCCCGCGCGATGTTCGATTCAATCCAGGACGATTACATAAGAAGCCGTATCGCCGATGTGGAAGCCGTCGGGGAGAGGTTGCACCGGAACCTGGCGGGCCAGGAGCATGACACGCTGAACGGGATAAAGGAGCGGGTCATCGTCGTGGCCCGCGATCTGTCGCCCGCGGATACCGCCCAGTTGCGAGTCGAACGGACGTTGGGACTCGTCGTGGACATGGGAGGGCGAACGTCCCATACGTCCATTGTCGCCCGTTCCCTCAACATTCCCTGCGTGGTGGGAGCGGAACAGGCTTCCCGGACGGTTCGCACGGGCGACGTCATCATCGTTGACGGCGCCTCGGGGTTCGTCATCGTCGCTCCCACAGAGGAAGAGATCAGCTATTACTACGAGCGCCAGGACGCCCTCGACAGTTACCTTAAGGAGATCGCCCGGAGGGCGCACCTGGAAGCCCGGACTCAGGACGGCTCGCGGGTGCTGGTGGAAGCCAACATCGAGCTTCTGGAAGAGGTCGTGGCCGCCAAGGACAACGGGTCCGAGGGGATAGGGCTCTACCGTACCGAATTTTTCTTCATGAACCGGCGGGACCTGCCGGACGAGGAGCAGCTTTTCAACCATTACCGGGAACTGGCGGAACTCATGGCCCCGCAGTGGGTGACCATGAGGACGCTGGATCTGGGGGCCGACAAACTGAGCGCCTGGTACCCCCATTTGAAGGAGAACAACCCGGCCCTGGGCCTTCGTTCGATCCGGCTCTGCCTCCTGTGCAAGGACCTGTTCAAAATGCAGCTCCGGGCGATTCTGCGGGCAAGCGCGGACACTCGCAACATACGGTTGATGTTCCCTCTCATCTCCGGGGTCGGCGAATTGATAGAAGCCAGGGGCGTACTGAAGGAAGTCCAGGAGGAACTCACCTTGAAGCGGATACCCTTCAACGAGAATATTCCCCTTGGAGTCATGGTCGAGGTCCCGTCGGCGGTGGCGGTCGCCGATCTTCTGGCGCGGGAAGTGGAATTTTTCAGCATCGGGACCAACGACCTGATCCAGTACAGCCTCGCCATCGACCGTGTCAACGAGCACGTCGCCTACCTGTATGAGCCGCTCCACCCCGCGGTGCTGAGGCTCATCAAGCAGACGGTGGACGCGGGGCACAAGGCCGGCATAAAAGTGTGCATATGTGGTGAAATGGCGGGAGAGCCGCTCTACGTTCCCATACTCCTGGGATTGAACCTGGACTCTTTCAGCATGAACCCTCAGTCGATTCCCCGCGTCAAGAACCTTATCTGCAGGGCGCGGGTGAAGGATTGCCGGGCGTTCGTGAAGAAAGCCCTCCAGATGAGGACCGCGCGTGAGATCAGCGAGGTGCTCCAGGACACGGTGTTGAAGAACTTCCCCGAGGAGTTCAAATACTTCGACCCCAGCGCTCTTACGCCCAAAGGCGTCGATTACAACCGCAGAAGGAACTTATGAAAACGAATGGCGGGGAGTCCGTCGGAAAGCGCCGACGAGTCTCCCGCCCGGATGCAAAATAAGCCATGGCCAATGAGAAGAAAACATCGGGAAGCGGTGGAATTCGTATAGTCTGCCAGAACAAGAAGGCCTACTTCGACTACGAGATCCTGGAATCCATGGAGGCGGGCATAGTGCTCCTGGGTACGGAGGTGAAATCCCTCCGAGAGGGACGGGCCAATCTGAAGGACAGTTACGCAAAGATCAGGAAGGGGGAGTTGTACCTGCAGGGTTTTCACATCAGTCCCTACACCCATGCGTCATACAACAACCATGAACCCGAGCGGGTGAGGAAGCTCCTGCTGCACGCTCGCGAGATCAGCCGCCTTGCCGGCAAGACGCAGGAGAAGGGGCTCGCCCTGATACCCCTCAAAGTCTACTTCAAGGGGGGGAAGGTCAAGGTGGAGCTGGGCCTGGCGCGGGGCAAGAAGCTCTACGACAAGCGGGAGAGCCTCAAGAAAAAACAGGAAGCGCGCGAGATGTCCCGGTTGAAGAAGAACTACAAGGTCAGTTAGCGGCTGGGGTGCGGATTGCGCTTCGGGTTGCGCTTCGGGTTGCGGGTTACGAGTTGCGGGTAGCGGGTTACGGGTTGCGAGTTGCGGGTTGCGGGTTGCGGGTTGCGGGTTCCGTGGATTGGACCGTTTCGTGGGTGGTGGCGTGAAAACCACAACCGGACAGAGATCGGACCGCTTCGCGGGAGGCGACCCGGAAGCGTTACCCTGCTTTGAACCATGCCCTGTCGAAACACGTGAGCACCTGGGCGCCTGAATTGGGACCACGGGATCTATCGAAGAAAATTCTTCGGAACCATGTTGACTTCCGCACTTAAGAGATTATAATTTATCCATAATTGATTGATTGGTTGTATGAACCACAACACCCGAGGGGGCGAAACGGGTTCGACGGAGGTAAAGAAGTTTAAGCTGCATGTCGAGGTCCTGACTGCTCGTAAAACAGGCGGGAATAAACACAAACGCAGACGACTATGCGTACGCCGTAGCCGCTTAGCGGCTACCGTTCCTCTTTCTTGTTCCTGCGGAGTCTGAGGAGCGTCGATTAGTGGGATAGCGGCTGAAGTGGCGCCTTGGGCTTCAGCGGCGAAACTTAAAAGGCTAGTTCCGATGGTATCCAGCCTGTGGGGAGACCTGAGGAGCGAAAATTAAAAACCCGGGATAAACATGTAGATGCTTAGACGGAATGCTTTCGGACGCGGGTTCGACTCCCGCCGCCTCCACCAAATTTTGGTTACAAAATAAACATGTTGTGTTTCACAACCTCTTACTTTCTCCGGTCTTCTTAGTGAAAGTAGGAGGTTTTGCTTTTTAAGCCCAAGAAATCCCTGCCGGAATACCTCGGAATCTTGCCCGCGTCTTCCTCGAGACCTTTCACGTGGTTCCCGTATATCTCATACACCATCGATTTCTGCGCATGTCCCGATTTTAACGTTGGTCAAATGTAACGCTATGTTACGTAAGTCTCCCGCATTTCAACCAACTGGGCCGCTCCCGTCCTTGGATGCGTTTCCAGCTTGCGCCGCCTGGCCCACTCATACGCCTTGTCGTGGTGATCGACATAGCACAGCAGCAGGCCGGATTCCGTCTTGTGGACAATGATCCGGAGGTCGCTGCCGGCCCGCGCCGACCAGAAATTGGGGTCTTTCGCCCTGTCGAGCTTGTGGAGCTTCATGCCGGGATTGGCGGGATTGAGTTGAAGGTCGAAGGCGATGGCTTTGACCGCCTTCCGTTCCTCGCCGGTAAGCCGGCCGAGACTGTTCGTGAACGTGTCGGCAATGCGAAATTCCACCTGTTACTCCACTACTCCACCCGGAATACCTTCATCACTTCATCGCCGAGGTGGTTGATCACCTTGACGGCGATGCGGCCCGACCGAGGCTTGTCGAACGGTCGAGAGACGTCGCTGTGAAGCGATTCCCAGGCTTCTTCGTTGATCTCGGCGCGGAGCGTGGTCTTCAGCGCCTTGTACGGGTCGTTTGACCCCAGGAAGTACGCGTGCCGGACAAAGAAGCTTTCCTCGTTGTAGTCGGTGTCGATAAACCAGCAGGCGATCCCTTCGGCCCCGTCGCTTCGGATTTCTCCGGTATTGGGGTGGAAGACGTCCACGCCGTTGATCTTCACCCGGAGTTGGCCGTTCCCGGCTTCCATGATGTCTATGTCCGGCTCGCCGAATATGACGAACAGGTTCCCCTTGCCGGTGTTCTTCAGGTCGTCGGCCATGTGCAGGTCGGCATTCATGCGCGCCTTGAGCACCGGAATGCGGCCGAGCTTTTTGAAGTCCGTCGACTGGGCGTCGTAGTTGAAAGCGCAGGTGATGAGCACATCGAAATCGGCGTCACCGGCCTCGCGGGCGGCGGCCACGAGATCGGGACGCGACACGGTGCCGAACTCGGGTCCGATGAAGATGGCTGCCCGTTTTTCCGTGCCCGTCCCGGAATCGCCTTCGGTGTATCTGCCTTCGGCGCAGACGAGGTCGCCGGGCCACGGAGCAATCGATGTGAAGTTGATTTTGTCTTCCTTGTGAGCCTGCTGCACTCCGGCCATCTTGAGGTTTTCCAGGATCATCGAGGCGAAATCCTGTCCCTTGCCGAAGCCGGCCCTGGGTTCCTCGGCGCGGTCGATCAACTCGTCATCCGCGCCCACCGTCAACACCCGATGCGGGGAAAGGCTTTCGACCGTGAAGGGGCCGGAAACGCGGACCTTCTTCTTGTCCTCGTAGGGTTTGTCGTAGAGGTATTCGAAGTCGGCCTTGGCGGCGATGGATGCGTCGATCTCCCTTTGCCGTGCGATGCGCTGCTTCCACCATTCCGCATGGAGGTCTTTTACCTCTTGAGGCCATTTATTTTCGGGATCGCGGGGGATTTCCCATTCCTCCCATGTCTTGCCCAGGGATTTGTTGAGCCGCTCGCGGATTGGTTCCAGGGTTTCCTGGAATTTTTCCCAAATCACGTCTATTTCAGCGTTGTTGGCGATGGATTTAAGCGTGATGTGCGGTACACGCTCATAAACAAAACCCTGCCTGATATTTCCGCGAGTCGGGGCGTTGGAAGAAGTGGTTCGCGTGATCTCGGCTTCCTTGCGTTGACCTTCGTGGCTGTCGGCCAGTAAGTAGTAAGGATAGCGTGCCCCCATGATGCGGGCGCGGGCTAATGCAAGAGCGACGCGGGAGGTGTCAATCGTGATCCAGCGGCGACCCCATTGTTCGGCAACGTAGGCGGTTGTCCCGGAGCCGCAAGTTGGGTCAAGGACAAGGTCGCCTGGGTCTGTTGCCATTAAAAGGCATCGCTCTACAACTTTAGTAGATGTCTGCACCACATAGATTTTGGGGTCAGCATAACCAGAAATAATAGCATCGTTCCAGTTGTTGCTGAAGGTAGTTACTGGGAAATCGTCTTCATAACGTCGATATCGAATGCGTTTACCCACTCCAATAAGCCTCATAGCCCTTGCCAGCCGCGGCATTCCATCGCGGGATGCTTTCCAATGAGTGTTTGGAGGAAGTTCATACTCTTTCCCCTGAAGCAAAATCGGATAGGTTCCGGCCTCGCTTGCTCCCTGCGAACTAATTGTATCCGGCATGAAATGAGGGTCTCCCAGGCAGCACTCATCTCGAAAGTTATCATAGCTTGTATACTGTGTCGCAAGTAGTTCATTGGATTTTGCGGCAAAGACTTGCCTGTACTTCATGTGGGGCCAACTCTTGGCATACCACAGGCACATGTCATAGATGTTCTCCAAATAAGCAGCCCCGAAACCGGAAGTCTTCTTAAATGATATTGTCGAAATGAAATTTCTCTCAGCAAACACCTCATCCATCAAAGCCCGCACGCGATGAACGTTCTCATCGCCAATCTGGACAAAAATTGAGCCGGAATCAGCCAATAAGTCTCGCGCCACCGTCAGTCGATCCCGCAAATACGTCAGATACGAGTGAATCCCATTCCGCCAGGTATCCCGAAACGCCTTCACCTGTTCCGGTTCGCGGGTGATATGCTCGACGTTTCCGTCTTTCACGTCCCGGCTTGTCGTGGACCACTGGAAATTGGAGTTGAATTTGATGCCGTAAGGCGGGTCGATGTAGATACACTGGACCTGCCCGCGAAGGCCCTCCCTCTCCGCCAATGACGCCATAACCTGAAGGCTGTCGCCGAGAATCATCCGATTCGACCAGTTTGCGTCGTGCTTGTAGAACTCGGTCTTTGCATTTTCGCTCGGCAGGCCGTTGAAGTCGGAAAACATATTGATCTGCCGCGGCTTGCCCACATCTTCCCGCTCGCGCGTCTGGCGGACCAGGTCATCGATCAGCACCTTCGGGTGTACCTTCTCCTGGATATACAGAGGCGGGGCGTGGACAACCAGGTCGGACCAGTCCTGCTCGTCCTTACCGCGCCAGACAAGCTGAGGGTCGAGATCGCGGTTTCGGCGCTCATAGGCGACCCTGATGGGATCTTGCTCCTCCTTGCGCATCACGGACTGGTACTCGGCGGTAGGAATGTTCTTTCGCGTCGCATCATCGTGCGTGATGGTTTCAATGGTCTTTGTCGTTGTCATTTTGGCCATCTTACTTCTTCAAACCTCCGGCGGGTCTGGCGGTCGCTGAATCAATCATCTCGTTGAACCTGGCCTCGATCTTGGCTTTGAAATCGGCCTCGATCCGGTAAACATCGGCGAATTCGGCGAATGCCCAGCGGCCGTATCGGCCGTTGTTGTTCACTCCGGGCGCCCAGTAAGTCTCCATGGTCGATTTCTTATCTTTGGCGTCCTCGCGCCGGTATCCCTTAATCTCGACGACCAGGTGCAGCGGGTCTTCATGGCCGTCGTCCACCAGCACGATGAAATCGGGCCGGTAGGCGCGGGTCTCCGACCCGTACCGGTACGGGACTTCCAGGCCGAGATTGTGGTTTTTGACGTACGCCCGGACCCGAGGATGAGACTCGGCCACCCGGCAAAACTCGGCCTCCCAGTCGCTATCGAGGATGACCCAGTCGATATGGCACCGGCGGGCGTCCGTTTTCCAGCGGTCCGTCTTTGACGTGGTGAAGTTCACATGCACGGTGGAGCCGGTCGGATTGTAGGGATCGAGCACGGCCTTGATGGGCCGCTCGCCGACCAGTGCCCTGGTTATTCCGGCGGTGATGCGCTCGCAGGCCATATCCGCCAGTTCCTGGTACATCAAAAGCGCCGGGTAGGTGTCTCCCTTGCAAACCAGGCAGTTGTCGAGCCAATGCTTCGTGATGCGCTTTAACTGCCCGAAAAGATGAAGCTTCGGCGCTTCGCCGGGATCTCGCCACTTCGTGTAGAGCAACCGTTTGGCAACGTGAAACAGGAGGGTGGAGCGCCTCATGTCTCCGAGGTGCTCCAGGTTCAGATCGACATCCTCGCCAATGATGCCCTGGTTCTTGGTAATCGAGGGACCGACGATATCGGGGTTCAACTCGAGGATGGAGTCCTCGTTGAATTCCGCCGTGAGCCGCTCTTCCGGCAGTTCCACCCGGTAGCCCGCGACACGCGGAAACCGGATCTCGAGGTGGTCGCGGTCGGGGCGGACGGCCTTGACCCGGATGGTCTCGCGGGGCGGCTGCGGCGGGGCCACAACCGGCCTGGCGGCAAAATCGAAGGGAATCCCGAGTACGTCCGCGTATTCCACGCTGAACAGACCTTCTTCATTGAGGTCGTAGGACTGGCGGCGCAACGCGCGGCCGATCACCTGCTCGCAGAGGAGCTGGGTCCCGAAAGCGCGCACCCCGAGAACATGGGTGACGGTGTTGGCGTCCCAGCCTTCCGTCAGCATGGAAACCGACACCACGCACCGGATGGATTCTCCAAGGCGGTCCTTCTTGCCGACGGTATTCATGACCTCCCGGAGCAGGTCCTGGTCGCTGATATTTTCAGCCTGGCGGATGTCGCCGGTTCGTTCGACAATCTCGCGGCGAAAACGATCGATGAGGTCCGAAGCGACATCGCGGAATTTCCTGTCCAGCGCGTCGCCCGATTCGAGCTGTTCGCTGTCGATCAACAGCGTGTGGGGGAGGGCAAGTTGCTGTCCATGTTCGTCGAAGTTCCGGAAGAGTTCGAGCCGACCGTTTTCGAGGGTGGTGGAACCGTCCTCGTTTTCCCGGTGGAAGCCGGAGATGTAGTCATAAACCAGCTTGGACGTGGAAGTGTTGTTGCAGACCACGATAAAACAGGGAGGAACCTGAATGCCGTGTTCCCGCCAGAGTTCGTATGTCTTTTCATAGTGGCCGTAGAGGGCTTCCAGCGCCGTCAGCAGTTCCACGGGCAGGCTGAGCGGGTCGAGGGTCTTCGATTTGCCCCGGCCCTTCTTCGGCATTCGCTTGCGGATGTGTTCCCACAAGTTGCGGTATTTCGGCATCTCCCCGCCGGGGATATTGTCCGCAACGGGCACGCGGGGCAGCTTGACGATCCCGCACTCGATGGCGTCCATCAGGGAAAAGTCGCTCATCGTCCAGGGAAAGAGAGTTCCTTCCGCATACCCGGAGCCACGCAAAAAGAACGGCGTCGCGGATAAATCAAAGACTCGAGCCACTCCGAGCTTGCGGTTGACGGCTTCCAGCCCGGAAATCCAAAGCCGCGCCGCCTCATTGTTCTTTTCCGCCTCTTCCCGGTCATCCCCCTTGAGATCGACCTCGTCTTCCCTTCCGGGCTTTTCCCGATAGCAATGGTGCGCCTCGTCATTGAGCACCATGATATTTTTCATGCCCATCAGGTCGGGCATCACGCGCTGGAGCATCTGCCCTTCGGTTTCCACCGTGTTCAAAGCCTCACCCCTGCCCTGAAGAAGCGAGCGTCCACCCTTCGACAGCTCCATGCGCTCCCGGAGTTTGAATGCGTGGTAGTTGGTGATTACGATCTTTGCGCGGTCGAGATCGGGGAGCATGTCGTTGGGAGCCAGTTCCCGGCTTGCGTAGTAGCTGTCCGGATCGTTCGGCTGGAGGACCCGCAGGCGGTCCCGAATCGTCAATCCGGGCGTAACGACGACGAATCCACGCGTAAACTTCTTGCCGGCGGGACGCCGCACGGCGTTGATCGTCTGCCAGGCGATCAGCATGGCCATGATGGTGGTTTTACCCGCGCCCGTGGCCAGCTTGAGCGCCAGCCGCACAAGCTCGGGATTGGCGTCGTGGTTGGCGTCGGCAAGGTGTTCGAGGAAGGGCTTGCCCTTGCCGAACCTGGGCGCCACCTCGGTAAGCCAGATGGCGGTTTCGACAGCCTCGACCTGGCAGAAGAACGGGCGATAGTTGTTGAACTTGTGATGCCGCCAGTGCTGGAGCAGGCGAGCGGTTTCAGGCGTCACGAGCCAGTCGTTCGGATTGGGCAGGAGCCGCCACTGGTCGACGAGGGGGCGAAGCCTGTTGATTATCCCGGTCGGGTCGTAGCGTTGTTCCTGGGTCGAAAGTCCCGCCCCATCCCTGAAAAGAATGTTTAGTTATTGTGCGGGCGAATCCTTCTGCTTTCTGGGCTTCGGAATCGGAGTGATGAATTTGGCGCGGCGGCGTGTCTCGATTATCTTTTGTGTAGGCTGTCCCTGCTCATCGAGCTCCCAGTGCCTTGCCGGGTATTCGTAGGGAGAATTAAGGATCGGCTTTTCGAAGAATCGATTATCCATATTTCACTCTTTTCCTCATGGCCGCGGCCGAAACGGGAAGCAGTCAGAGTACTAATCTACTGATAAAAGGCGATCTCTTCACCGGCGTCTTTGTTGCCGATACGCTCGGTGAGCGCAAGCGCAAGCAAGCGGTCCGTTGTGCCGACCGGCCTCCATGCCGCCGCGAAGCTCGTCGCGGGAGGCCCGGGGAAAGGAGCAACGATCCGACTTCTTGATGGTCATGTATGTCCCTTGGAAATACAGTAATTTTCATCCTGTAAATTGTTACCATGTGAGTACGATAGAATACTGTATTGTTCGAAATTATTCAAACGAATTGAAGCGCCGTGATCGAAGGAGGAGAAAGCCGGCCCGTCATCACTTCACAAGAGACTTCTTCGCCGGATGCCCTTCTTGCATGCTGCTTTCAGGAACACGGGGCGTTTGGCGATTCCGATTTCGCGGCCATGAAGAAGGGTAAGCCGGAAGAGTTGTTCTGCGCCTGGCCGGCGCTGCGGGACGGCCAACGTCGTGGAATGGATGTTGACTCCGGGAAATCTTCGTGATGAGTTGCGAAAAGGGCTTTCGGACAATTATTGACGATGCGGGCCGGCCCCTGCTGGGTAACCCCGGGGAACTCGCGTCCTTTGTCGAGAAGCTGTCGTTGCTCGCGATACCGGGTCAAGGTGGATTGATTTGCCCGCGTAGGGTATAATATATCTTCCATCAGCATGGGAATTCTTGTATATTAAGGAGTTTGCATTCGATACCCGGCGTCGCTTCGGAAGCTCCGGGCTCCGTTGGAAGCTCGATGCGGCTCCCGAAGCTCTTCACTGCTGTTCCGGCCGCTCAAGAAAGAGGGAATATGGAAGTCATCACGACTCACGTCAACGCAGACTTCGATGCCATGGCATCCATGATCGCGGCCCGCAAGCTCTACCCCGAGGCGGTGCTCGTCTTTCCGGGCTCTCAGGAGCAGAGCCTTCGCGAATTCTTCGTCAAATCCACCATCTTCCTCTTCGGCTTCAAACGGCTGAAAGACATCGACCTGGACCGGGTCCACCGCCTGGTCCTCGTGGACACGCGCCAGCTTTCCCGGATCGGCAAGTTCGAGGAGGTCGTGCGGCGGCCTGAAGTCGAGATCCACGTCTACGACCACCACCCGGATGCCGAGGACGACGTCCGGAGCGACATGAAAACCGTCAAGCCCGTGGGGTCCACCGTGACGCTGCTCACCGGACTGATCCGCGAGCGCGGCATCGAGATCACGCCCGAAGAGGCGACCATCCTGAGTCTCGGCATCTACGAGGACACGGGGTCTTTCGCCTTCAGTTCGACAACCCCCGAGGACTTCGATGCCGCCGCCTACCTCCTGCGCGCCGGAGCGGACCTCAACGTCGTGGCGGACATGCTCACGCGGGAACTCTCCTCCGAGCAGATAACGCTTCTCAACGAACTGCTCCATTCCGCCCGCAAGTACGACATCAAGGGCGTGGAAGTCTGCATCGCGACCGTCTCCACCTACAACTACGTGGGGGACTTCGCGGTCCTGGTGCACAAGCTGCGGGATATGGAGAACCTCAACGTCATCATCGCCCTGGCCCGCATGGAAGACAGGATCTACCTCGTGGCGCGAAGCCGCCTCCCGCAGGTCAATGTCGGCGTGGTTGCCACGCACTTCGGCGGGGGAGGGCACCCGACGGCGGCTTCCGCCACCATCCGCGACCTCACCCTCATTGAAGCCGAGGACCGGCTGTTCGAGGTGCTCCAGAGCGTCATCCAGCCCGCTCCCGTCGCCCGCGACCTCATGAGCTTTCCCGTCATACACATTCCCGCGTCCGCCACCATCGGCGATGCCGCCCAGATCATGGTGCGCTACAACATAAACGCCATGCCCGTGATGGACAAAAACCGCGTCGTGGGCCTCATCAACCGCCAGGTGCTCGAGAAGGCCATCTACCACAAGATCGAAAACCAGCCCATCCGCGAATACATGAACCTCGATTTCTCCTACGTGTCCCCCGACGCCACCCTCGTCGAAATCCAGCAGCAACTGGTGGGACACCAGCAACGCATCCTTCCCGTAATGCAGGAGGAGAGGCTCGTGGGCGTCATCACGCGCAGGGACCTCCTCAAATTCCTGACATCGGACGAATCCAACACTCCGAAAGCCCTCCACGAAAAGCCCGGCGGCTCGTCCTGGGGCAAGCGCCGCAACGTCTCGTCCGTCATCGCCGAACTGCTGCCCGCGGACACCGTTCGGATGCTGCGCGGTTTCGGAGAACTGGCCGAGCGGCTCGGCTACAAGGTGTACGCCGTCGGAGGCTTCGTCCGGGACATGATGCTTCGCCATCCCAGCAGCGACATCGACCTGGTGGTGGAAGGCAATGGGATCGAGTTCGCCCGCATCTACGCCGGGGAAAATGGAATCCGCACCCGCGCCCACAAGAAATTCAACACGTCGCTCCTGATATACCCGGACGGCATGCGCGTCGATGTGGCCAGTGCGCGGCTCGAATACTACCCTTACCCGGCGGCCCTGCCCGTGGTGGAATTCAGCTCCCTCAAAATGGACCTCTTCCGGCGCGATTTTACCGTGAACACGCTGGCCGTCGCGCTCAACCCCGGCGAATTCGGCCAGTTGATCGATTTCTTCGGCGGCAGCCGGGACATCAAGGACAAGGTCATACGGGTGCTGCACAGCCTCAGCTTCGTCGAAGACCCGACCAGGGTCCTCCGGGCGATCCGCTTCGAACAGCGGTTCGGGTTTCGCATCGAGAAGCAGACGGCCAACCTGATCCGAAACGCCGTCCGCCTGGACCTCATCCAGAAAATGGGCGGCCACCGTCTCTTCCACGAACTGCACCATATATTGATGGAAGACGACCCGCTTCCCGCTTTCCGGAGAATGGCCGAATTCGGCCTCCTGGCCGCCCTCTCCCCCGATCTTCGCCTCGACCGGAAGGCGGAGTCGCTTTTTGTGCGGATGCGGGAGGTGATATCGTGGTATATGCTCAGCTTTCTGGAGGAACCCCTGGAACAGTGGCGGGTGTACCTGCTGGGACTCTTGAGCCTCCTGCCCCGGGGGCAGGCCGGGGATGCGTGCAGGCGGCTGGACCTCACCGAATCGGACCTGGACAGGATCGAGTGGACGTTCGCCAATGCAGACAAGTTTCTTCGAGGCTTTTTCCGGTTGCGCGATCATCTGCCCAGTGATATCTATCGTGCGCTGCAGCCGTTCAAAGCTGAAGAACTGCTTTTCATCATGGCCGGAACGCAGAGAGAGGAAGTGCTCAGGCACATAAGCCGGTATTTCCATCGGTACCGGCACGCGACAACGGAGTTGAGGGGCAAGGACCTGAAGGATATGGGAATTGCGCCGGGTCCCATCTACAGGGCGATTCTCGATGAACTCCTCGATGCCCGGCTGAACGGCGTGGTCAGGAACCTGCAGGAAGAACGGGCGTACGTCGAGGAGCATTTCCGGGACTATCTTCCGGTCGCGCCGGCGGGCGGCGATTGCGAGTGTGAGCCTGCCGGCCCCGGACCGGGCCCCGGCCTCGACCCCGGGTCCGGAGCGGGCGGATGAAGCTGGAGGCGTCATGACGGGTTTTCGGAGCGCGATCCTGTATGTCATCCCACTCCTGCTGGGAGTGGTTTGCCACGAAGTGGCCCACGGCTGGGCCGCGGAAAAGTTCGGGGATTCCACCGGCAGGGACGAGGGGCGTATCACGTTCAATCCCCTCGTGCACATAGATCCTTTCGGGACCGTCATCGTGCCGCTGGTCCTGCTGTTTTTCAACTCCCCGTTTCTCTTCGGGTGGGCGAAGCCGATGCCGGTCCAGCTCGCCAACCTGCGGGGCGGACGGCGCGCCATGGCCGTGACGGCGCTGGCGGGTCCCGCGGCGAACCTGTTGCTGGCGTGCGCGAGCGCGATTGTCTACCGCTTGTTGTATGCCGGCTTTGCGGGCGACTGGATTGCGAACGACGGCCTGATCGGCTGGGTCGCGAATCCGCTGCTCTTTATGGCCGAAATATCCATCAACTTCAACCTGGTGCTGATGATCTTCAATCTCCTGCCCATTCCGCCGCTGGACGGCGGGCATGCGGCGATGGGGCTCCTGCCCGAAGCCGTCGCCGCGCGGTTGGAGAGGCTGGAGAAGTACGGGATGTTGATCGTGCTGGTGCTCATCGGGAGCGGGGTGTGGGCGTACGTCGTGCATCCGGTTTTCAGCATCCTGCGGCGCCTCCTGGGGGGGCTGCCGCCGATGTAGACCGTGCGCGTCGTGCGCCGTTTCGCGGGCGGGGGCGTGAAAATTTCTTTCAAATATCTTTCAAATACTGGATATCTTGTTGAATACCGGATATATAGGGCCGGCATGGAGTAAACGCGCGGAGAATACGGAAAAAGGAGTTCTCGAGAATGACGGAACGCAAACGAATTCTTAGCGGAATGCGCCCCACCGGGCGCCTTCACCTGGGAAATCTTCACGGAGCGCTGGATAACTGGATAAATCTTCAGAAGGAATATGACTGCTTCTTCTTCGTAGCCGACTGGCATGCGCTCACCACCGACTACGCCGACCCCAGCCAGGTTCGGAACAACACCTGGGAGATGGTTCTGGACTGGTTCAGCGCGGGCCTGGACCCGAAGCAATCCACGATCTTCATCCAGTCTGAAGTCAAGGAGCATGCGGAGCTTTACCTGCTCCTGGCGATGGTCACCCCCTTGCCCTGGCTGGAGCGAAACCCCACCTACAAGGACCAGCAGCAGCAACTGGACCAGAAAGACCTGGCCACCTACGGGTTCCTCGGCTATCCCGTGCTTCAGGCCGCCGACATCATCATCTACAGGGCGAACGGGGTCCCCGTCGGCAAGGACCAGTTGCCGCACGTGGAGTTGACGCGGGAAATCGCCCGTCGCTTCAACTTCATGTACCGGAAGGAAGTCTTCCCGGTCCCCGATGCGCTCCTGACCGAGTCGCCCGTGTTGCCGGGGCTGGACGGCCGGAAGATGAGCAAGAGCTACGGCAACTGCATCTACATCTCGGAACCGGAAAACAGCGTCCGTCAAAAAATCCTCACCATGATGACGGACCCTCAACGCGTGCGCCGAAAAGACCCTGGAGACCCGGAGTTGTCGCCCGTGTTCGCGTACCACAAGCTCTACTCGTCGCCCGACGAGATAGCCGAAGTTGCGCAAGGGTGCCGGACGGCGGGGATAGGATGCGTGGACTGCAAGAAGATATTGATCAAGAACGTGCTGGAAAAGCTCGGTCCCATCCGGGAGAAGCGCGAGCAACTGGAAGGGCGGATGGACCAGGTGAAGGAAGAGCTTCGGGCGGGCATCGAAGCCGCCCGCGGGGAAGCCGTGCGGACGATGGAAACCGTGCGCGGCGTGGTGGGAATCAATCCGTTCTAGGGTAAGCCGTTAAAGGTAAGCCATGGTAAGTGAAGCAACCGGCGAAATGCGTGTGCAAAAAGCCATCGCGCGAGCCGGGGTCATGTC
>CAYOVG010000016.1:0-40290 GCA_964407285.1 uncultured Syntrophobacteraceae bacterium
CGTATGACGATTTCATCCAGACGGATGCAGCCATCAACCCCGGCAACAGTGGTGGACCCCTGTTCAATATGAAAGGCGAAATCGTTGGGATCAACACTGCTATCGTCGCGCAAGGGCAGGGGATCGGCTTCGCTATTCCGATCAATATGGCGAAAGAGATGCTGCCGCAATTGAAGACCGGGAAGGTCACCCGTGGGTGGCTCGGGATCATGATCCAGGATATCACTCCTGAACTCGCCAGGTCCTTCAATCTTAAGGACGAGAAGGGTGTTGTCGTTGCGGACGTAGTGGAAGGGGGACCTGCCGAGAAGGCCGGATTGAAGCAGGGGGATGTCGTTGTCAGGTTCAATGGCAAAGAGATGGAAAGCGCGGGTATGCTCTCGCGAAATGTCGCCTCGATGGCGCCCGGCGCCGATGCTGCCGTCGATATTATTCGGGACGGCAAGAGCCGGAGTATCAATGTGACGATCGGGACTATGCCGGATGAGGAAAGCGGCGGTCGCCAACCGCGCGGAGATGCCGAGTCGGAGTGGGGGATGCACGTCTCCAACCCGACGCCGGAAATATCCCGGCGTTTCGGGATTCCGCGTGAGGAGCGAGGAGTCGTAGTCACCGGTATCGAGCCTGGTAGCCCCGCTTCCGACGCCGGACTCAGACCCGGCGACCTGATCAAGGAAGTCAACCGGCAGAAGGTCAACAATGTCAGGGATTACAATCAGGCGGTAGGCGCGGCTGGAAGGAAGGACGGCCTGCTGCTCCTTTTCAAACGCGGTGAACGCACATCTTACGTGGTGCTCAAGGCGCCTGCAGCCGGGGAATAGCGAGTCTCTATTCCGTACGGTAAGAGATGACCAGCATGAAGGATTTCAGTTTGGGCGGCGATCCGGGCTTTATCGTATCTGTACCGCCGGAGACGATCCGGAAGGAGAAGGAAAAGGCCCGGGCGTTGCGTAAGAGCCAGTGGTGGCGAAGAAAAATTGATAAAGGAGAGTGTTATTACTGCCGGCGGGCGGTGCGGCCCGAGGAGCTTACCATGGACCATGTCGTCCCCCTCATTCGCGGGGGAAAGTCGACTCGGGGAAATGTCGTACCCGCCTGCAAGCAGTGCAACAACCGGAAGAGGTATCTGCTTCCCGTCGAGTGGGAAGAATTCCTGGTGACGTTGCGTGGAAGCGGGCTTCGTAATAGCGAGCTTCATGAAAGCGAGCTTCATGAAAGCGAGCTTCATGAAAGCGAGCTTCATGGAAGCGGGCTTGGTGGAGGCGAACTTCGGGAACGTGAACTTCATGAAAGTGAACTCGAGGAGAGCAATGCTCGCGAACGCGGACCCCGTGAAGGTGAGTCTCGAGGAAGCGTGGATCGGGCCGGCGGAGCCTCCGGTTGTGAAAAGACTTCAGATGGTCGGAAATCCGAGGACAAAGAAGATGAATGAATGCAAGGATTGCGAACTGGCTGTGTACTGCTTCACGGAATCGACCTCGTGGATCTTCAGGACGAAGGAGGAGATGAACGAGAAGCTGGAGGAGATGGCGAAGTGTCCGATCAGGCAGCATTCGGACATTGGCGAGTCGTCTGTTCCGGCGAACCGTTTGCGGCAGCATGCATAGAATTCGTGGCTGGACGTGATGCGCGCCGCCGGACCTCCGCCGGGCAGTGGGGGAGGGGATTGAGAAGAGCAGAGTTCTCGATGGGCGGACGCCGTCGATGAGAAAGAACGGATAAGCCTGGTAGAGCTTGCCCGGACCGGCGGTCTTGGGAAGGGTAAGATCGAGCGGGACTACGGCGGACTGCTGTTTCCGGCGTCCATGCTTATGGTTTTTCTTCTGGTTAAGACTGGTAGCCGCGAGGGGAGGTCCTGGAGCGGGAGCGGGGTTCAGGATTCGGAAGACAGGTGATAGGCTACGCAGTCGAGCTTAATGGTAAAATCCACGTTCTCCACATGACAGCAATCGGGTACCTGGATCTGGACAGGGGCAAAATTCAAAATTCCGTTCACTCCCGCCAGTACTAGCTGGTTCGCCACGTTTTGCGCGGCGCTCGCCGGAGTGGCTATGACGCCGACATGGATATCCCTTTCCTTTATCATCTCTTCCATCTCATCGACATGATTGATGACCAGGCCGTTGGGCAGCCGTTTTCCCACCTTTTGAGGGTCCACATCGAAGGCGCCTGCAAAGATGTAGCCGTGTTTTACGAAGTTTCCATGCCGGATGAGAGCGGAACCCAGGTTGCCGATGCCTATCATCGCGAGGTTCCACGTCCGGTTCAAGCCAAGTATCTCCTTGATCTGGTTGATCAAGTCGCTGATGCGATAACCCACGCCACGAACGCCGAACTCTCCGAAGTAAGCGAGGTCCTTCCGGATTTGGGCCGGATTGACTCCACACTGCTTTGCCAGCCGCTCGGATGATATGACATCCAGGTCCTCTTCCAGGAGTTCCTGGAGAGTGCGCATATAGATGGAAAGCCGATTGATGGTAGCCATTGGGATCTTGGCGAACTTCATTCCTTCTTCCTTGATGCTGGTGAAGTCACCCCTGCGCCTGCACTGTTACGACCTATCTACCCGATCCATTCCATGGACTTATTTGTGGTGTGCAGGGGCATCCATGATGTTTCAGTTATGTGACTTTCTTCACATTGCCGTACCAAAAAACAGCCCGGACTCACCATGCTCGAACACATAGGCAGGAGCGCCTCAAGCACCCCTGCCATATGTGATCAATCCAGTTCCACTCTGCCTGCAGAGTCGCGGAACTTAGTGAGCGCCAGGCTTATTTTGCAGCCAGGCCTACGAAGCCCTGGATCATGCTGGCAACCGGGTTGGCGTAGATGAGGATCAGAGCAACAACGAGAGCGTAGATGCTCAGAGACTCGATCATGGCCAGACCGATCAGCATGGTAACCGTAACCTTACCAGAAGCTTCCGGGTTGCGGGCAACACCCTCTACCGCGCCCTTGACCGCCATTCCCTGGCCCAAACCGCAACCGAAAGCTGCGATAGCGATGCCGAGACCGGCTGCAACTGCGGACATGGTGAAGAAACCAAGGCCGACACCCTTGTCGCTCGCGCCTGCGTCAGCAGCCATGGCAGCGGTGGTCAATGCCAACAGGAACAGCGTCGTGAACAACCCAACTTTCTTAGACATAACCAAACTCCTCCTTTTGTATATTGAACTGTAAGTTGAAAAGGTTAATGCGGCTTCCTTCCAACCGGTACCGCCAATATTAAGCCCGGATTAGTGGGCATGCTCGATAGCGCCCGCAAAGTACATCATGGACAGCAGGCAGAAAATGAATGCCTGGATGAACCCGGTGAAAAGACCCAGGAACATCATCGGCAGAGGGGCCAGGTAAAGACCGGCCAGGAAGAAGAGAATGCCGAGCACCAGTTCCTCACCGAATACGTTTCCGAAAAGACGGATGGAGAGGCTGAGTACGCGTGCGATGTGTCCGATGATTTCAATGGGCATGATCAGAGGGGTCAACCACCATACGGGACCCATGAAGTGCTTGATGTACTTGGGGCCGTGGAACTTCAGACCGATAATGTGAGTGAACACCACCACGATAATGGCGCAGGCCGCCGTCGTATTGATGTTCGCCGTGGGAGCGAAGAAGCCGGGAACGGCGCCGAGGTAGTTGCTGAGCAGAATGAAAAAGCCGAGCGTGGCGATAAGAGGAAACGCAAAGCGCCCTTCTTCCCCCGTTACGCCGATCATGAAATCTTCGATTCCGCTGACGACCACTTCAAAGAAGTTCTGCCCGCCCTTGGGTACGGTTTCCAGTTGCTTCACCGCGATTGCGGCGAGAGCCAACATGAGGATCATCACCAGCCATGTGTGGGTGACGTGCGGAAGCAACAGGTATTCCTGCAGTGTGTGCGCCTGTTCGGGACTTGCAACGACCGGCAAACCCATTTTTTCGAACAGTAGATTCAAGAAAAGAATCGGGTGCTCCATGACTTAATTTTCCCCCTTTTGCAACAGTGCCAGATACTCTCTAATCCCTACCATAAACAAACTGACCACCACCACCGATAAACCAATCAAAAGCGAAATGGGATGAACCCACTCGTAATAGATGACCATGTAAATGATGAACGCCACCGCCAGGAACCGTATGTAGTAGCTCGCCAGGACTCGCCCTTTCCCCGGGATCTTCTCCGGGTTGGCGAACGCTCGCCTGAGCTGCCATTTCAGAATCCGAAAGCTGACGATGGATATGACCCCACCAAGCAAAACCCCTCCGGCCGCATGGAGAGAGAAGAAATACCATCCTCCTCCCGTGACCGCGAACAACACCGCCACGCTGACCCATTCGATATGGCGGACGATCCTATCATCACTTAGTATTTCCTGCAATAACCTTTAAAACCTTCTGCCTATTCTTCTTCCTGCTGCTTCTTGGCGAACCTGAAATAGTTGAGGAAACCGGCGGCCACGCCGAACAGCAGAAACAATAAGGACAGCCATGGGGATGTTCCGAACCGCGAATCCAGCCATACCCCTATGCCGAGCCCTATGAATATCGACAATACAAAGTGAAGGCCAACAGTGCTGGCCGACCCCATCTGACGTAGAAGTTTTTTTGTGTCTTCCTTCATAATTATTCATACACCCGTAAAAACTTCGTGTAAAATATCACAGATTACCTAGCACAGGCTGTTTTCCAAGTCAAACCTTTTTTGCGGCCCTGTGCGGGATACGTTCCATGTATTTCGAATTATTGGCGTCTGACGGCCGCAACAACCTTCAGCGCCTGCGCCGCCGCGTCTATCGTCCGGTCCAGGTCTTCCTTCGTATGCGCAAGACTTACGAAGAAAGCCTCGAACTGCGACGGAGCGAGGTATACGTTCCTCTTGAGCATCTCCTGGAAAAACACCGCATAGGCCTTCGTGTCGGCCTTCAAGGCGCTCGCAGCGTCGAAAACGGGTTCCGGCGTGAAGAAACCGCAGCCCATGGAGCCGACGCGGTTGAGCGTCACGGAGACCCCGGCCGCCCCGGCGGCTTCACCCAATCCGGCGGCAAGATAAGCTGATTTTTCCTCCAGTTCCTCATAGACCCCGGGCCGGTCCAGGATGCTGAGCGTCGCAAGGCCCGCAGCCATGGCCAGAGGATTTCCGGAGAGCGTGCCGGCCTGGTAGACATCTCCCTCGGGGGCCATGCGCATCATTATATCACGTTTGCCGCCGTAAGCCCCGACGGGAAGTCCCCCTCCGATGATCTTTCCAAGGCAGGTGATGTCCGGCATGATCCCGTGGAGCTGCTGCGCGCCCCCCGGAGACAGGCGAAAACCCGTTATCACCTCGTCGAAAATCAGGAGAGCGCCATGCCTGTCGCACAACTCCCTCAGACCTGCAAGAAATCCCGTCGCGGGCGGAAGGACCCCCATGTTTCCGCCGACCGGCTCCACGATAACCCCCGCGATCTCCTCCCCCATCCGGGTCATTGCTTCCGTGATGTGCTCGATGCTGTTGTACGGAAGCGAGAGCGTATGCAGGACCATCTCTTCCGGTACTCCGGGACTGCCGGGAATTCCGAACGTCGCGAGCCCCGAACCCGACTGAACGAGCAGGGCATCGGTGTGGCCGTGATAGCACCCGTTGAACTTGACGATCTTCTTTCTTCCGGTAAAGCCGCGAGCGAGACGGATGGCGCTCATCGTTGCTTCCGTGCCGGAATTGACCATCCTGACCATTTCGATGGACGGGACCATCTCGACGACCTTACGGGCCATCTCGATTTCCCGGCGCGTCGGAATGCCGTAGGATGTTCCTTCGGCCGCGGCCTTGCGTATGGCCTCGACGACCTCGGGGTGGGCGTGGCCGGCAATGAGAGGACCCCAACTGCAAACGTAGTCGATGTAGGTGTTTCCGTCCTCGTCCGTCACGCGGCTCCCGCTTGCCTCCTTCACGAAAAAAGGCGTCACGCCGACGGCGCGCCCGGACCGCACCGGGCTGTTCACTCCCCCCGGTATCAACCGGCATGCATCTTCGAAAAGCTCCCTGGAGCGCATTCCATCCATATGTCTTGTCCTCCTGCGAGAGACTCCATGTACTACTCTGTGAGTGCGTACATACGTTGGAAACAAGGCGACTCGTTACCTGTCGCCTGTTGCGAGTTGCGGGTGGTAACCGCAAACCATGATTCGA
The DNA here is from genome assembly GCA_964407285.1 of uncultured Syntrophobacteraceae bacterium. GTDB lineage: Bacteria > Desulfobacterota > Syntrophobacteria > Syntrophobacterales > Syntrophobacteraceae > CAYOVG01. Next base: position 6,155 of record CAYOVG010000016.1, read on the forward strand.
AATTCCTCAAGTGCGCCGGTCCTTCTTTTCTCTCGTCCTCCAGCCGCCCCGTCCACCCGGTCATCCCTCGATCGGGGCAATTTCATACTGCTCCATGTGAAAGGCGGGGTCGCCCTTGACGACAATCCGGGCGTGCAGTCGCTCCTCCATCCGCTCCAGGGACAGCCGCTCCTCGTCACAGAAACGGTTGGCCACGTCGGGATGGGCGGCAACGAGGATATTGCGTCCGAAAAACTCCTTCCGGTCCCTGTCCAGATCGCGCAGGATCTCGTAGCATATGGTCTGCCCGGACTTGAGGTATCCTTCACCCTCGCAGTAAAAGCACGGCTCGCACAGCACCCGGCCGATATTTTCCTTCGTCCGCTTGCGCGTCATCTCGATGAGGCCGAGTTCCGACATGCGCAGGATGTTGGTCTTGCTCTTGTCCTTGCGCATGGCTTCCTTGAGGGCGTTGAACACCTTTTCCCGGTTGGTCTCCTTCTCCATGTCTATGAAGTCGATGATGATGATGCCCCCGATGTTCCGAAGGCGCAGTTGAAAAGCGATTTCCTTGACGGCTTCCAGGTTCGTTTTGAGAATGGTTTCCTCAAGGTTGCGTTTTCCTACATACCTTCCCGTATTCACATCGATCGCCGTCAGGGCTTCCGTCGTCTCGATGACGATATACCCTCCGGATTTGAGCCACACTTTCTTGCTGAGCGCCCTCTGAACCTCCATTTCGATGCCGTAGGCGTCGAAAATGGGTTCGTCGCCTTCGTAAAGCTCCACGCTGCTGCAGAGCGACGGCATGAAAGTCTCGGCAAAATTGAGCACCTTGCGGTACTCGCTTTCCGAATCGATGATCAGGCGGTCCACTTCCTTGGTGAAGAGGTCCCGGACGGCCCGGAGCGTGATATCGAGTTCCTGGTACACCAGGGAAGGGATGGGAGCGTACGCCGCGTGTTGTTCGATGGACTCCCAGAGTTTTACCAGGAAGTCGAGTTCGGCTTTGAGCTTCTCCGGTTCGGCCCCTTCGGCCGCCGTGCGCACGATCAGGCCGATGTCGGGGGGCTTGATGGAGCAGATGATTTCCCGAAGCCGCTTGCGTTCCTTCTCGTTTTCGATACGGCGCGATACCCCCACATGGTTCATGAGCGGCATGAGAACGAGATGTCGCCCCGGCAGCGTGGTATGAGTGGTGATGCGCGCCCCCTTGCTTCCCATGGGTTCTTTCGCCACCTGCACGAGGATGTCCTGTCCCTCCTGGATACGCTCCTCGATAGGGATGTCCTCGTAACCCGAATGAATGGGAACCGGCGCGCCGCCAGGTTCCAGTTCAATCCCGGCATCCGCATCGATTCCGGTATCCACGCTCATACCGGTTTCCATATCCATCCCGGCGACGGTTTCTTCTCCAGGACCCTCCTCGGTTTCGCCCCCTGCCTCCTCCCCGCCTTCACGGGAGGGAGCCGCCTCCACATCACAGGAGTCGACCATCGCCCGTTCCAAATCCTCTTCTTCAATGGGAGGACGCACATCGGTCACATAGAGAAAGGCCGCCTTCTCCATCCCTATATCCACGAAAGCGGCCTGCATCCCCGGGAGGACCCGCATTACCCGACCCTTATAAATGTTACCGGCTATCCCCCGATCCGACGTGCGCTCGACATAGAGTTCCGCAACCTGGCCGTTTTCCACCAGGGCCACCCGCGTTTCATAGAACCCAGGATTGATGATTAGTTCGGTGGACATCCCCGCTTTCCTCCAAGGGGTCTACGGCTGTCTTACATACCCCGCAGCCGTGAAAGCTACCTGAAGACCCGTCCGAAAGATGGTGTAGTATCGCCAGGGGCCGGAAGCACATATCCGGTCCTTCACGAATATCCATTTCCAGGGAAGTTTCGTCCACCTGCCTGATATCCAGGAGGACTCTTCCCAGTTGCACCCGCACCTCTCGTTTCTTCGTCTTCTTGGTTATCTCGTCACCGAGACGTTTGGTGCTGTTTCGCAGTATAGCTGCGACTTCCGATGGGGTCAAACGAGAAACGCGGTATCGCACGCGCCTGTGGGGTGATTGTCTTACATTTCCGGATACATACGCCGCTTCCGATATGTGGAGGCCTTCCGGGAGGCAGCGGTTGAGACGCTGCTTCAGGTCTTCGGGATCGACGCGTTCGGCGAGGCTGAGGTACGCCTCCTCCACCAGGCTCTCCAACCCGAGGGGCAGGGCGCCGACGAACGACATCTTCATGTGGGGATGGAAACCCTTGCTGAATAGCGCGGCGAGTCCGGCCCGGCGAACCGCCCGGGAAAAGCTCTGGGTGAGTTCGAGTTGCCCGAAGAAGCGGGCGCTGCAGACCTTACAGTAGCGGAGCCGGTAGAGATGAGCGGCCGCGGCGGATTCCCCCTTCCGGGGGGCGGGAGGGAATTCCGGCACGACCGCATCGGGGTGCAGCACGGGCTTGACGGTTTCATGGTCGCAAACCCCGCACGCGCTGCACTGTTCCCACCGGCAGTCCGGCGTGAATTCACCTGCGACTGCCCTGTCGTATTCCTTGCGCAGAAACTCCTTGTCCACGCCGGTGGAGAGGTGGTCCCAGGGGAGAATTTCATCCAGCGCGCGTTCCCGCGAGCTGTAGAAAGAAGCGCTGACGCCCGTATCCGCGAACGCTCGATCCCAGATGTCCTCACGGAACCGGTCCGTCCATCCGTCGAACCTCGCCCCCAGTTCCCATGCGCGGACCAGCACCGGCAAGAGCCTGCGGTCGCCGCGGGCGAATACCGCTTCCAGGCGGCTTTGTCCCGGATCGCTCCACTTGAGCCGAAGGCCGGGGCGTTTGAAGCGTTCCTTGAGGAAAGCGAGGCGTTCTTCGATTTCATCGCGCGAGATCTGTCCCGCCCACTGGAAAGGCGTGTGGGGCTTCGGAACGAAGGTGGAAACCGATACGTTGACGGCGGCTTTCCACGGCTTTGCGGTCTGCCACACCTGCATGCTGCGCTCGACGAGCGCCTCCAGGTCCTCCCGCGTTTCGGTCGGGAGGCCGATCATGAAGTAGAGCTTGAGCACCCGCCAGCCCATCTCGAAGGCGCTCTCGGCCGTCGAGAGCAGGTCCTCGTCGCGCACCCCCTTGTTGATCACACGGCGCAGTCGCTCGCTCGCGGCCTCGGGCGCCACCGTAAAGCCGGTCTTGCGGACCCTGCGGATAAGTTCCATCAGTTCGGGGGTAAGGGTCCCGACCCTCATCGAAGGAAACGATATCGCCACCCGCTGTGGGGCATAGTGTTCGATGAGCGCCTTGAGCACCGCCTGTATGTGGCGGTAGTCGCCGGTGCTGAGGGAAAGGAGCGACAGTTCCTCGAAGCCGCTCGCCGCAAGGGCCTCTTCGATCCCTCTCAGGAGTTTCTCCGGATCTCGCTCCCGCACGGGCCGGTAGATGAATCCCGCCTGGCAGAACCGGCATCCCCTTGTGCAGCCCCTGGCTATTTCCGCGCTCAACCGGTCGTGCACTATCTCCAGCATCGGGACCAGCGGCGGGGTCGGCAGCGCGGACCCGAGGTCCAGGTCCGCAACCAGGCGCTTTGTAATGGTTCGGTAGTCGTCGAAGCGCGGCCTCACGTCCGTTGTGACGCCGGTATCGTCGTCGTAGCGGACATCGAAAAAGGACGGTACGTAGACGCCCGGTATCCGGCGGACCGCTTCGAGGAACTCGTCGCGGGACCCGCTTGCCGCCCTCCAGCCTTCGAAGGTCCGAACCAGTTCCGGGAGCAGTTCCTCCGCCTCTCCCAGCACCACGAAGTCGAATATGTCGGCCAACGGTTCGGGATTGAAAGCACAGGGGCCGCCCGCGATCACCCATGGGTGCGACTCGTCGCGGTCCTTCGCGAGAAATGGAATTCCGGACAGCTCCAGGATGGTGAGTATGTTCGTAAAGCTCAGTTCGTACTGAAGGCTGAAGCCGAGGAAGTCGAAATCCCCGAGAGGCCTGCGGCTCTCCAATGCGCGCGGGGGTTCTCCAGCGCTTCGCAGGCGGGTTTCGAAATCGGGCCACGGCGAGTAGACTCTGTCGGCGAGGACGCCGTCGATGCCGTTAAGGACGTGATAGAGAACATGCAGTCCGAGGTGGCTGAACCCGACTTCGTACACGTCGGGGAAGGCGAGGGCGAACCGGACGCGGGAGGATTCGAAATCCTTTCCGCGGGCGTTGCTTTCGTTTCCTATGTACCGTCCGGGTTTTTCAATGTCGCTGAGTAGTGCTTCGAATCTATCGAGTTCATTCATATCAGGGTGCTCAAACCTCTATAAAGTGACAGGTGTGATGCATTCATGCCGTTTTCGGGGCGACGGGCCACATGCATGCATGCGGCGCCGGCCGCAGGCTCCCGGCAATCGGTAATCATCCGGTATCGGGAGAACGGAAGAATCGGAGACCGGGCCGGCCCGAATTCCGCCGGACCGAATTCCGCTCTTACGGTTGCCATAACTATTCTATTATATATGATGCTGTATTTTTGGGTAGCGCAGTAGCGTGGTCGCGGGAAATGCCGGCGCCCGCCGTTTACGGTACGCTGGTGTGGACGCCCGAATGTTGTGGTGGGCGCGCTCCACTTCCGCCCACCATCCAATACCATGCAGGTATGAAAAAAACGAGCCTTAGCCGACTCCCATGGAATTGCCGTTCCCGTGGAGTTCGCCTGAATAACGAAGAAACGCCGATAGCTGACGGGGCCCGAACTCGCACCCCGCAACTCGCAGCCCGTCTCACGCCTTCTTGACATACAGGGGCGACATCATCCTGAGCATGGAAACCACCTGCACGAGCGTTTCGACGGCCTGGTGGATGTCTTCTTCCGTGTTTTCCTCGCCGATCGTGAACAGAAGCGTGCCGGCCGCCCCGTCCTTCAGCGCGCCCATGGCCTCCAGCACGTGGGACGCCTTTGCGGTCACGGACATGCAGGCGGATGCCCCCGCCACGCCGACCCCTCTCATGTCCATATGAAGGAGCAGAGCCTCTCCTTCCACGTACCTGATGGAGACGTTGACCAGGCCCGGAATATGTTCCTCCGGGTGGCCGTTGAAGCGGATCTCATCTATCCGTTCTTCGATTCCCTTGCGCAACAGGGCCTCCAGGCGGCTGCACGCCGCCATCCGCTCCGGAAGTTTTGCGGTCGCCAGTTCCGCCGCCTTTCCCATGCCCTCGATAGCCGCCACGTTTTCCGTTCCGGTGCGCCGGCCGTCTTCCTGGCCTCCTCCGTGAAAGAGCGGCCAGATATGAACTCCCTTGCGGCAGTAGAGCGCCGCCGCCCCTTTGGGACCGCCGAACTGGTTGGCCGCGAGGCTCAGCAGATCGACCCCCAGCGCATTCACATCGACGGGAACGCGTCCCACGGAAGCAATGGCGTCCGTGTGGAAAGCGATTCCCTTCTCGCGGGTGTGGCGGGCTATCTCGGCGATCGGCTGGATGGCGCCTACTTCGTTGTTCGCGTGCATGATGGATACGAGCACCGTGTCGGGCCGGATAGCGTTTCGAACATCGTCGGGATTCACGCGGCCGTGGGTATCCACCGGTACGACCGTGATTTCGAACCCGAATCTCTCGAGCGCCCGTGCGCAGTAGAACACCGAGTAGTGCTCGACGGCGGAGACGATCAGGTGCCTGCCCTTCTGCATGCGGTCGAAAGCGACGCCCTTGATGGCGAGGTTATTGGATTCCGTGCCGCATGACGTAAAGATGATCTCTTCGGGTTCCGCGCCGATGAGGCGGGCCACGCTCTCGCGGCTCCGGAAGATGGCGTCCTGCGGGGCCTCGCCGAAGTGGTGAATGCTTGCCGGATTGCCGAAGTGTTCGCCGAGAAAGGGCAGCATGGCTTCCATGACCTGAGGGGCCAGTGGCGTACCCGCCATATGATCCAGGTAAATCCGCCGGTTCTTCATTAAAAAAAGACCTCCATTACATGTTATATGATCCATCCGGAAATGGTACGCGGATGCTTTGCTCCGAGTTGATAGCCGAGGAAACCATCCTTTATACTTTGGTCCGTCGCGGTGAGTCAATACCTAAAAGAAGACAAAACACAGGGCGGTCGCACCGGAATCGACTTGACATGGAGGGTCTTCTCCGGGCGGTGATCGTCCCGGCCTTCCCCGAGGGGGAGTACGGAATAACAGCGGCAATAGTTTGATTTATCAGGATTTTATGGCCTTTGCAAGGTCGCTTGAACTTGAGTTGAAAACCTGCCGTGATCGTGGTATGAATGCGCCTCCCAAATCGGCTCCAGACAAATGCATGCAATTGTAATGACTTTTTTTTGCTGTGGTGGCATGAAATGTGCTTGCTGTGTGCCGACACGAACCGGGAGAAGTTCTCTGTGCGCTTCGGAGTGATGTTCAACAAACAGTGATCTGATGAGGAGAGATGAAATGAAGAAGTCCGCGGTACTGTTCTTTGCGCTTTTGATGGCCGGTGTCTTTATGCTGCCCAACTTCGCGGGTGCGGCGATCGACGAGGCGAAAGCCATGGTCGAAAAGGCTGAAGCCTACTACAAGGCCAACGGGAAAGAGAAAGCGCTTCAGGAGTTCAACAATCCCAAGGGCGAGTTCGTGAATGGCGATCTCTACATCTTCGCATACGATGCGACCGGCACGATTATCGCTCACCCCGTGAACCCGAAGCTGGTTGGGACGAATACCCTCGATGTTCCCGACGTGGACGGCAAGCTGTGGAGAAAAGAGGCCATGGAGAAGATCGGCAAGGACGGCTACGCCGTGGTGGACTACAAGTTCAAGAACCCTACCAGCGGTAAAGTGGAACAGAAGACCAGCTACCTCAAGAAAGTCGACGATATCATTCTCGGATGCGGCACTTACAAGTAAACCGATCGATCGTCGACCGGGGATACCTGTTGTCCTCGTCCCTTTTAAGCGGTCCCGCGCGCGTTTGATCCTGCGTGGGACCGTCGACCAGGAGAAGTGATGAAGCGCCTTATCGGGAATCTCAGCATGAGCCTGAAACTGATGATCGCACCGATGATCGTAATGTTCTTTCTGGTGCTGCTTGCATTCACCACGTTCAAAGGTCTGTCGGACCAGAAACGGGCAATCGATGACCTGACCAACGTTCGGTTCAAAGCCTATCAGGACGCATCGAAGATGATTCTTCAGGTGACGGATATCCACAAGGATGTGTTCAAGCTCCTGGGATTTGCCGAGGCGGGTGCGGACGAAAGCAAGATCGCGCAGCAATGGAAGGATTGCCTGCAGGACCTCGACCAACTCGAGGTTTTCGTCGCGAATGCCGGCAAATCCGGTTATCTGCTGCCCGAGGAGCGGGAGTTTTTCCTTTCCTCTCTGAAGGAAGTCGAGGAGTATAAAGCCGCGGTCAGGAAAGTGATCCAGATCGCCTCCGCCGACGTGAGCATGGCGCTCACCATGATGGCCCCCCTGGAGAATCGGTTCCAGACCTTGGATAAGAAAATGGAAGATCTCCTGGAATACGAAACCGCCCTGAACAAGGAGAGCTACGAGCAGTCGCTGGCAGGCTACCGCCTGACTCTGAAGTTCGTCTGGATCATGTTGGCGGTGGCGGTCTCGCTGTCCCTCTTGGTGAGTATTCTCATGGCCCGAGGCGTGACCTCGACAATACGGCGAACCATGGATATCGTCAGGATGATTGCCGAAGGTGACCTGACGCGGGAAGTCGGCGCTACGTCCAGGGACGAAATCGGGGAACTGGCCCGTTCGATCGACGCCATGCGGATGAGGATGGCCGAGACCGTGGGGCAGGCCGTGAACATGTCCTCGAGCCTCTCGGAAGCCGCATCCCGCCAGGCGGCTTCCCTCCAGGAGACCTCCTCGTCCCTGGAGGAAATGGCTTCCATGACGCGGCAGAATGCGAGCAACGCATCCGAGGCCAACCGCCTCATGGCTGAAGCCGAAGGGATGATTCGCGATGCCCATGGCTCCATGACCGAGCTTACGACATCCATGAACGAGATCGCGGGAGCGACCGCTCAGACTCAGAAGATCATCAAGACCATCGATGAGATCGCCTTCCAGACGAATCTGCTCGCTCTCAACGCGGCGGTGGAGGCGGCTCGCGCCGGTGAAGCCGGAGCCGGCTTCGCGGTCGTGGCCGACGAAGTCCGAAGCCTTGCCATGAGGGCCGCTGAGTCGGCGAAGAATACCTCCGCGCTCACCGCGGATATTGTTGCCAAGGTGAGGAAGGGAGAGGGGTTGGTCGGCAGAACTTACGAATCTTTCCAGGCGGTGACCGACCGGTCCTCCAGGGTCGTGAACCTCGTTGCGGAGGTTGCGGCTGCCTCGCAGGAGCAATCCCAGGGTGTGGATCAGATCAACAAGGCGGTGGTCGACATGAATGATATGACCCAGCAAAACGCCGCCATCGCCGAGGAGCTTGCGTCCGCCATGTCGATGTTCAGGGTGGATGAGGGGGAGGTCGAATCCCGTCCGGGGCGGCTTCGCAAGCGGGTCGCCGCTTTGCCCGGAGCCGCGGGCGCGCCGGTGAAATTCGACGGGCAGGACCGGAAGGCGCTCCCGCCTTCGCTGGATCTCTTCGATGACTTCTAAACGCAAGAAATGTCGATCATAGATCGCCGCAAAGGGATGAGAAGGATGACCAGCCGAAATCACGATGTACGGAAGCGGGCCGGGAGCGACGGAAAGACGCGCGATCCGGCGACGGCGCCCGTAACCGCGGAACAGGAGAATCGAACCTCCGGCGTGCCGTATTCGGGATTTAGTCCCGATTCCGGAGACCGATCTTCCGAAGAGGCCGGTGGCGCCGGTAACGCATCGAACCCCGATTTCGAAGCAGCCGCTTCCGAAGAAGCCGGGCTCCCCGGAGCCTCTCCCGGTCCCGCTTCCGGATGCGGTGCGGGACCTGCCGGTATTCCCGGCAATTCCCGACGGTACCCGGCGCGGCCCATGGTCGGTGTCGGGGCCATCATTTTCCGCGGCGGGAGCGTGCTCCTCGTGCGCCGGGGACGGGAGCCCGCGTACGGGCAGTGGACGGCGCCGGGTGGACTGGTGAAGGTCGGAGAGAGTCTGCAAGATGCGGTTCGCCGCGAGGTTCTGGAAGAATCCGGGCTGGACGTGAAGGTTCTGGACCTTGCGGCCGTGCTGGACCGGGTGATATACGATGCGCAGGGCCGCATCGAGTACCATTACGTTATTCTGGATTTCATCTGCGAAGCTGCTCACGGAGACCCCATGGCGGCCGGCGATGTGATGGACTGCGCATTCGTCCCCCTGGACTCCCTCGGGTCCATGGACATGACCCATGGAACGGAAGAAGTGATCCGGCGAGCCTTCGACCGTATCCATGGTGGGAGTTCGCCGCCCGTGTACGATGCCCGCCTCTGAGTTCCACCAGGGTAGTTCCCGCCTCATCCTGCGAATCCGGTTTGTCGGGGTTTCAGCGTTTTTTCTCATTATTCCAAATAACGGCTTGACTTTGTTCGTCCTCTATGATTTATGACGGACCAGTCCGTCATTGGAGATCGTTCGCGTATGGGTTTTATGGATTGTTCCGGCGCGCCTGCCCGGGGACGATGTCCGCGAAGGTTCGCGCCTTCCGGTTTTCTGCCCGCGGGCGTGCGGAGACGGAAACGGGAAAAACGGCGGTCTCAAAGGTAAGAGAAAGAAAGGTGGAAAGTGGTCCGAAAGCAGCAGACGGTACGAAACATCGTTAAGAGGCTTGCCCGGAACAGCGGCGATCTCGATGCGGTATCCCGCACTATCGAACGCCATGTCCGTATGGACCGCCCCCAGGGGGAAATCCTGGAAGAACTCGTTCAGTGTTTCTTGGCGATCAGTGGTTTGCGCAGGCAGGACGCGGTCCATTCCGACCTGTCGCCCTCGCGGCTCATCGAAGCTTTCCGGAGCGTGATCCGGGAGAAGGGAATCGACGCCGACAAGTTCTATGCCCTCCTCATCGAGCGGATGCTCGTGGAGGGAAATGCAGGCGATAGCGGCTCCCACGGGCAGGCCAGACCCGCCGCAAAGGAAAGGGTCCTGGAGGCTGCTTTCGAAGTCTTCACCGAAAAAGGCTTTCATATGACCACCGTGGACGAGATCGCCGAAAGGGCGGGAGTTGGAAAGGGCACCCTGTACAGGTACTTCTCCAACAAGGAAGGGCTCTTCAACGAGTTGGTGCGGCTGCGCCTGGCGGAACTGGAGGAAAATACGCAGACCATCCTGAACGGCGAGGATGACGCGCTTACGATGATCACCAAGTACCTGCGCATCTATTTCGAGTTCTTCGACCACAACCAGCGGCTTTATCGGCTCATCGTCCAGGAGGGTCTGGACGTGGGGGGCCGGATGGAGGATCTCTACGTAAAGAAGGTTCTGCGGCGGGTTCCGGTTCTTAAACGGAAGATATACGAGGCAAGCCAGAACGGCGTGCTGAAAGACATCGATTTTCAGACCGTTTTCTTCGGTACCATGGGGTTCGTGCATGGGGTCATCCAGAAGTGGCTGGCCCACGATTGTTCATACTCTCTGGTGGAGGAGCTGCCCGCCGTTGTCGAGGTCCTGTTCTACGGATTTTGTGCGAAACGCGATCTATCAACCGAAAACTGAAGATGTGAGGAGGAAAAAATGGATCCCAATGAAATGAAAAGCAAAGTAATCGACATCATCTCCAATCAGTTGGGTGTGGAGAAGGAAGTCATCACTCCCGAAGCCAGCGTTGTGGACGATTTGGGCGCGGATTCCCTCGACGTGGTGGAGCTGGTCATGGCTCTCGAGGAATCGTTCGATCTGGAAATCCCGGATGAAGATGCCGAAAAGATCCGCACCGTTCAGGATATATTCGCCTATCTGTCCAGCCACATGGCGTCGTAGTTCTTCATGTGCCGTCCCGGGGGCGCGTCCTTCCCTGCCGGAGGGCTGCGCCGGACGGGCGGGAATCCCGGTTTTCCGGTTCTCGCGGGTTGTCCGCTTTTTCCCCGGCGGAACCGTTGCCATTATTCCCCCTCCGGGGGGAGAAGACGGGGGGTGTCGTGTAAAGTTCATGAACACCCCCTGCTTCCCGCAAGGGGAAATCGGTTCATAGCTCGGCCACGGGAAGCAACGCATCGAATATCCGCACTTATTTCGCCTATCTCATCCGAACCGGCTCGCAAGCTCGGACTCCGGCTCTTTACAGCCAATATCGAAGTGAATATAAGAACAGGACGGATGCGAGCGGTTTCGCACCTTCACGGCATTGCTTTCCCGGCTGCAAAAATCCGTGCACTTGCTCGAAAGGATGGAGTATACTGTAAATCCCCCGGGAAAAATGCAAATGACCTGAGTTGATATGAAAGGATAGTGGAGTGCGACGAGTCCTTGTCATTGACGATGACGACCAGATGCGCCGGATGCTCCGGAAAATGCTGGAAAGGGCCGGATATTCGGTGATGGATGCGGCGGACGGAAAGATCGGCATTGGGCTCCACAGGAGCAATCCCGCCGACCTCATTATTACCGATGTATTCATGCCGGAGAAAGATGGGATTGAAACCATCATGGAACTTCATCGCGATTACCCCCGGTTGAAGATCATAGCCATATCGGGTGGAGACAAGAGGATGGACTTTTCCTGCCTGGATATGGCCAGGCATCTCGGGGCGATGCGGGTCATTCCCAAACCCTTCGGCATGGAGAATTTCCTGAAGGTGGTGCGAGAACTGCTGGAATCGGAGTAGTCTTCCTTTTCGGGTTCCCACGCGGGAACGCATGCTGTTTATTTCTTTCCGTACTTTTTCTCCGTCAGGCAGAAAAGACCCTCGCCGGCGACTGCCGGTTTGAAACACAGATTATCGCATTTGCATTCCGATTTTGCCCTGTCTTCGGATTTCCACCTGTTGATGAGACCCGGTTCGCGGATGAATGGACGGCTCATGGCGACGAAGTCCGCATGGCCTTCCTCGACCAACCGTTCGGCCACGGCGCGGGAGCGGATTCCGCCGACCAGGATCAGGGGCATCGATACGCGTTCCCTGTATTTGCGGGCGGCGTCGAGATAGTAGCATTCCTGGTTTTCGGAATCGAGTTTCCCCCTCCTCACCGGGGAGAATTTGCCGGAGTAGGTAATTCCGCCGCTCAGTTCCAGGGCATCCGCACCGGCCTCCTGGAGCATCAGGGCGACCTGGACCATTTCGTCTTCGGAAAAGCCGCCTTCCACGTAGTCCTGGGCATTGAGTTTGACCAGGAGGGGGTATCCGGTTCCAACGGCGTTCCGTATGCTCTCCACGACGGCTAGAAGGAACCTGGCCCGGTTTTCCAGGTTTCCGCCGTATTCGTCCGTCCTCGTGTTGTAGAAGGGGGAGAGGAACTGGCTGATGAGGTAACCGTGGGCCGCATGGACTTGCACCCCGTCGAAACCGGCATCCCCGGCCCGCTCCGCGCTCCGGCCGAAAGCCTCCACCACGGCGTCGATTTCGTGCTGCGCCATCGCTCTGCACAGCGGGCTGCTCTTGCCTTCCAGGGGGGACGGTCCCACGGCGGGGATTCCCGTCACGTCGACGAGGGCATGGCACCCGGCGTGGGCGATCTGCATCACGATCTTTCCCCCCGCCTCGTGAACCGCATCGACCATCTTTCCATGTCCGGGAATGAGGGCGTCGTCATGAATGCCCAGTTGGCGGGGGCTCGCCATCCCTTCGGGGCTCACGTACGCGTGGCCGGTAACGATCAGCCCCACACCGCCCCGCGCCAGCTTCACCATCAGATCGATGAGCTTCGGGGTGGACGACCCATCGTCGCCGGCCATCCCTTCCCACGTGGCCGAACGGACAAAACGGTTGGACAGGGCCATGCCATTTATGACGCTGCTCTCGAACAGCTTCGACACTTCGCATCCTCCAGAAGAAAACAACGTGAACTCGATGTGTAACAGCCTGTAATCAGGGATTGTCCAGGTTCGTAAAAAATACTGTTTCTTCTCCACAATACCGGCCCGTGTATGTTAAAGATGCCGGATGCCGGTGGTTTCCGAATTCCGGCAGCGGCCGTTTCCACACCGGACCGAACGGCGCATCCTAAGGAGATGAATCATAGCCTGACGGCGAAATATTTGAAACCCGACGAAAGGAGAAAAAAACTATGGAAATGGAAAAAGACCTGCAGATTTACGAGGCTCTCGCGGAGCACCTCGACCGTCTCCCCGCCGGGTTTCCGCGCACTCCAACGGGAGTCGAGATGCGTATCCTCAAAAGGCTCTTTGCGCCAGAGGAGGCGATGCTGGCGCGGTGTCTGGCGATGAAGCCCGAATCCGCTGCCGACATCGCGGCCCGCGCGGGTGCGGCCGCCGAGGATGTGTTGCCCCGGCTGGAGGAGATGTCCCGCAAGGGGCTCATCTTCCGGGTCCGCAAGGGACCCCGCACCTATTTCATGGCGGCTCAGTTCGTGATCGGCATATGGGAATACCACGTGAACGATCTGGACGAGGATTTGATCAGGGACGTCAACGAGTATCTCCCCTACTTCATCCAGGAAGGCTACAGGGTGAATATCCCTCAACTGCGCACCATTCCGGTGTCCCGGTCGGTGCAGGCGGAGCAGGCGGTAATGCCCTACGAGGAGGCGAAACGGATCGTCTCCGAACAGAACAAGATCGTGGTAGCCCCATGCATCTGCCGCAAGGAACACGCCATCATGGGAGAGGGGTGCGATCGGCCGCTGGAAACCTGTTTCGTTTTCGGCACGGGGGCTGCCTACTACGAGGAAAACGGCCTGGGCCGCCCCGTGGACAAAGAGGAAGCATTGAGGCTGCTCCAGGCGGCCGAGGATGCCGGCCTGGTCCTTCAGCCGTCCAACGCCAGGCAGGCCGTCAACATCTGCACCTGCTGCGGGTGTTGCTGCCAGATCCTGAAGAACCTCAAGAAGCTTCCAAATCCCGCCCGGTACGTGGCGTCCAACTACTATGCCGTTGTGGATGCTCCGGCGTGTACGGGATGCGGGATCTGTCCGGACAGGTGCTGGATGGACGCCATAACCATGGAAGGCAATGTAGCTTCCGTAAACCGGGACCGGTGCATCGGATGCGGACTCTGCACCGCCGCCTGTCCCGACGGCGCCGTTCGCCTCCACTGTACGCCCGCAGGGAAACGCAGGGAACCCCCCAGGTACCTCTGGGAGACTTTCATGAATATCGCCGAAGAGCGTGTGGCGCGGCTGAAGGCGTTGAAGGAGGAGTAGCGATAGAGAGACTGGAAGTTGCCGATTGATTGGCGGTAGCTTAGAGGCTGCATTATCTTTGCGAACGTTCCCTTACGATATCGATTATTACCGGACGGAACGTGGACGGAAGCCTTTCGAGGAGTGGCTGGACGGTCTTTCAGACCTGAAGGCGATAGCGAAGGTGCGCGTACGCCCGGACCCCCGCTCCCCGCCTGCGCGGGGACAAGCTTCGCGGGGGCGACGGCTCAAGTGTTACCCCGTTTCGAACCATGCCCGAAAACGGAAACAACGTTACCAGCATACGGACTTCTCCAGGTTTAGACGCGGTCGCTTCGACCGCGTCGCCCGCCGGGTCTACTGTAGTAAGATCCGACTGACCGCGCTGCCCGCCACGACCGAAAGTCTAGTCCCATGAAAAGATGTCGTAAACTCGGGCGAATTTGCAGCGGTGGATTCCATAACAGTCTTACTTAACTTGAGAAAGGCGGATCTTCATGTTATAGAGGAATGGTCGCGCCAACTTGGGATCATAGGACAAGACGCCGCATGCATACGATCATTTCGGTCTTATGCTTATTTATATTAGGATCATAATAATCAGAATCAGGAAGGAGCCAGGAACAATGCCAGTGGCAACCATCCCCGAAGCCCTTGAGGACATCCGCCAGGGTAAGATGGTCATTTTGGTCGATGACGAAGATCGTGAAAACGAAGGCGATTTGTGCATGGCCGCCGAAATGACGACCCCGGAGGCGATCAATTTCATGGCCAAGTACGGCCGGGGCCTCATTTGCCTTTCCCTCACCCCGGAACATGTGGAACGTCTTCGGCTGCCCATGATGGTGCAGAAGAACCTCTCGCGATTCGAGACGGGTTTTACCGTTTCCATTGAGGCCCGGCAGGGTGTTACGACCGGAATCAGCGCCGCCGACCGCGCGCATACCATTCTCACCGCCGTTGCGGACGACGCGAAGCCGGAAGACGTCGTAAGTCCGGGCCACATCTTTCCCCTGCGGGCGAGAAGAGGCGGGGTGCTCTTCCGCACCGGGCAAACGGAAGGTTCCGTCGACCTGGCCCGGCTGGCCGGGATGAAGCCGGCGGGGGTTATCTGTGAAATAATGAATGACGACGGCGCTATGGCCCGCATGCCCGACCTGGAGATATTCGCGAAGGAGCACGACCTGAAGATCGTCACCATCGCCGATATCATCAATTATCGGATGAAGAACGAGCACTTCGTGCGCAGGGCCGCGGTTGCCAGACTCCCCAGCCAGTACGGGGGCGAATTCCAGGTGATAGCCTACGAAAACGCTATCGACGAGTTCACCCACCTGGCTCTCGTCATGGGGGAAATCGGACCCGAGGACGATGTCCTGGTCCGGGTCCATTCGGAATGTCTTACCGGCGACGTGCTGGGGTCGATGCGTTGCGATTGCGGGTCGCAGCTTCGTGCTTCCATGATGCAGATCGCCAGGGAGGGGAAGGGGATTCTCCTCTACATGCGAAACCACGAGGGCAGGGGCATCGGCCTGGTGAACAAGCTCAAGGCCTACGCGCTCCAGGAGCAAGGGTACGATACGGTGGAAGCCAACGAGGCGTTGGGATTCCAGGCGGACCTTCGCGACTACGGCATAGGCGCTCAGATACTGGTGGACCTCGGTGTCAAGAAAATGCGCATCATGACCAACAATCCGAAGAAAATTGTCGGACTCCAGGGGTATGGACTCACCATCACCGGCAGAGTGCCGATAGAAATTCCGCCGAACGAATGCAACATCGAGTACTTGAAGGCCAAGTGCACCAAGATGGGTCATATACTGAACTGTTTCATGGAGGATGGAGTGGCGCATGAAAACATTTGAGGGGAAACTGCTTGCCCGGGATCTTCGATTTGCCGTTATCGTCAGCCGCTTTAACGACTTCATCGGCGAACGGTTGCTGGGGGGGGCGATGGACGCTCTGATTCGTAGCGGGGCGAGCGAAGACAGCATTCACGTGTACAAGGTGCCGGGGGCGTTCGAAATTCCTCTGCTCGCCAAGAAAGTGGCCGGCACCGGGCGTTATGACGCGCTGATTTGCCTGGGCGCGGTGATTCGTGGTTCCACGCCGCATTTCGACTATGTGGCCAACGAGGTGTCCAAGGGGGTCGCGTCGGTGAGCCTCGAAACGGGGGTGCCCGTGAGCTTCGGCGTGCTCACGACGGACACGTTGGAGCAGGCCATCGAGCGGGCCGGCGCGAAAGCCGGGAACAAGGGATGGGATTCGGCTATCGTCGCCATTGAAATGGCCAACCTGATCAAACAGATAGCGTTCTAGATACTCAGAAGAAAGATGCAACGGGAAGAAGATGAGCAGCAGGCGAAGACGGTCTCGTGAAATAGCACTGCAAGTTTTGTGTCAACTGGATGTATCGGAAGCCTCACCCGAAGATGCGCTTCGCCTTTACTATGAACTGATCGAGTTCGATCCGGATTCCTCCGAGGAATTCAAGGCGCCGGCCGCGTCGCGGCCCTTCGCGGAACGGATCGTGTACGGCGTGTTTCACAACAGGGCCGAGATCGACGGACTTATCGGCCTCGCCTCCGAGCACTGGCGGCTGGAGCGGATGTCGGTGGTGGATCGCAATACCTTGCGCATCGCCATCTACGAGATGATTCACTGTGCCGACATTCCTCCCAAGGTCTCGCTGAACGAAGCCATCGAACTCGGGAAGATCTACGGCAGCATGGAATCCGGGGCCTTTATAAACGGAATCCTCGACCGCCTGTATTCGAAGCTGCAGGAGGAAGGCTCGATCGCCTACAAGGAGTCCCCCGGAGAGGACGGCTAGCGCCGTAACCGTTCAATGGAGGCGGTTTTCACACCGCCTCCGGGCAGAGTTCAGACCATCTCGTGGGTGGCGTGTGAAAACCACGAAGAGCACAGAGACTGATGTCGAAAATCGGAGGTCGGATAGATCCGTTCCGACCTTCGATTTTCGACATCTGCTCCGGTTTTGGTCTCCACGTCACTCACGAAATGGTTCAATTCCCACGATCCGCACCATACCCTTCCAATAGTTTCCGGGCTCTTCAGACCGTCGCGGTGGTCGGCCGTCGATGTCGTTTTCGCGGTAGCGATTATGCTGATATACAGAAAGCTGGACAGAATCGAGAGCGCCGGACATGTCCTGTCCGGGCTTCGGGCGCTTGTGCGCCGCATGGGAGACCACGGTGCGCCCGCGGGGCATGACGATGCCGTCGAGCTGTTGATCGGGTTCGGCGAATTCGAATCGGCCGCCGTTGATGCGCTCCATCCGCGGATCGATACCGTCGATTCGAACACGTTGGCTTTGAGGCGGGCGGGCGTCTTGACCGGACACGTGTTCTACCATTCCTGGCGGGGAGGGCAGGAGGGAAGGGACGGGTTCGGGTTCCGGCTGAACCGGCTGGCCGAAGCCTTGGATGGTCTGTCGGCCGTGGCGGCCGCTCTTCCGGGTGACTTGCGCATCCGCGCGCCGGAAGGGTACGCCTGCTACGGACTCTATCCCGAGGTTTACCTGGATGCGGCGAGAGATTTCCACTCGCGGGTCCGGCCTGAACGGGCGGTGTGCATCGGACTCCGGAGTATCGGGACGGGGCTTGCCTCCGTTGTCGCCGCCGTTCTCGAAGAACTCGGGTGCAGTGTGGATTCCTTCACCGTGCGCCCGCGCAAGGACCCGTTCGACAGGCATCTCGCCCTGTCGGACCGCCTGGAGGCGCAAATCCTCTCATGGCATGCCTCGCATTCCCATTCCTGTTTTCTCGTCATCGATGAAGGTCCCGGCCTGAGCGGGTCGTCTCTGTGCGGGGCGGCGCAAAAGCTTTCGGAACTGGGCGTTCCCGATGACCGTATTGTGTTCTTTCCCAGTTGGGAATCGGACGGAGCGCGGTTCGTCTCCGAGAGCGCCCGGCGGAGATGGGGGAGGCATGCGAAGTTCGTCTCCTCGTTCGAGGATGTCTGGATTCGAAGCGGACGCCTCGGAAGACGCATGGACGGCGCCCTGATGGACGTCTCGGCCGGCATGTGGCGACGGATTTCGTACGCGGAGTCATATGACTCGGGATGCGGATGCGATCCGGACTCGCCGGCGGAGTCGCTTTATCCGGCTGTGCACCCGCAGCATGAACGGCGCAAATACCTGGAATGCTCCAACCCTTTGAAGCTGGTTAAGTTCGCGGGGCTCGGCCGATACGGGAGGGTTAAGCTCGCCCGGGCCGAAAAGCTCGCCGAAGCCGGGTTTTGTCCTGCGCCGGTCGGGTTTGCCGACGGGTTCCTCGTAACGGAATGGGTGCGGGGGAGACCGCTCTCCGTCGAAGATGTGGAACCGGCCCTCCTGGACGCCATGGGCCGTTATCTAGCCTTTATTGCGAATGAGTTTCCGGCCTCTCACCGCGACGGCATGTCCTTTGACGATACGTGCGAGATGATCCACAGGAACGTATCTCTGGCGTTGGGCGAGGAGTGGGCTGCAAAGCTGGTGGCGACATCGAAGCTGGAGGAATACGGGAGCGTCGTTGACGACGCTCGAATCGTGGCTGTCGATGGGCGCATGCTGCCGCACGAGTGGCTGCGCACGCCGCGCGGGTATCTCAAAACGGACGCCGTGGACCACCATGCGGACCAGTTCTTCCCGCGGTGCCGGGACATCGCCTGGGACATCTGCGGCGCGGGTATCGAGTTTGCCCTGGATCGCGCCTCGTTCGACCACCTGGTCGCAGTGTACGCGGAACATGCAATGGACCCGGACTTGCCGCGCAGGCTGCCTTTCTATTCCATCGCCTACCTGGCCTACCGGTTGGGATACGCCTCCTTTGCCGCCCAAGACCTCGCCGGTACGGACGACGGCGGGCGATTCGAGGTCCTGGCCGCCCGCTACGCCTCGCGTCTCAAGTTGGAAATAGCCGGATTCCAAAATGTAGAACGGTAGTTCGGAAAGATGACGCGTGGAGGGGCGGGCAGAGTACGGGAAAAAGCGAAGATTGAGCGCCTGGTCGGTTGCCTTGCCGCGCGGTTCATGCCGGAAATCGGAAGAACGCGCTTCAATCCGACCTCCGATTTCTGATCTCCGACCTCCGTCTCTGTGGTTTTCACGCCCTCACCCACGAAGTGGTCTGATCCTTGGACCCCGCAACCCGCTTCTCAAGTCACGCTCTCCGCGCTGTAGCGGGCGATGAGGCCGCTACGGACGGCGTGGCGGTAGACCCACGTGAACACCCGGCACGCCAGCAGGACATACGCCGCGGCGAGGCCGGAGCCCCACAGGAGCGCGCTCCCGGACACCGCGCCGCCCGAAATGATCGAACGCATGGCTTCGAACACGTAGGACGGCGGAAGCAGGTAGGAGCCGTACTGCATCCACCATGGCAGGGTGGACACGGGATAGAAGACCCCGGCAAATGGGGTGAGCATGGCCGGAATGGGCCAGACGAACCACTCCGATGCGGGGCCGAAACGCAGCACCACGGCGCTTCCCAGGATGCCGAGCGCAATGCCGAAGAGGAAGAGCACGAGAAGGAGCGGCGCGAGCATGAGGCCGTACGTGAAAAAGGAAAGCCCGAAAATCGTCGTGGCAAGGACGAGCATCACTGCAAGTCCGACGGCGCTCGTAGCGATGCTCGACAGGACGAGGCCGCTCACGTATTCCGCGATGGAGAGCGGGGATGCGAAGATGTTGAGGAAATTTCGCGTCCAGACGTCCTCGAGAAACGCCATGGTTACCCCCTGCATGACGCGGGTGAAGAAATCCCAGAGGAGAACGGCCCCGAGGAAGGCGGATATGAAGTCGAAGCCGGTCGATGTGATGCTGTTCAGATATCTGCTGATGAATCCCCACAGCACCATGTCGATGGCCACCCACGCGAACAGGGGCAGTATACGGGCGGTGCTCCCGCGCAGGAGATAGAAGTGGCGTAGCACGATGGCTGCGACGGCGCTGAAACGCATGATTTTACGCCTGCCTGTTACGGGGGCCTCCGGACCGGACCGGTCCGAGTCCGACCGGAAGGCCCTGCCCGGGCGTCCGGATATATCCGACAGACCGGTTGTGAGCGGGTCGCGCAGGGCGAACGGGTCGCGGGCAACGGCAATAAAAAGCTCCTCGAGCGTCTCTTTGCCGTGTTCGCGCGGAAGGGTTTTCGGGTCGCCCTGGATCAGAATCTTCCCTTGGTGGAGGAAGAGCACGCGGTCGCACACGACCTCCACTTCGTGCATGTTGTGGGAGGTCCACAGTACTCCCTCTGTTCCCTCCGAAGCGAGCATACGGATTTTTTCCCTCACATCGTGCGCCGCCGCAGGGTCGAGCGACGCTGTGGGTTCGTCGAGAAGAAGCAGTCGCGGACGATTGAGCATGGCTTTGGCCAGGGAAACGCGCGTCTGCTCTCCCGAGGAAAGCACTCCGCATTTCACGTCCCGAAAGGCCGCGAGGTCGAATTGCTCCATGACCTCCCGGATACGTTCCGACAGGTCCTTCACTGCGTACAGCAGGCCGAAGACCCGCAGATTCTGATACACGGACAGGTTTCCGGGCAAAGGAGCGTGTGCGGCCGCAAAATTCGTGTACTGGAGCGCCTGCGAGCGACGGGTCGAAATGTCTTCGCCTACGATGCGGACCGTCCCGGAACTGGGTTCGAGTACGCCCAGGATCATATTAATGGTGGTGGTCTTTCCCGCTCCGTTCGGACCCAGGAGACCGACTATCTCATTTCGGCCGACATCGAATGAAACGCCGTCCACGGCCGCCGTCCTGCCGTAAACCTTGCGCAGGTTTGAAACCGAAAGCACTTGATCATTCGTCGTCATCCGGCGTCTCCACCAGTATGGAGGTCAGCAGAAGTCCAAAACCGACCAGGGTGATGACAAAACCTGTCGCATGTCCGTACTCCCACCGGTTACGCAGGCGCATCCACAGGTCCGGAACCGACTCGGGAGCCGATTTCAGCGCCTCGGCCACTTCCGCGTTGACGGGGGCGACGACCGCGAGCCATGTGATGAAAGCCGCCAACAGGCAAACCGCGCCGCCCAAAGTCCACCCGAAGGTCCTTCCACGCCTGCGGACCAGGAATGCCGATACCGCGGCCGCAAAGATCGAAGCGACGGTGTAGAAGCCGCCGACGATCGCGAAATAGCGGTACAGTGTCGTGTTGACCGCCGAGTACATCCGTGCATCATAGTTCATCTTCTGCGGCAGTTCCAGTACATGCGCGGACGTCATTGTAAGGGTCAAAGCTGCGAGCGTGAGCGTGACGAAACGCCAAAATCTCAGGAACATGGATCTCCCTTCTCGAATAGCCGAATCAAGGAACAGCCATAATGCCAATAATATAAGAACTCGGGCGATGCATGGAACATCCGTAAGCACGGTCATAGATAAACAGAGCGTATCGGTTCCGGAATAATGTGCTATAATCTGTTGAGATACGATTCGACCGGTTGGGGCGGTACAGCCGTGAGGGAAGTCCATTCTTACAGGATACCGGTTGTTGAAAAAACGGAAGCTTAGAGGATTCGTACATGAAATTTATCAAAACGTCGATGGTTCTTCTCCTTGTGATCGCCGGTCTCGCGGGATGCGATGAAACGCCCACCGGCAGAAACCAGCTCTCGCTCATACCCGACAAACGTCTTGCGTCCATGGGCGCCAAAGCCTTTGAGGACCTCAAACGCACGCAGCCCGTTGTTGCCGATCCCCGGATAAACGGCTATGTGTCATGCGTGGTCAAAAACATCATCAGCGCCGTGCCCGATTCCGGTTCCGGTCAGAACTGGGAAGTCGTGGTTTTCGACGATCCCAGGCCCAACGCCTTTGCCCTGCCCGGTAACAAGATAGGCGTCAACTCCGGAATGCTCGACGTCGCCGACACCCAGGGGCAGTTGGCGGCGGTGATCGGCCATGAAGTGGGGCACATCCTGGCGAATCACTCAAATGAGCGAATGACCCAGCAACTGGCCGTGCAGGGGGGACTCGCCCTTTTCGACCTGTTGAGCGAGCAGCAGGATGGATGGAAGCACGAAGCCATACGAAAGGTTTTGGGTATCGGCGCGGGGGTCGGCATTTTGCTGCCGTTCAGCCGCATTCACGAAAAGGAGGCGGACGCGGTCGGCCTGGACCTCATGGCGCGAGCGGGTTTCGACCCGGCCCAAAGCCTTGCTTTCTGGCAGAACATGTCGAAGATGTCCAGGGGGCAGCCGATCGAGTTCCTCTCCACGCATCCGTCCCATGAGAGCCGCTATGAAGAACTCCGAAAGCAGTTGGATGCCCCCCGCCGTTTGTTCGAGCAAGTGAGGTCCCGGGGAGAGGAGCCGCGCTGTAAATACTGATCTGCCGGCGGGTGAACCTCGGCGCCGGTGGGAAACCCGATTCGAAGCCGTCCGTCCGCGCCTACTCGCTCGAGGGCTTTCCCTGCGGAGCCGGAGCCTTTTCCATGCGCTCCAGGGTGCTGAGGATTTCTTCGGAAAGTCGCTGGAGCGCTTCCAGGATGACCGGCGTGTCGCCGCTTCGGAAAGGAAGGCGCGATAGGAGCTTGTCGTAGAAAAGAGCGTCCACGCCCGACAGGTAAATGCTTTCCATCCGGCGTTGCAGGCCGCAGCCCAAATTGAGGAAAATGCTGAACGCCACGATCTGCAGGATGGGGAGCAGGCACTCCAGGACCGGCCCGGCGCTCAACAGTTCGGGGTTCTCGGCGCCCTTCGGGATTATGTGCTGCGCAACCTCGAACGAAAGCCACACGGTCTGCATCAGCGCCAGGAGCGGGAGTATCCATAAGAGCCACTTGACGGGGGACCAGGAGTTGTGCAGGAATTGCCAGTCGGTTTCCGAAACCCGGCGTTCCTTTTCCGCGAGTTCCTCCGATGACATGGCCGCCTTGGGCTGCGGAAGCAGCAGGAGGAGACGCTGGAATGGGTGCAATACGAACTTGTGCGGAAACTGATCGGCCTTTCTGCGCACATGTTCCGCGTCGAATAGCTGTTCCGGCTTCAACATCAGGGTTTCGAGGGAGGGGCGGTTGTGGCGCGGGGCCCTGCTGGTCGCTTCGTCCAAAATATCGCCCGCCATGTATCTGCCCAGCACCTGCAGCGGCAGCCACACGAAGCGGGCGATAACGAAGATGAACGAAAACCAGCCGAGGAACACGATGGCGCCGCCGAAAGGTCCCTTGTCGATCCACTGCTGCTGCATCCAGAAGGATACGGTCCGGAAATTGGCGCCCGTGAAGGAGATGGGAGAATCAGGGCTATAGGAATAGCCGTAGAGCGTCGCCATCGGGTAGGCCAGAAAAAGGCACACGATGAGAAAAAAGATCATGAACAGTCCCTGAAAAGCCTCATACCTTCTCAATCCGTGTTCCATGCGCATTTTCCTTCGAATCAAGAGTTTCCCAATCCATACAACATAACATGGAAAAGTGCAAGCGATGAAGCTCACGGAATCAGGAAGCCGCCCCTATCCCCCTCATCCTTTCCCCTACGGCGCGGTCCAGCATGGCGGGCAGACCGCCCTTCTCGTCGGGCGAAAAACCGAAGGATTCTCGCCATATGTCGCTTCCCTCCATGCAAAGATATACGCAAAGGTCAGGGTCGGCCCTGCGTATACGTTCCACCATGAAGGAGTAGAGTTCCACGCGGATATCCCGGAAGTAGCGCATTTTGTCGTCCAGCCCCCGGATGAATTCACCATGGAGAATGCGGCTTCGGGGATGCGTGGCCTGCATTGCGGCCTTGAGTTCGGGCATGAAGCGAAAGGCTCCCAGGCTGATGTAGACGATCCGCGCCGGGTCCACGCTCTCGAAGAGCCTGTCCAGGATCTCGCCGTAACCCTGCTTCCACCCCGGGTGTTCAATCATGGGATCGAAGTGGAACGCCAGGTGGTATCCCCACCCGGCGCAGGCGCGGGCGGCCGCGAGCCGGGCGGATAGGGACGCGGCCAGGGGCTCTTCCCGTCTTCGGACGGCTTGCGCATTGAGGGACCATCCCACTATGGCGTGGCCGCCATGGTCGAGCTCCGCAAGGTTGCCGATGAAATCCGTTTTTGTCTTGAGTTCGAGCACCGCGCCCGGCTTTCCGGCAAAATGGGGGATCGCCATGCGGGAGAACCCGGTCCACGGATCGAGGAGGAGCGAGTCGGTGAATTCGCCCGTTCCTATGCGGAGAATGCGCCCGGGGGATGCGTCGAGTTCCTCGTCGAGTTCCCGGAAGAGGGTGTCGGTGTTCCCGAAGAGCCTAAGGTTGGGCTGATTGAGGTAGGCCTGCAGGATGCAATACGAACACTGGAGCGAGCACTGGGCGCCGAAGTGCAGTATCCGGTATCCGCAGCAGTGGTAGTGGCGGGTCCCGGGACACGACTTGAGGAACCGGCCGCGAAAAGCCACAACCTCCAGGCGTTCCGGGTCGTGCTCCGTCCTGCCGGGTATTTCGTCCACGACGTCGAACCGGGCGCCGGGCAGGCTGTTTCTCAGTGTCCGCACGAGGACGCTCCCGGCCACTTCGGCTTCCACCACTACTTTTCTGGGAGGTGTAAAACGCATGAGAGTCAATCCACGCAATCCACGGGCGAAGTCTTACATGTGCAGCACTTCATCGATCTTCCCGGCAAGTTCGGCCGCCACGATGGGTTTCATGAGGAACGCCGCTATTCCGATGTCCTTCGCCCGGTCGGCGTCCATCCGTTCACTGAAGCCCGTGTAGAGGATAACGGGAAGACCGGGCCGCAGCCGGAGGAGTTTCCTGGCGAGGTCCGCCCCCGTGAGGCGCGGCATGGTCATGTCGGTTATCACCAGGTGGAAGGGTCTGTCTTCGGACTGCAGGCGAAAGGTCCGCAGGGCATCAGTGCTGCTTGCGCAGTACTCCACTTCGTATCCGAGACGCTCCAGCATCCTTTTCACGGCCGATCCCAGTGCCGGTTCATCGTCCACAAGCAGAATACGCTCATTGCCGCCCCGGCAGTGAGGGATACAATTCACCGTTTCCGGCTCCTGGGCGGACTCCATGGCCGGGACGTACACCGTGAAGGTAGTCCCCCTTCCAGGGGTGGTTTCCATCTCGATGAATCCCCCATGATTTTTCACGATTCCATGGACGACAGACAGTCCCAGGCCCGTTCCCTCTCCCTGCGCCTTGGTGGTGAAAAAGGGATCGAAAATGCGATCCATGATGGCCGGGTCGATGCCTCCACCTGTGTCCTTGACGGAAAGCTTGACGAAAGGACCGGGCGCCAGGTCCGAATGCGGCGGAACCGATTCATTTCCCACGAGAGCGTCGGTAAGGCTCACATCGAGCACCCCTCCCTGTTCCCGCATCGCGTGAGCCGCATTCGTGGCGAGGTTCATGAGCACCTGGTGGACCTGCGTGGGGTCCGCCATAACGGTTGACTTGGACCCTACATTCGTCTTGATTTCTATAGTCGACGGCAGGGAGGCGCGAAGCATCTTCATCGCCTCTTTCACGATCAGGTCCACCCGGACGGGGGTCCTCTCCTGCTCGCTCTTTCGGCTGAAAGCCAGGATCTGCCGCACCAGGTCCCTGGCCCGGTAGGCGGCCCTTGTGACCTCCCGCAGATCCTCTCCGGCCAGGAACCCCTCGGCCCCGTCCATTTGAGCCATCTCCGCGTAGCCGATGATCACCGCCAGGATGTTGTTGAAGTCATGGGCGATGCCCCCGGCCAGAGTCCCGACGGCTTCGAGTTTCTGTGCCTGGCGAAGCTGCGATTCCAGCCTCAGTTTTTCCTCCTCCGCCCTCTTGCGGTCCGAGATATCGATCACGGTTGTAAGAATACACTGCTCCCCCTTGATCGTGAGGGCGGCCATGGAGCAGAGGGCGGGAAAGACCTCGCCGGACCTGCTCCGCAGCAAGACCTCCTGGTTGCGCACGAACCCGATCTCCCGCAAGATGCTTATGAACGAGTCACGGTCCGAGGGCTCGGCCCAGTGGTTCAACTCGACGGATGACTTGCCGATGGCCTCTTCGCGGGAGAAGCCCGACGCCTTCACATAGGCGTCGTTCACTTCCATGATTTGCCCGTTGCTCATTCGGGTGATTGTAATTATCGCGGGACTTTGCTGGAATATCTGGGCGAAAAGCTCCTCTCCTTCCTTGATTTCGGTCACGTCGCGGAAGAACCCCTGGATGACGCTGCGGCCGGATACCGTAATGATGTTTGCCTTGATCTCCACCTGCCTCACCGAGCCGGATTTGGTGAGAAGCTCCGTCTCGAGCATCATGCCCTCTTTGTCGCCCCTGTGTTGGACAAATGTCCGGGAACCCCCCGAGCAGTTCTCTTCTCCGGGATGCAACATCGCCTGGGGCTTTCCGATCAATTCCGACCGGTCGTAGCCGCTCAATAAGGAAAACGTCCGGTTGCATTCCAAAATCTCACCCGTTAGGGCGTCCGCAAGGACGATTCCTTCAGTGGCTTCATCGAACAGCTTGCGATAGCGCATCTCGCTTTCTCGCAACGACTCCTCCGCCTGCTCCCGCCGGAGGTCGCTCTCGATCTTATCGATCGCAAACGAGAGGTCCATGGTTACCCTTTTGAGCAACTCGACTTCCTGACCGGAAAAGAAACCTTCCTCACGGGCGAAAAGGTTCAATGCGCCCCATACCCGGCCTCGCGACGAAAGCGGAAACGACGCACAGGACCGGAAGTCGAGGGCGATGCGCGCCTCTTCGGGCAGGCAGACGCAACCGTCCCGGCTGCAGTCGTTGCAGACGAACGGATTGCCCTCGCGCAGGGCCGGACCGGGGTCGTCCTCCGAGTGAGGATGAGCGCCGGTCAAGAAAAAAGCCTCATTCAATACATTACTATAATTACCGAAATGGGCAATAGTCGAAACTTTCGCCGTGTCCGGGTCAAACCGGCTGACCCAGGCCAGATCGACGGCGCCGCGTTCGACTACCAGGCGGCATACGGCCGCGAGCAACTCCTCCCGCGACCTGATGCGCACAATGGCCTGGTTCACGTGGCTCAAAACATCGTAGAGACGGTTCAGACGGCGGATTTCCTCTTCGGTTCGGCGCCTGTACAGGGCAATCTCTATGGTGGATCTGAGTTCACGATCATCGAACGGCTTGAGAATGTACCCGTAAGGGTTTGCGAGTTTCGCCCGGTCGATCGTTATGTCCTCGGAATTGGCCGTGAGGAAGATTACCGGAACGTGGAACCGCTGATGGATTTCACCGGCTGCCGTGATTCCGTCCATGGGCCCCTGCAGGCGGATGTCCATCAGAACCAGGTCCGGTTTGTGCAAACCGGTGAGCGCAAGGGCCTGCTCTCCGTTGCCGGTATGCCCGACAGGCCGGTAATCCAGGGTTTCGAGCCGCTCCATAATTTCCAAAGCGACGATGCTTTCATCCTCAACGACAAGAATGCGTGGATTCATATCCGTCCTCGGTTAAAGCGCTGCTGCAAGGAACGGGGAAAGCGACGCCGATCGACGTGCCTGCATCGACTTTCCCTTCTACCGTCATTTGTCCGCCCAACTGGCCGGTCAGGGTAGCGACCATTTTCAATCCGAGAGTGGAGGCGCCGGCGGGATCTACCGCGGGACACAGACCCACTCCATTATCGTGGACCTTCAACTGCAACATCCCATCGGCATTCCTGTTCATTTCCACCACCACCGTGCCGGAGCGCTCTCCGGGGAAAGCGTGCTTCAGAGTATTGGAGACAAGTTCGTTGACGATCAAACCGCAGGGCACCGCCTGATCCAACGGAAGCCTGATCCGGGCGATGCGCTCCTCGATTCTGATGCGCTCCGCGGTCCGCCCGAAAGAGCTTATCAGTTGCGCAACCAGGTCCCGAACGTAGACTCCGAAGTCTATGTGCTCGAGATTCCCGGACCGGTAAAGGGCCTCATGGAGCATGGCCATCGATTTCACACGGTTTCGGGTGTCCTCCAATACGCTCCAGACTTCCGGATTCTTTGAGCGATTCGCCTGGAGGCCCAGGAGACTGGCGACTATCTGGAGGTTGTTCTTGACGCGGTGATGGATCTCCTTGAGCAATATGACCTTCTCGTCCAACGACTTGCGGACCGCGATTTCGGCCTGCTTGTGCAGAAGAGCCTGCACGACCGCCGGAGACAGCGCCTCGAGAGCATCCAGTTCCTCATGGCCGTATCCGCCTTCCCGGTTGCCCACTCCGAGCACGCCGATGGATTGTTCGTTACGCATGAGCGGAATATTGAGAAATGTTCTCAAGACCGGGTGGTAGCCGGAGCCCGGTTCGCCCCAACCGGAGGGGAGGATCGGATTTTTGGTGCAGGAACTCTCTTCGCCGTTCGGCAGTCCGCTCCGGAGAGCGTGGAGAGGCGCCGCGCCGTCGGAAATTCCGCACCGGTCCGTGAGGTCGTCCATATCGCGGGTCTCCCGGTCCAGGCCGCTGACGGCGATGTTTTTCCCATGTCCGTCCGGGTCGATTTCCCTGAGGAACCCGAACCGGCTTCCCGTGACTTCCTCGGCTACGGCCAGGCATGTCCTTCCGAGATCTTCTTTTGTGCGCGAACTCAGAGCTTCCCGAAAAATCCTGTTTATGCCTTCGAGAATTGCGTTCTGCCTGACAATTCTGGCCACCGTCTTCTTGCGCTCCGTCATGTTGGTATTGATGTTGAGCACGAGTTTGCGGCCTCCTATTTCCACGGCGAGCGCATCCACCAGCATATCGCGTAGTTCGCCCGACTTGGCGCGGAGCCGTGTTTCGAACTGGATGCGCTCCTCCTCCTCGTGGATGAGCCTCGCATGCTGTTCGGCAATGGCTGATCCGTCGAGCCCCGGTTCGATGTCTTCAAGGCATAAGGCGCCGAACTCGCTTCGAGTGTAGCCCAGGCTTTCGGCCATCGCGTCGTTGAACAACCGGAACCGCCGGTTGTCGGGGTCGATCAGCGCCACACCCAACGGCAGCGATTCGAAGAGCTTGCGGAACAGTTGCTCGCTTTCCCGCAACGATTCCCGCGACCGTTCCAGTTCCCCGGCGCCGCGGCTTGTCAGACTGTAGAGCAGCAGGGCGGTCAGTAAAACATACGCGAAACCCTTGACGGTCGAAATCGTCACGAAAGCATCGGGGGCATCGGAGAACATCCACAGCACTTGATCGGAAAAGAATATCCACGATAGTCCCACGACTGCATAGGATGCAGTGATTCTCAACGCGAGCGTGCCCCGCTGCCGGCTGCCAAATATCGATTCGGCGCCCAAAGCGCATCTCCTGAAATCCCTCCCGGACATTCGGAAGGGAGTGTGGTTTCGGGGCGAGGGCGCGAAATGGCGCTCACCCCACGCCCGTAATGTCGTCGTCCTCCTTTCGACTTGCGCCGATGGACAACGGGGAAATTCCCGGTTCAATAACGGCAGGAATTTCGCATGGTCATCCGCTCACAAGGAAAGAGGCTTATCGCTCCTGGTAATGCAATTGAATGATCGGATCGGTCCCGGCCTTTATACAATATGTAATAGAGAATATGCAACCTGCTGTATGAAAAGAATGGGAAAGGCGATCGAATTTTCGACCGGCTCCGGGGCATGGGATTGTGGTGGTAGCCGGAACAAAGATGAGACCGCTTCGTGGGGGGTGTGAAAAACACAGCCGGAGCAGAGATTGGACCATTTCGCGGGTGGCCGTCTGGAAACCGCGGAGAGCACGGAGAAGGCGCGCAGACGGATGTCGGTGGTCGGAGATCAGGGATCGGATTCGGATACCGGAAGCCGGAGGTCGAAATGGGTTTGTATGCTTCCGACCTCCGAATTCCGACTTCCGTCCCGAAGACGATCACGTGGGCCGGGCTACGAACCGACGACGGCCTGGGCGACGATCTAACGGTCCTGTGATTAAAGAGACAAGCTGTCGAACATTGCGACCAGTTCGTCATACAAATCGAGAAGCAGCTTCACGATATCTCCGTCGAGGGCGTTGTTCACCACCATGCCCCTCATCACACGTTCGATCTGGCTCTTGTTCATGCCGGGGCGGTACGGTCGGTCCTCGTGCAGAGCGTTGAAGACGTCCGCTACGGCGACGATCCTTGCCCCCAGCGTGATCTGGTCGGCATCGAGGTGGAAGGGGTATCCGCTTCCGTCGAGTTTTTCATGGTGGTTGCCCGCCCACTCGGGTATGGGGTCCGGCACGCCGGCGGCTTCCAGTATCCGGAGCGTGTAGTAGGTGTGCTGCTTGATGATTGAATGCTCCTCCCTGGTGAGCGCCGCGGGTTTTTCCAGGATTTCGTCCGGAATCGACAGCTTCCCCACATCGTGGAGCAGCCCCGCGACTTCCATCATCACCACCTTCTCCCTGTCGAAGCCCAGCACTTCGGCCAGTCGGGCCGACACGCCGGCCACTCCCCTGGAATGCCGGTGAGTGAAGGTGCTCTTCCTGTCGATGACCTTGGCGAACATCTCGGCGATCTGCCTGAGGTCCTCTTCGGTGATTCCCACTTCTCCCGTTCCCGTGTCGAGCGACTTCTCCGGTTCCGGTCGCAGGAAAGGGGAGGTGAGGTCCAGCCAGAAACTCTCGCGGCGTGACACCTGCGTGAAAACTTCCACGAGTTCCGGATCGAATACCTCTCCCGCAAGCTCCTCGACCTTGTCTGAAACGATACTTTGCTGTTCCAGCACATGCCGGTCCCTTTTCAATAGGATGTCCACACGGTCCGCCAGGTGGATGATTCGAGCCGCGAGAGGTATCTCCCTGCCGATGAGCCCGGACCGGTTCTTCCCCTCGAACCGGTCGTGGTGATAGAGTATAATCTCCGCCACCCGTCGTAGAAAATCCACCCGCCGCACCAGTTCGTACCCGTTCCTGCAGTGGTCCCAGGGTTCTTCCACTTCGAAATTTATGAGTTGCGATTTCTCGTGGAAAGTACTGACTCCCGCGTCGTGGACGATGGACGCCTTGAAAAGGAGGTCCTTGTCCTCATCTTTCAACCCGATTTCCTGCGCGAGATTCATGCCGATGAAAGCCACCTGCTTGTGATGGCGGCCCAGGCCTTCCTTCGCGAAATCGAGACAGGTCGAAAGGCTTGAAAGGAGCCGGCGCGGATCGATAATTTTCTCCATAAAAGCAATCCTGATCCATCGGTTAGCGGAGACAATCGCCAATAAAGATTTAACATGAACAGATATGGGAACAAAAAAATGATAGCAGATCTGAGAGGATGAGGCTATTCATTTATTTCCCGGAGTGGGAAATCGGGGCTTTTCCAGGACGCAGCCTTGCCCTGAAATGAATTGACTTCCATTCGATTAGTGGTTAAAGGCCGTGTATCTACGGGATTGTTCAATTATTCATCGGAATGGCTGCGGAAAAGCGGAAAAATGACAAGGGGAGCAATATGAGCGGTAACGATGTGAAGGTGTATGCCCTGAGCACGTGCATTCATTGCAGGAACGCCAAGGAATTCCTTACCGAATGCGCAATCGGATATGACTGTGTCGATGTGGATACGTTGAACGGCGACGAGAGGAAAGCGATCCTCGAGGAGGTCAAGCAACTCAACCCTTCCTGCTCTTTCCCCACCATCGTCATCGGCAACAAGGTGATCGTCGGTTTCAGGAAGGACGAGATCAAGGAGGCTCTGAATCTGTGATGGACGTGGAACAGTTGTACCAGATGCTGAAGGCCGCCCAGGAAAAGAAAGGCTACTATTTCAATAAGGACAAAGAAAAAGTCTTCGACCTCCTGAGAAGCCTCATCACGAACAAGGAACGCTACGGTTATATGGCGTGCCCGTGCCGGCTGGCTTCCGACGACCGGGAATGGGACAAGGACATCATTTGTCCGTGCGTCTACCGCACGCCCGACGTGGCGGAGTACGGGAGTTGTTACTGCAATCTGTACGTTTCCCAAGAATGGAACGAGGACAAGATACCTCACCAGTACGTTCCCGAACGCCGGCCCCCGGAGAAGGCTTTGGGAAAGCTGTTATAGAAGCATGTATTCGCAGGGGTATTGTTTCTTCCATGGAGGCCGGTGATGTCGCTCACTTATTCAAGCTACCTGAAGCTGGACGCCCTTCTTTCTCTCCAGGAACCTCTGTCCGGGGAAAGGGCGAGGGACGAGATGCTTTTCATCATCGTCCACCAGGCGTATGAACTCTGGTTCAAGGAAATCCTCCATGAGATCGATACCCTGCGGGATATCCTGGAGACGGGGAAACCCTTGCCCGGGGCTCAGGCCGTCCTGAACCGCATTGCGGCCATTGCGAGGGTGATGCTCACTCACCTGGAAGTTCTCGAAACCATGACGCCCCTCCAATTTCTGGCCTTCCGGGACCTGCTCGGCACGGCGAGCGGTTTTCAGTCCGCGCAGTTCCGGGAGGTGGAATTTGCCCTGGGGTGGAAGCGGCCCGAAATCCTCAGGGCCTTTTCCCATAGCCCGGAATCCGCCCGCCGCCTGGAGGAGCGCTACCGCAAACCTTCCCTGTGGGATGCCTTCTTGAAGCTTCTGGCCCGGCGCGGGTATTCGGTTCCCCCCGAGGTCCTCGACCGGGATGTGACGCTGCCCACGGATTCGAACCCGCGGGTCCGAAAGGCGCTGATCGACGTGTACGCCGGCGCCCCGGATATCGCTTACCTTTGCGAGCAGTTGCTGGATATCGACGAGCGGTTCCAGGAATGGCGCTACCGGCACGTGAAGATGGTCGAGCGGATGATCGGCGCGAAATACGGCACCGGCGGGTCCGCCGGTGTCGAATACCTCAGGACCACCCTCTTCAAACCCTTCTTCCCCGATCTGTGGGCAATCCGCACGGAGTTCGAAAAGCAGTGACGTCCCCGCTCCCCGTATCTCCGGAAAGCCTTTACCGGACGCCCAATGCCCTCGCTCCGTCCTACAGCATGTTTCGAGTGGGGGAGCGGCTCCTTCTCACCGGGCACTCCCACCAGGCGTGGCCGGACCGCGGTTTCGAGGGACAGAAACGGGCCTGGCTGGATGCCGCGCGGTACCTGGATAAGAAATGGGAACGCGCGTTCGAAAAGGCGGACATCGTCCGTAAGGGATTTGCGCGGCTCCTGGACGACGAGGACGGTGAGATTGCGCTCGGGGCGAGCGTCCATGACGTCG
The DNA here is from genome assembly GCA_964407285.1 of uncultured Syntrophobacteraceae bacterium. GTDB lineage: Bacteria > Desulfobacterota > Syntrophobacteria > Syntrophobacterales > Syntrophobacteraceae > CAYOVG01. The sequence goes on from CAYOVG010000016.1 coordinate 39,382, forward strand.
TGGTGCGTTTCCTGTCGGCCCTTCCTCTCGGGACACGTCCGCGCATTGTAACCACCGACGGAGAATTCCACAGCCTCCGGCGCCAGTTCGACCGCCTGGCGGAGGAGGGCGTCGAGGTCGTGAGGACGCCTTCCGCGCCCGCCGCATCCGTGGCGGAGCGTCTCATCGCCGCGGCCGACGACCGGACGGCGGCCGTGATGGTCTCGTCGGTCTTCTTCAGGACCGGACAGATGGCGGAAGGACTGGGGGACGTGCTGGAAGCCTGCCGGAAGGTGGGGGCGGAAATGCTCGTGGATGTCTACCATAGCCTCAATGTCGCGCCCTTTTCCATCAGGCGCGAACGGCTCCGGGGGGCGTTCGTGGCGGGGGGCGGCTACAAGTACTGCCAGATGGGGGAAGGGAACGCTTTCCTGCGTTTTCCGGCGGACTGCGTGATGCGTCCGGTCGTTACCGGCTGGTTCAGCGAGTTCGGGGTGCTTGACGGCGCCGGCCGTTCCGGCTCGGCCGTTTCCGGCTCCGGCGGGCCGGAGGATGTTCGGGTATCCTACGGCGAGGGACCCTGGCGTTTCGCCGGGTCCACGTACGATCCCACAAGCCACTACCGGGCCGCGGAAGTATTGTCCTTTTTTTCGGAGAAGGGACTCACTCCCGCTTTGTTGCGGGAGGTCAGCCGGCACCAGGTCGGCCTGCTGGCGGAGAAGTTCGACGCCCTGGATGCCGACCCGAATGTAATCGACCGGGACCGCGCGATCGATCTCGACTGTATCGATAACCTCTCCTTGGGGACCGACGATGCGCGTTGGATGTAGGCCTTGTTTCCAAAGGCGTTGCGCCGCATCGAGCGCCGACTCCCGCGATGAATGAACGCCAGCGATAAAGTGGCGCGGCAGACGTGGGCCGTCAGCGTAC
>CAYOVG010000016.1:40300-40580 GCA_964407285.1 uncultured Syntrophobacteraceae bacterium
CCGCGCGATCGATCTCGACCGTATCGCGGGTTTCCTGGTTTTGCGCTCCCCCCGCGCGGGTGAGCTGTGTCGCCTCCTGTTCGAGCGGGGGGTGCTTGCGGATTTTCGCGGCGACGCCCTCCGTTTCGGTCCCGCTCCGTATCTCTCCGACCGGCAACTGGCCGACGCCATGGACGTTCTGGGATCCGTTCTGAAGACCCGAATGCGCGTCACGTGACCCCGTTTTCGACATAACTGTCATTCATGGGCAGTACACGTGGATGCTAATATCAGAATCTTG
>CAYOVG010000017.1:0-37965 GCA_964407285.1 uncultured Syntrophobacteraceae bacterium
CTATGCGCACCCCGCCGCGAAGGACCGTGTCCGCCCCCCCGCCGGCAGCTTCGCCTCCACCTTCGCTACGACACACGCCGGGCCGTCTCACGCTCGAACTCCCCCGGCACTCTCATGAACCGGTCAATGGAGTGGAACGGGTCCGAAACATCCCGATTCCGAAATGTCCTGCCTCGAGGAGCCCCGCCCGTAGAGCCCTTCGATGATGGAAAGCCCCACAAAACAAAAACGGCCTCTCCCCCGAGGCCGTTCAATCCTAAAGCCACCTGGAACATCGAACCACAAGTTCGTACCCCCTCACTTGGCGCTTCACGTCCGCTCCCAGGGCCAATGGAAGGGGCAGTCAGGGGGGAACGAATTTACGGCGCGCTGATCTAGAAGTCTTCAAATTTTCCGTCGTCGAAGGGGATTACCCGTTCGGGGCGCACTTCCCGCACCGCCCTTCGGGGTCCGGCGATTTTCAAGCGCCCGGCCGCCTTGACCGAAGGAGACGGCGCTTTCCCGGCCGGCGAGGGCGAAACGCCGGTAAGGCCCCGCCCCTTATCGGCGGCATTGGGATGAACCACGGCGCCGGGACGACCCGCCTTTTCGCTCCCGCCCACGATGGCTCCAAGGCTTGCGACGAATTCCTTCATCTGTCCCGCCTGCGCAGTCAGCTCCTCGGATGCGGACGCCGACTCTTCGGCCGTGGAGGCATTCCGCTGAACGACCCTGTCCATTTCGGACACGGCCTTGTTGACCTGCTCGATCCCCTGGGCCTGCTCCTGCGATGCGGCAGAGACATCCGTGACCAGTTCCCTCATCCTGGTCGCGCTTCCACTCACCCTGGCGAACTCCTCGTTCGTCTTTTGAACCAACGCGGACCCATCCTTGACCCGCTTGACCGTCCCTTCGATCATATCGGCCGTATTCTTCGCCGCCTCGGCGGCGCGGATGGCGAGGTTGCGCACTTCATCCGCGACGACGGCGAACCCGGCCCCGGCCTCTCCGGCCCTTGCAGCCTCGACCGCCGCGTTCAGCGCCAGCAGGTTGGTCTGGAAAGCGATCTCATCGATGGTCTTGACGATCTTCGAAGTCTCCTCCGACGCCTTCGTAATCTCGTCCATCGACGATGTCAAACGGGTCATGGAATCGGAGGCCGCCGAGACCACCGAGGCGGTTTCCCGCATGATCCGGTCGGCCTGGCCGGCGTTTTGAGCATTGTGTCTCGTCATGGAAGACATCTCCTCGATGGACGCGGATGTCTCCTCGATGGACGCCGCCTGTGCGGAAGCCCCGTCCGCAAGTTCACGGCTCGAGGATGAAAGCAGGCCCGCGGCGGAAGCCACCTTGTCGGCGCTATCGGCCAGACCGCTCACGATGCGCCTGATCGGTCCGGATATACTCCGGGCGATCACGGCGGCAAAGACGAGAACGACGATCAAAACGACGCCGGCCGCAATTCCCAGTTTCTTGTTGATATCCCAGACTTCCTTCGCCACGTCGTCGACGAACACACCGCTGCCGATGACCCAACCCCAATCGGGAATCCCTTTTACATAGGAAATCTTGAGCTGAGCCTTGGAGGCATCGGGCGGCCAGTAGTAGCGATAGCTGCCGCTGCCGTTCTTCTTTACGGTATCGATCATATCGGCGAAAAAGCGAACCCCCTTGGCGTCGCGCAGGTCGATGACATTCGCGCCGTTGAGTTTGGGTTGAGTCGGATGCATGAGCATCTTGCCGTTCATGTCGTTGACCCAGAAATACTGATTGGAATCATAGCGTATATTGATGATGGCTTTGAGGGCCATTTGCCTGGCTTCCTCGTCGGAGAACTCACCGGCTTTGCCGCGCGCCTGATAGTCGGCCGCCATGGAACTGACGGTCTCCACAAGGCGCCGTGTTTGTTCGCTACGCTCCTGCATGAGCGTGTCTTCAATGGAGCCGGCACTCATCACGACAACAGCGGCCACGCCCAGCGCAGCCCCGAAGATAAGCAGGTAAATACGTGAAATGATATTCATACGCGCAAACAACTTTACGACCATGGCGCCTCCCCCTGTGCGTTCTTCCTCGCTTCCGCCGTGCCGGAAAGAAAATAAGTAAGCAATTCACCCGATTTATAATGATATGGTTCCGTGAAAAGTAGAATCAGATATATATTACAATACCAGGATAATGTAAAATGTATTTTTCATCTTTTTCATTAAAGATGAAATGGACGGCAAGCACCTGGAATTCACCGGACCATCACGCCATCCATTCGCCGGGCGTCCCCCGTGGACAGCAGCCCTCTTATGGCCATGGTTCAAAATGGGGTAACACTTAAGCCGTCGCCCCCACAAAGCTTGTCCCCGCGCAGGCGTGGAGCGGGGATCCGGGAAACCTCGAAAACCCCGGGCTCCCGCCCGCGGGGGAATGACGATGAATCCTTTCAAGTGTTATCTCAAACACATGGCTTATGAACCATGCCAAATCCAGTAGAATCCAGGGGTCGCAAGCATCTTCTCCGGGAACCGGCGGCTTCACAGGGCGCTCCTCCATGACGGCGATGGTCCCCTGGAGCGCCCGGATGCTTCTCCGGCCAACGGCTCCGGACCAGGACACGCTCGTACCGCCATTCCCGTATATTTCCCGTCGCTTCTACGTAACCAGCGCTTTTCCCCAATTCAGATGTTGACATGGAGCCGCAACGGCTTTCACTTGTGTATAGCATTCAGAAGGGCTTATGCCCACGGGGAGGACCGCGCATGTGAGAGGTTTCCAGGCGATGTCGCTGCCGGTGTTGTTGCTTGCCGCCGCCGTAACGATCGAACCGGCGGTTCCGGCTGCCGAACTGGGTCATTCGAGCAGCCTGCGGGGTCGGGGAGGCAAGCTGCCCGAAGCGTCGCCGCCCCGGCTTATTCCGGGCACGGGCGTTATCCGGCGCGTTGTTCCGCGGGACGCGCGGGTCGATCGCCCTCCCCCTCCGGCGAATCTTAAGATGCCTACTGGAGATCAGTGAAAGGAGTCTCGCTCATGAAATGGACCCCGGTGGCGACGGCAGCGCTGGTACTGGTTATCCTGGCCTACGGCCTGAGTTTGGTCGCGCGCGAGAACATCAAGGTAGCTCCGTGGGCCGAGACCGCCACGGAAGGACGTCTGCACTACCAGATGAAAAACACCACCCGTTTTGCGGGGGACCCGGAACAGGTGCGCCGGGCCGTATGGCGGGCCGTCTATCTCGAGGATGCGCCGCCCGCTTACGCATCGCCGAGCCAGGGCGGGTGGATGGAAGAGATTCGCGCCCAACTCCGGATAGGGCAACCCATCCGGCATGTGGTGGTCCTGCCGGCCGAAGGCGAATCGGCGCCGGCATGGGCGCTGCCGGGAGCCTACTGGGCTGCCTACTCCGGCAGTCCAGCGGTTTTTGTCGGCATCGATCAACTTGGCCCTGAAGCAGGGGATGTTCTGCGGCGCCACAAAGTTCCGATTTTTGTGCTCGCGCCCGAATCAGCTATTTCGGACCGGGTATTCCAACAGATTATGGAGATAGGACCGGTCCAAAGGATTGCCGGGGATAATCCGGCGGAGCACGCGGTACGGATTGCGGAGTTCCGCGACCGAAACAGCGGCTTTGGGTGGGGGCGCACGTACGAGCAGCGCGACGGCTACTTCGAGTACGTGGTCGCCGCGCCCTCCGAAGCCCGCCAGGCTCTGGCCGCGCTGCCGCTTGCCCGTTCCAACGCCGCGGCCCTGCTTTACGCGGGCGACGACGGCGGCGTCCCGGCCGAATTGGACCGTTACGCCTGGCGCCAGCGAGCCGACTGGTTCGTGACTCCGTCCGAGGGACCTTTCCGCCATTTCTGGATTGTGGGCGACCGTGTCAGCTACGCCGCCCAGTCGCGTCTGGATCACGCGCTGGAAAAGGGTCCTTATCCCAGCCGGGGACCTACGGCGTTCGGCCCGACCGAAGCATTGCTCACCGTATTCATCGCCCTGGGCTGGGCGTGCGCCGTCTTCGTGTTTCTTCACGGCCTGCGACTGCTGCCCGAAGTGTCGCCGGGCATGCGCATAGCCTGGACGATGACAGCCTTGCTGACCCCTCTGCTGGGGGTCATTCTCTACCTTGCCGCTTATCGCCACCCGAAGCTGAATCCCGGAGAAAAGCACCCTCAATTCCTTCGCGCGGGCGCGATCACGGCAGCCGCCGCCACCGCCATGGGCTTCGGCTACGGTGCTCCGCTGATGATCGTCATCGGCTACGCTTTCGTCTGGTTCGGCTTTCCACTGTTTTTCGGCCCCTGGGCCGATGGCGTGGAGTTCCTGTTCGGGGCGGGAATGGTGCTGATGATGGTCGCGATGTGGGCCGGGGCGATCCTGACGGCCTGGCTACTGGTTCAACTCCCGATGTGGCGCATGATGATGCCGGGCATGCCCGTCGGACGGGCGGCCCTGCGCACACTGGCTGTTACGACGGTCAGTATGAGCGCCGTCAGCCTGGGAATGATGACCATGGCCTGGTGGATGCAGATGTTCAAACTGCCGATGATGCCCGGAGAGGATGAAATCCTGTGGTTCGGCGCGATGTGGCTGGCGTCCTTCATCGGTTTCCTCATCGCATGGCCGCTCAACTACCCGCTCGTGCGCACAGGCTTCAAGATGGGAGGGATGTAACCATGAGAATCCTACCGGTCCTCTATATCGGCCTGGCCCTTATAAGCGGCTGCGGCAATACAGCCGGAGCCCCCCTCACGCAGGCGGCCAGTCCCCCAGCCGAGGCCACGGCGACCGCCTACACCACGCGGATTCCCGGCTCCAACCCGGAAATGCAGGCCATCGCCCTGGCCCAGGCCGTCTACCCGGCCACGCGCGAGGAAAATGCAGCCGGGGCGATCATCCTGGCTCCCCAGGACGCTCCACTTGCTTTCACCGCCATGCACCGCATCACCCACATGCCGGTCAATGCGCCACTGCTCTACCTGAACCCCCAGGGACTGCTCAGCGAGGCGACAAAACAGGAGATGAAACGGTTGCGCCCCGACGGAGTCGTGCAAGACGGCCGTGTACAGGTCTTCATCGTCGGGGATACGGACCCTTCGGTGCGCCGGGCAGTCGAGGATGAACTCAAGTACGAAGCGCGCGAGTTTCGCACCAATGATCCGGTCGAACTGGCCGAAGTGCTCGATCGCTGGCAGGCGGCGATCAAGGCCGATCACCCTGACGAGGTGATCGTCTCGGCCCTGGACCACCCGGAGGGCATCGCCCACGGGATGGGCGCCATGGGGTGGAACGCCCACATGGGTAAGGGCTTCGCCTGGGTGAACAGCCAATCCATACCCGAGGCCACACACAAGATCCTGAGACGCCGCTGGGGAGAGGACGGCGCCTACATTTACCTGACGGGCGGTCCCGAGGTGATTTCGCACGAGGTGGCGCGGAGTCTTTCTCAGTATGGGCTGGTCCACCGCATTCATGGCGAAGACATCTTCGCCACCAACTCCGTCAATGCAGGCTACAAGGACTTTGGACGCAACTTCGGCTGGTGGTGGGGCTGGGAAGGACGCAGTTTCGACTGGGGGATCTCCCAGGCCGGGCATAATTTCATATTCGCAAGCGCCGACGATATACTCGGCGCAATCCCCTCGGTGCTGTTGGGGCATATGGGCAAGCACGGTCCGCTGCTGCTGGTGCGGAGCGACGGCGCGCCCGAGCCGGTCGAGCGCTACCTCGAAATGGTTCGCCCGTTTGTAAGTGGTCCAACCGAGACGATCCGCAACCACGGCTGGATCATCGGCGACGAGGAACGTATTGCCCTGGCCACGCAACGGCAGATTCATCGCCTGCTGTCGCCCAGCGGAGTAGACGCGCAGCCGCCGGCGTCGCGACAGGCCACGCAGGCAAAAAAGGAGCCCTAACATGGAATATGCACATGACAAGCGTGAAAACCGTGTACGCCGCGAGCAGGGCGACGACACGGGCGGGCAGCGCTACATGACCCGGATTCCCTTGGTGAACGAGTTGGAGGGAGAGCCCATTTACAGCCCGTCAATCCACCGCGGAGCCTTGCTGGGAGCGGTGCTCGGAGGGATTGTGTCGGGTGTGGTCGCCTGGGGCATCGCAGCCGGATTCCTGCCCATTGCCGGACTTGGACAGTTTTCCGCTTCGGGCGCGGGCGTGGCCACATTCGCGGGCGCCGGAACCGGCCTGGCCCTGGGCGGCCTGATCGGCTCGCTGATCCCGCTTTACCAACTGCCCAAGCGGCGAATCAACAAGGTCTGAACGTCACGCGGCATCGTCGCGGCTCCCGATGCCGATGTAGGGAGCCGCCGCCACAGGCGTCCAACAGGACGCGATGACGGATCAAAACCGGAAATCAAATGCTTCCGTCACGTGCACGTGGGAACGACGGTTGAAATCGTTGAGAACCGCATGCGCGGGTTCATGATCGGGGACCATGAGAGCAAGCCGATGCGGTCCACCACGCTCGGGCTGTCAGCCCCGAACGTTGATGAACAATAATACAAACGCTATCACCGCGGCCGCCAGCAAGCCGACAATCAGCACGCCGATCAGCCTTATGGGAGTGCTGATTTTCAATCCCTTTTGCTCCAATTTCTTGTAGGCTGCGTGGTAGCGCCAGAACCCCACAACAAACATGAATCCTCCCGCGACGATCAGAATGGCGCCTATGGAACCGGTAATCAAGGGATGATCCAACGAACCGAGCAGCTTTACTATCGCCAAACCGCCTGCCGTAGCCGCCAGGCCCGTTCTTATCCATGCGCTCAAGGTCCGCTCATTGGCAAGAACTGTGCGCCAATGGGCCCAATCGGTGCGATCCTCCGCCAGTTCCGTCCGGCTTCCGGCAGACCCGGGCGCATTATCCGCCTGCTGTTTTCTGTCCTCCTGTCCGTTGCTCATGATAAAAATATAAGTCGGATCAATCAGAATCGCTTTCCACCAGGTTGCTTCGCAACCGCTTTCCCCTACCTTCGCAAGCCCTTCAATCACCGGTTGCCGCCGGACGCGCTCCATCTCTCCAACCACATCCGCTTACCCGTGAAAAATGGACTGCCGGCCGAATGAATTTTCTCCCGAATGTCCGGCCGGCAGTCCATTTACACGCACAAAGGAACGGAGCACAGAAATTGGCGGTTTCAAAAACCGCCATAGCCTGATAAAGATACTGTCGGCTGTTAATGACGCCGCCCGGCTACCTGCTGCCTGCCGGATGCGCCGCCAAAGGTTTCGGCGCCGTAAGGTGGAAACGGGAAAGGCATGAGAAGGCGGGAAACTCCCTAACGGGTGCTTAACTTATATTGAAGCAGCATAGAACAGGAAAAGGATGGACGATCCCAATGACGACGATCAACCGTGAAGGCAGGATAGAACGAAAGACCAAGGAGACCGATATTTCCCTGACTCTCGCCCTGGACGGGCGGGGTGACGTGAAGCTGGAAACGGGAGTCCCGTTCCTCGACCATATGCTGACGCTTTTCTCCGTGCACGGACAGTTCGACCTGGACCTCAGGGCGCGTGGGGACCTGGAAGTGGACGCGCACCATACCGTGGAAGATATCGGCATCTGCCTCGGAGGCGCTTTGTCGAAAGCGCTGGGAGACCGGACCGGCATACGGCGCTACGGACATGCGGTGATTCCCATGGACGAGACGAAAGCGATGGTGACCCTGGATCTCTCCGGACGGCCCTACCTGGTGTACCAGGCGCCGCCCCCGGCGTGGAAGGTCGGGCAGTTCGAAACGGAACTCGTTCCGGAGTTCTTTCGGGCCTTCTGCCAACATGGGGGCGTAACTCTGCACATCGAGGTCCCCTATGGGAGCAACACCCACCACGTGATCGAAGCTGTTTTCAAAGCCTGGGGGAGGGCCCTGGACGAGGCGACCCGGATCGACGAGCGGCGCAGGGGCATGATTCCCTCGTCCAAGGGAGTCCTGTGATCCGAGGCCGCCGCAGGCGCCGTGCCGTAACGAAGACCACTACGCGGGAGGCGGCGTGAAAGCCACGGAGACGGAATTCGGATGTCGGAGGTCGGATGTCGGATAAATCCATTCCGACCTCCGGTATCCGAATCCGATCTCTGATCTCCGACCTCCGACTTCCGTCATCGACTTCCGTCAGTCGTTGCCCACCGAAGCAGCAAGGCCGGAGACCGGATACTTGAAGTCGGGAATCGGATTGGAGGCATGCCTCCAATTTCCGATATCCGGCTTCCGACATCCGACCTCCGTACACGGAGACGGCGTTGAAGTGGGAACACAGGGGTAGGTCGTACAGTGAGAACGCCTATATAGAGGATTGAATCATGCTCAAGGATCCATTTGCCGCAAGGCTTTCCAGGTTCAGAAAATTGCTCGCCGAAGGGGACATCGATACTTTTCTCGTGGCAGTCCCCGAAAACCGCTACTACCTGAGCGGCTTCGAAGCCGAAGACCTCATGCCGACCGAAAGTTCGGGCTACCTGCTGATAACGGGCTCCAGGCAGCACCTGCTGACCGACTTCCGGTACGAGGAGGAGGCCCGGCAAGAAGCCCCCGGTTTTGAATTGATCATCTACCGGGACGGTTTGGCCGCATCGCTTCCGGAGCTGTTCTCGACCCTGTCCACGGAGAAATTGGGCGTCGAGGCGCACTACCTGACCGTAACCACCTTCCGGGAAATCGAGGCGGCGCTCAGGCAGGCTCGCCCCAACGCCGTGATGGAGCCCGTCGAGAACCTGGTCGAGGGAATGCGCATCATCAAGGATGCCGACGAAATCAAGTTGATCAAGGAATCGGTCCGCCATTCGGAGAGGGTGATCGAGGCCGTCTGGAACGGCCTTCAGGTGGGAAAGACGGAAAAGGAAGTGGCGTGGGAGATCGAGCGACGCATCCGGGAGAACGGAGCGGAGTCCGTGTCCTTTCCGCCGATTGCCGCAAGCGGCCCCAACGCGGCCCTGCCTCATGCGGTCCCTTCGTCCAAACGGATTTCGGCCGGGGAATCGGTTATCCTGGACATGGGATCGAGGCTCCACCTGTACTGCTCCGACATGACCCGCACCTGGGTCGGTGGGACGCCCGACGGCAAACTGAAGGAAATCTACCGGATCGTGCGCGAAGCGCAACTCGCGGCCCAGGATGCGATCCGCGCCGGCATGGAGTCGTCCGCCGTGGACAGGGTGGCGCGCGATATCATCGAGCAGGCGGGATACGGGGATAACTTCGGCCATGGCCTGGGTCACGGCGTGGGACTTGCGGTCCATGAACCGCCCCGGCTGAGCAAGCGAAAGCCCACGGTGCTGGAACCCGGCATGGTGGTCACCATCGAACCGGGCATCTACCTGCCGGGCTTCGGCGGCGTGAGGCTCGAAAACATGGTCGTCGTCACCGAAAACGGGTGCGAACTTTTCAACGAGATCGATCTGATGTACGATTGGAGCTGACGGCCCGGTCCGAGCGGGGTCGGCGAATATTCCCGTCGGGGGTCGATAATCCACGAGCTACTCTGTAAGCCTTACGGCATGAGGTAGAACGCGAGCGCTTTCTCGATCGTCGGGTCGCAGTATTGCGCGCCCACCATGCGGTCATTCACGCGTTTGACTTCAACCAACTTCGAAATCATGGATTTGCCGGCATCGTCGAGCATAAACGTTACTTTCAAAATGTCCCCCGCTTTCAGGGTGTTGCTCCTCTGCGTTCTGAACTGCAACCCCGTTGCGGAAATGTCCTCGACATTCAGTTGCCCCGTCTCTCTCTCCGGACCGGTCCCGACATATTCGCCGTAGAGGGACACCTGCTTTCTGTAGTGGCCCCTCTTCTCGAATTTCACCATGAATACGAAGCCGCACGAGCACCTGGCTTTTATCGGCCTGGAAGTATCCGGTATCCGGGAAACCCCGACCACTTTCGTTCCACCGCATTTTTCACATATGACGGCCGCCTCGCCCTTATCGTTTATGTATGCCGTTCTGGTTACCATCCCCGCCTCATTTCTTTCAATCCATTCACCGTGATCCAATTATCGGTTTCATGTACATCGGACGGAAGACAATGCGGCCTAGTTTATTCTTTCCGGGCTTGAAGGAGGGCTTTCCGGGTAGGAGTAGACCCCGTAATTCTTCAGATCTACCGGAAAATCCGGCATCGCCTGCAATCGTTTGAGAAAACGATGCGCGCCTTCCCGCGGAGTATTCGAGAGGAGAATCCCGAGACGGTTCCTGTTCAGCCACCCGATCTCATCAACGATCCTGAGATTGCTCTTCAACAAGCTGTATATTCGTTTCTCCAACTCCGGCGACAGGGAATGCCTGTCGAGAGGAATCACCAGGAGAGTGAACATGGTTCCACTTCGATCGGCCCGGCAACGTTCCTTCTCGAGAACACGCATGAAAACGCCTTCACCAAGAATGCGCCCGCTGTCACGCTGTTCGGGTTCCGGCCCTTCCTGGAGAGCATTCTTCAACAAGCTTAGCAAGTTAACCTTATCGAGATCCATTGTGAACACTCCCGCGGAACCGGAAAACGTCGTCCTCACGGCGGCGTTCATTCCCTTCCGCGGATGGCGGAAGGAGACCGTGCGTGCCGTGAGAAAACCTCATTAAAAACCAACAATCAGAAAAAATCGTAACGGCGAATCAGTACAACTATAAAGCGGTCTCAAGGAGAATGCAAGAAAGCCTTTGAGCACCCTGAAAAGAATATCTTAGAGATCACGGCCGCCCGAGACCCGGTTTTCGCCTCCGCGAATTCATGGCGACACCGGATGTGAACCACAGTCGCCCACCGGGCGCCTTCAGCCCGATTCAGCAATCAAATAAAGAGCTTGTAGGATCGCATCCGGGTCAGTCGTCTTCCTCGCGGGCCGCCACGTTCCGCCGTCACCGCAGTCGCGTAAACACCATCTTCACGCAGTCGCCGACAAATGATCGACAATGTTTTACATGAATGACACAATCATCGTTCTTACCTATGTTAAGTAGCTTCCACAATCATGCAATGCGTATCGAGGACCGGTCGAAGAATGGAGCGCCGGGGATGTGCGGCCCGGTAGATCCGGGCGGACCCGGACAAGCCGTCGCTCCGCGCATGCACAGGGATCTACTGTGGAAGGATAAGAAGAAGAGTATGCCTGCGGCTTACGATCTTGCGGGAATGCTGGAAGAGATTGTCGAGGATGAGAAGATCTCATCGGTAAAGAGCGCCAGGGTGACCCAGGACCAGCTCAAGGAGATGTTCCTTGGAAAGCATGGGGGAACCGGGCAACAGGAAATATCCGCGCGCCCCCTCGGCGAGGCCTTGCTCGACCGGGGCGTCATCTCACGCGACGCGCTGAACAAGGCCCTCAAGATACAGGCGGAGAAGGGAGGGGAAATCGACTCCATCCTGGTGGACCTGGGCCATGTGTCGGACAAGGCGTTGCTGGGCTTCCTGGCCGACCGGTACGGAGTGCGAAGCATCAACCTCTTTGAACTGAACCTCGATGAGAGCACGATGGGGCTTTTGCCTTCGCGCATCGTCCTGAAGCACAAAGTCATTCCGATCAAGACGGACAAGAACTCGATCAGCCTCGGCATGGCCTCGCCGGACGACGCCAGGGCCGTCAATGAAGTGGAATTCTTCACCGGCAAGAAGGTCATCCCGGTCGCAGTCCCGCCGTACCAGATGAGTCTCGTCGTCAAACACGTGGAGGAGAGGGGCCGGAGCTGCTTCTCCGGGGAAGAGCTGCGGCAGACATCGAAAGCCTCGTCCACCATAAAGGCGCTGCTGGAGCACCTGGCATCGTCCAACGCCTCCGACCTGATTTTGAGTCCCGGGTCCGTCCCGTTCATCCGATTGAACACCGTTTTGCGGCGCACCAATCTGCAGGTGCTGAGCGAGAGCGATTGCACGGCCCATGCGAGGGGACTCATGACCGAAGAACAGTGGGAGCGGCTCCAGGCGGACAGAGAGCTGAGATTCAGCATGGATTACGAGAACATAGGGCGCTTCCGGATCACTGTCTACAGGCAACGGGGCGGTCTCTCCATCACCATACGGAGAATAAACACGAACGATCATTCGATGGATTCGCTGGGATTGCCGTCATGGCTCGCGGAATACGCCATGCAGCCCCGAGGACTGGTCCTGTTCGCCTCTCCCGCCGGGCACGGCAAGAGTTCCACAATGGCCGCCGCGGTGGACCTGATAAACGGCAAAAGAGTATGCAACGTCATAACCCTGGAAGAGCCGGTCGAGTACCGGTATCCGTGCCGGAAGAGCGCCGTCAACCAGAGAGAAATCGGGAAAGACGCGCTATCCTTCGCGGAAGGAATGAGGAATATCTGCCGGCAATCTCCGGACGTGATAGTCATAGATGAAATCCGTGATTCCGTAACCTTCGAGACGGCGGTGAGGGCCGCTTCCACGGGATGCCTGGTCCTTGGGGCCGTCCACGGCTCCGGCTCCGTATCCGTCATGGAGCAACTGCTCGACACGCTCCCGCCGAACCGCCGGAAATACGTTCTCCACCAACTGGCCGACGCGCTGCTCCTTGTGTTCTCCCAGAAACTCGTACCGGCCGAACGGGCTTCGTCCGTCGTCGCCGCCTACGAGAAGTTGACGAACAGCACCAGGGTCGGGACGCTCATCAGGGAGGACAGGCTCTGTGAAATACGCGGTAGCGGTTCGTCGGAGACCGATGATTTCCTGTCCATGGACGCCTGCCTGAACAGATACGGAAAAGAAGGGAAACTGCCGCATCCGGCGGCAGCGCGGTCCGCGGGGAAGGCGGTCTCCACTGGGGGGAAGCAGTCTCGCTCCGGTCGGAGCGAGAAATGATATCGGGCGCCTTCATACCTTTTCGGCGTTCACACGGGCCGCATGAAGGATTTGGATATCGAGCTTCGGGAGCATCCCCCGCACGGGTTGCGTACGGATGCCGCGAAACGACCGGGGAGAGAGACAGGACGGGTGTATGGCCGGTTCCGTAAAGCCCAGAGTCATGATCGCCGATGATGAGGACCACTGCAGGCTTTTGCTGAAAGCCATCCTGAAGACCCTCAACTGCGTGGTGGTTGCGGAAGCCAGGAATGGCGAGGAAGCCGTCAGACTATTCAAAAAGGCGAAACCTCATATGCTTTTCCTCGATGTCAACATGCCGCGCAAGACCGGTAACGAGGTGTTGCAGGAAGTGCGACAGGCGTCTCCGAACGCCTTCGTCGTGATGCTCACCTCCGTCGCCGACCTGCAGACGGTGGAGGAATGCGTGATGCACGGAGCGTCGAATTATATTCTCAAGGACACCCCCGTGCAGGAGATCAAGAAGATCATCGTGGATACGTGGCGCGGACACCTGGCAAAAATCAGAAAGAACGGCCGTCGCGTCAAATAGCGAAGCGCATCCGCGCCCGGCCCCGAGTCCCACCCGCTGCGTCGGGCGTGGATGAAGCAATTCCGGGATCGATACAAACCGGGAGATGTAGAAGTGAAGAAAAACCAGCTATTTCTGGAGATGATTCTTGCAAAGGGCCTGGTGAGCGAGGATGCGTATACCCTGCTCACCGGGAAGCACCGTGACGACGCCTTTGCGATCCTGTTGCATCTCCGGCAAAACACTCCGTCCAAGAAGAATGAACTGGGACGGCTGTGGGGAGATTCGCTCGGGATATCCTACGTCGATCTGAAGAGCACGATCTTTCAGAAGCACGTTGTCCAGATGCTCCCGGAAGCCTTCGCCAGGAAGAACGGCATCATCCCCATCTATCAGTTCGGTGACGCCATAACGGCCGCCATGAGCGATCCGGCGAACAAACAGGTCCTGAAGGATGCCGCCAGGATGGCGGGCAAGCCGGTCAGCCCGGTATTCTCGTTTCCGGACGACATCGCTTACGCCATCGAGGTGGAGTACAAGACCGAAGAGCAACTGGCGGAGCTTTCCAACAAGATCATCGATGAAATCATCAAGATCGAAGACATCAGCAGCCTGACGAGGGACGAACTTCATAAGGCGGCAGGCTCCCAGGCCATAGTGGAGTTCGTGAACAGCCTGCTGCTCATGTCGGTGAGGGACGGCGCCAGCGACATCCACATTCAGCCCGAGGAAGACCAGGTTCGCATCAGGTTCCGTATCGACGGCATTTTGCGTGAAAAGAGCCGGCTGGAAAACTCGCTGCTCGCGTCCGTCGTCTCGCGACTCAAGATCCTGGCGGGCGTGGACATCACGGAGAAGAGGCGTATGCAGGACGGACGCATCAACCTCAAAATCCACGACTGGAGCGTGGATTTCAGGTTCTCATGCGCCCCGACGGTCTACGGCGAGAAGGTCGTCCTGCGCGTGCTGGGACGGACCGGAACGCAGGATATCCTGAAACTGCGGGACCTGGGCTTTTCCAAGCAGAACTTCGATCTGCTCGAGCGCGTTCTCGAGATGCCCCACGGGATCTTTTTCGTCACCGGTCCGACGGGTTCGGGGAAGACGACGACCCTCTTTTCCATGCTCAAGGCCCTCAACAAACCCGGAACCAACATCACGACCATCGAAGATCCGGTTGAGTACAGGCTTCCGGGAATCACCCAGGTGCAGGTGAATCCCGCCGTGGAACTGGATTTTCCCATGGCCCTCAGGGGCTTCCTCAGGCAGGACCCCGACGTTATCCTGGTCGGAGAGATCCGCGATACGGAAACCGCCCAGATCGCCTGCCAGGCCGCGCTCACCGGCCACATGGTGCTGGCGACGCTGCACTCGAACAACGCCGTGCAGGCCGTGACCAGGCTCATCGACATCGGCGTTCCCCCGTTCATCGTCGTGCCGTCGCTGGTGGGCATTCTATGCCAGCGACTCGTCAGAAAGATATGCGGCCGCTGCAAGGAGCAGTACCCGGCTTCGCCGCAGGAGATACAGGACCTCTTCGTCTGGGAGGGCGACCGGGCGCCTTTTTATAGAGGGAAAGGATGCGTCCACTGCAACGGCACGGGATATTCGGGACGTATCGCCTTGCACGAGATACTGCTCATCGACGATGAAATCCGGCGGATCATCACCCGCGGAGAGTCCGTGGGCGAGATACAACGGTATGCCCGCACCTCGGGGTTTCGCACCATGCACTATGACGGTATCAAGAAGGCGTTGCGCGGTCTGACGACTCTGGAGGAAGTCAATCGCGTAACCATAGCCGAAGAGGAATAGACCGGGCTCGTTGGTTGAAGCTCCGGATTTGGAGGAAAAGATGTCGGCCGAGCTGTACAATGGGACGAACTGCTACAACGCGGTGATCGGGGAGATTCTGGAACTGGTTACGAAGGTCCCGCCGCATACCCCGGTTCGCCAGGTAAAGGCGCTGATAAGCGCCGGAGACCTGATCAACGCCGTCGTGGTGGTCGAAGACGATGCGCCCCTGGGACTCGTCATGAGCCTCCACCTGGACAGGATCTTGAGCCAGAGATACGGCGTGGCGCTATACTTCGACAGTCCCGTCCACAAGATAATGGATACCACCCCCCTGATCGTTGAAAGCAACACTCCGGTGGAGGAGACCGCCCATCTTGCCACGAGCAGGGACCAGTCCCGGATCTACGACCATGTCATCGTAACGGAGCACGGGAAGCTCAAAGGCGTGGTTTCCGTCTGGAAAATGCTCGACTTTCTCTCCTCCGTCCACAAGCATCGCACCCTGGAGTTGATCAACATAAACGATCAGCTTCAGCAGGAGATCCTTCAGCGAAAGATGGCCGCGAAGGAGCTTCACGCCGCCAAGGAGGAGGCCGAGAAGGCCAACAAGGCGAAAAGCGAGTTCCTGGCCCGGATGAGCCACGAAATCCGGACCCCCATGAACGCCATCCTGGGGATGGCCGAACTCCTGATGGAAACCAGCCTGTCGAAAGAACAGAAGGACTACGTCGATACGTTCAGCTCCTCGGGCGAGCTTCTCCTCGGAATCATCAACGACATCCTCGACTTCTCCAAGATAGAGGCCGGACAGGTGGTTCTCGAGAACATCCCGTTCAATCTTCACGACCTCCTCGAGGATACCGCCAGGCTGATGTCGTTCAGGGCCCATGAGAAGGGGCTCGAAATGAACTGCCATATAGCGGAAGACGTAATCCCCCACACTCTCGGCGACCCGACCCGGTTGCGGCAGATCCTCATCAATCTCATCGGCAACGCCTGCAAGTTCACCCATGCGGGAGAGATCGTCCTGACCGTCGAAAACGATCCGGACATCCCCGAACCTAACTGGTACAGGTTCTGCGTGCGGGACACGGGAATCGGAATCCCCAAGGAGAAGCTCGCTCTCATCTTCGAGAGCTTCTCCCAGGCGGATACGTCCACCACGCGCGAATTCGGAGGGACGGGACTGGGCCTTACCATCAGCCAGAAACTGGTGGAACTCATGGGCGGCCGCATCTGGGTGCAAAGCGAGCCCGGCTTCGGCTCCTCCTTCTTCTTCTCTGTGCGCCTCGAGGAAGGAGACGCAATACCGGTCACCCAGTTTGCGGACCTCTCCGGGTTGAAAGACATGCCCGTGCTGGTAGTGGACGACAACGCCACCAACCGGTTGATCTTTACCGAACACCTGCTGCGGTGGGGGGCCCGGGTCCACCAGGCTGAAAGCGGCGAGCAGGCGCTGTCGCTCTACAAGAAGAAGGCTATCGAAGGGCGCCCCATCAAGCTCGTGCTGCTCGACTGCAACATGCCCAAAATGGACGGGTTCCAGCTTGCCCAGAGACTCCAGGTGCTGAGCGGTCCCAATCCGCCGACGCTGATAATGGCCAGTTCCAACGCCAAGGGAGAAGACAAGCTGCGAGCCCGTGAGGTGGGCATCGCACAGCACCTCATGAAGCCCGTCAAGAAGGCCGAAATGCAGTCGGCGATCCTCGCGGCCCTCGGCAAGGCCACGCTCGATCTGAAAGCCGGACAAGAGCAGGAAGCCGGCAAGATAACCTTGCCCCCGATGCGCATTCTCCTTGCCGAAGACTATTTGCCGAACGCCAAAATCGTCAGGCTGTACCTCAAGGATACGCCGGTCAAGCTCACCCTGGCCGAGAACGGGAAAACGGCCGTCGATCTGTTCAGTTCCGGGCTGTTCGACGTCATATTGATGGACATGGAGATGCCGGTGATGAACGGGCTCGAAGCCACCAGGACGATACGCGGCCGGGAACGGGCGAGCGGCCGCGCGCCGATCCCCATAGTGGCCCTGACGGCTCATGCATTCGAAGAGCACAAACGAAAGTTCTATGACGCCGGTTGCACGGATTTCATCCAGAAACCCGTGAAAAAGAGAGTGCTCCTTGAAACCCTGAACAAGTACGTGCCGAAGGAGGATGTTCTCGCGAGCGGCGAGATTGGGCACCAACCTCAATCGGGGCAGGAAGAAGCGACGGAGCGCATCGTGGTCAGGGTCGAGCGCGAACTCATCGATTTCATGGACGACTACATTCACGCCGTCAAGGACGACTGCCGCGAATTGATTCTGCTGATGAAGCAGAAGGATTTCAGCGGCATCTATCGCATCGCTCACGACCTGAAGGGAAGCGGCAAGGCATACGGCCTGGAACTGGTATCCCAGGTGGGGACCGACGTCTGCGAGTTGATCCATTCCAGGAATCTCAAAGCGATTTTCGAAGAGGTCAAGAAACTGGTCCACTTCATCCGGCATCTTGAAATCCTGCCCGAGCATGACGATTCAGAGGATGCGGATAGCGGCCTCGACGACCCGGAACTGGCTGAACTGGCCGCAATGGACCCGATGAGCCTGTTCGGTGAATTCGATGCGCCGGTCCATGCGCCTCCGGCAGACCGGCCGGCGACCGCCACCGCTCCGCCTCGGTTTTTCCACTCCGCGGCAACGGCGGAGAACTCGGGGGGCCTCGGATTGCCGCATCAGGATGCGAAGGGAACGCCGGGCGGTCCCGGAAACGCCGGAATACGCACTGAAGCGGAGCCGGGGATGGGGGCGGCGGCCGGTCTGCCGGAGGCATTGGAAATCGGAGACGGTCTCGGGGAACGAACGCCTCTCACAGGGGACGCCGCAGTCCTTGCAGACCTGGCTCCCCTGCTCTCGAAGAGGCTGGAGGAGAGCGGCCCCGATACCCTGGAATGGGAAAACCTGGAGGACCTGGACGCGGATATACGGGTGGAACTGGACATGGTCGATCCGTCCGAACGGCCGGCCGGGGACAACGGCGGCAATGGCCGGGACAGAGCCGGACGCTACGTTGTGAAAATAGATGCGGAACTGGGGGAGGTTATTGATGACTACCTCAGTATTGTCAGGGAAGACTGCCGGAAACTCGACAAAGCTTTGAGCGACCGGGACTACGACGCCATTTACGGAATAGCCCACGATCTGAAAGGGAGCGGGGCCGGATACGGCCTGGAATACCTTTCGACAGTGGGGGCGCAAATCTGCGATCTCATCAAACGGAAGGAGTATGCATCGATTCCGGATCAGGCCGGAAAGCTGAGCGAATACATCTCCAATCTGACAGTTGTGGCGAAATAGTCCCGGTCGAAGCCGGTCCGTCACATGTTTGCCGGGGGCCGGCGCTCATCTCCCCGGTAGACCGGGACCTATGCGAGTGCGAGTACGAAAGCGAGTGCGGGAGTTACCGGAGAAGCCGATGCGGGAAAACAAGGACTCTTCCAGGATGACCATCCTGGTCGCCGACGATCGGGAGTACAATCGCAACCTGGTTCGAGCCAGGTTGTCCACAGCCGCGGAGTACGACGTCATCGAGGCGTCGGACGGACGGCAGGCCATCGAGATGATCGAGCGGCACAGGCCGGACATACTGCTGACGGACTGGCTCATGCCCCAGATAGACGGCCTGCGGCTTTGCATGATGGTCCGGGAGATGAACCTTCAGGAGTACATTTACATCATTTTGCTCACGGGCAAGGAGAGCCAGGAAGACGTCGTGGCGGGTCTGGAAGCAGGCGCGGACGACTACATGATCAAGCCCTTTCAGAAATCCGAACTGCTGGCTCGCCTGCGCACCGCTTCAAGGATCATCAAGAGCCAGAGGTCCCTGCGCCGGCTGAATGAAATCAAGAACCGGTTCCTGGGGATCGCGGCCCACGACCTGCGCAGCCCGCTCACCACGGTCAGAGGTTTTGCAGACGTTCTCCTCGGTGATGCGGCCAACCTGACGGATATTCAACGGGAATACCTGACGATGATCAGGAACGCCACCCAGGGGATGGTGACCCTGGTGAGCGACCTGCTGGATATCTCGGTCATCGAGAGCGGAAAGCTCACCCTCGGAATACGCCGCGCATCGCTGGCGTCGGTCATAGAAGATCGCATCAAGATCAGCCGGGTCCACGCCAAGAAGAAGGACATCTCACTGTGCGTCCGGCTGGAGGACCCGGCACATTCCGAGGGCTATTTCGATCCCGACAGAATCGGCCAGGTGATGGACAACCTTGTCGGGAATGCGGTGAAGTTTTCCATGCCGGGTTCGACTATTTTTATCGTTATGGTGAAGGACGAGTCGTCGTTCCGGGTTTCGGTGATAGATGAAGGGCCGGGAATATCTTCGGAGGATCAGAGCAGGCTCTTCGGGACCTTTCAGAAGCTGAGCGCACAGCCCACGGCGGGTGAACGCAGTACCGGACTGGGACTGGCCATCGTCAAGAAGATCATCGACGCTCACAACGGCTCCATATGGGTGGACAGCCAGGTGGATGTCGGGTCCATCTTCAGTTTCACCATCCCCGTCCAACAGGACGGCAGCATCCCGGAGAAACGGCCGATGCGAGTCAAGGCGCTGGTCGCGGACCGCAAGAGACACCTTCGGGAGCTCTACGCCATGATTCTGTCGTCGATGAATGCCCATGTGATCGGAAAGGCGGGGGATGCGGGAGAGCTGATGCGGTTCTATTCGAATCATGCGCCGCATGTCCTCGTCCTGGATGCCGGCATGCCCGGTGAAGACGGCGCGGAGGCCTTCCGGGAGTTGCCGGCCAGGTTTCCCGAAGCATTCGTGCTTCTGACCGGCGATTTCCCGCAGGATGAGGAAGATGCCCGAAGGTACATGGATTCCGGGGCTGCAAGTCTTATTTCCACAAATGCCACGGTTTCTCAGATTAAGAGGTCCATCAGGATGGCGTGGAAAGCGGGACTGCGGCGCTGAAGCAGCGGCAATCCCGCTTCGAAACGGCGGGGCGGACCGGATGGATCGGGACGCCGACAGCCGGCGGGCTATTTCCCTACCGTTTGCGCCATGATCTCTTCCGCTTTGAATGATTCCTTGATGAATTTATACTTGGCCGACATATCGATCATGCGTTGCAGATCTTCCTTTTCGAATGTGCTCGAGAAGGCCGGAAGGACTATTTGGGGAATAAGGTCCTCCGAAAGCTTTGTATGCTTCGCCAAAATCCGCGGCACGATTTCAGGCTGCCGGGATATGTAATCGGAGGCCTTGTTGACGGCTCTTGCGAAGGCCCCGGCCAGTTCCGGGTTTTTGTCGATCCAGGCCTTCTTCGCAAACCAACTCCCCACCATGATCTGATCGCCGAAAATCCCGTGTACGGATTTATCGAGGTATCGCGCAGTACCGTGAGAGACACTCAGGGTGACATGGGGTTCAACCGCAAGTATGGCGTCCACCGAACCGTTTTTCAGCGCGGTTTCCATGTCCGGAAAAGGAACTTCCAGAAGCCGCACGCTCTTCACGTCCATTCCGTTGCGATCCATATGGGCGATCATGCTCAGTTCGTTTATGTTGCCGAGCGTATTGACGGCTACCTTCTTGCCTTCCAGGTCCGTAAATTTTTGAACGGGCGAATCCACCGCAACCAGCAGGCTATGAACCCGGTTGGTCCCCTCCTTTTCCAGTGCGCCGGAAGTGAGGAACTGCAGGTCGAACCCCTTCGAATGAGCCACAATGATGGAGATGGCGTTGGACCATCCCACCTGAATTTCTCCGGATTCGAGCGCCGGAGCGATAACGGCGCCCCCCTTCATGGCCCTCTTTTCGACCTTTATCCCTTCCTCTTTGAAAAATCCCATTTCATCGGCCACATACAACTGAAGACAGTCGCCGATGGGAATGTAGCCGACATTCACCGTTTGTCCGGCCTCCCCGGCGGCCGCACGCGCCGGCGACGCCGTGGATGAGATCAGGACAACCGACGACAGAAGCATCGCCATACACAACAACGCACATGAAAAGCGCTTTCCCATTTTCTTACTCCTCCTTCTCAACGCCACACCCCGCACTCCATGATCCGTAAACCTCGATCCTCAACCCCTTGCCGGCTCGCGACCCGCAACTCCCGAAGCCTCCAACCCGCACCCCGTAACCCGCAATATATTTTGCGGCCACGGTTCTCAAGCCCCGCAACCCGAAGCCCGAAACCGGCGCCCGCAACCCGCTTCCCGATTCCCCTCATTTCCCCGCACACTTGCACCCGATATGCCAGGCAAGCACTCTCCGGTCGATCCAGAGAAAGGCGGTATTGAGCACGTACCCGACAATCCCCAGCATCACGACCCCGGCGTACATTTCGGGGATATTGAACATCCTTTCCATCTTGAGGGTATAGTGGCCGATTCCGTCCACGCTCCCGATCATCTCCGAAAGGATCGTCACGATCAGGGAAATGGGAAGGCTCGTCCTGAGTCCCGTCATGATGTGAGGCGTCGCGGCGGGCGCCACCACCTTGCGTATGATCCGCCGGCGATTCAAGCCGAAAGTCCTGGCGGTGTCGATCAGCACAGGATGGACCGACCCGACTCCGGCCATGGTGTTGATGAGAATGGGGAAAGAGCATGCGAAGAAAACCACGCTGATCTTCATGGAGTCGCCGATTCCCAGGAAGAGCATGGCGACGGGAGCAATGGCGGGAGGCGGGATGGGACGGAGGAACTCCACCATGGGCTCCAGGAGACCGCGCCAGCGCCTGGAAGTTCCCATCAGTATGCCGGCAGGTATGCCCACGAGGGCCGCCAGCCCGAAACCCGCCCCCATCCGGACGAAACTCCTCAGGACTTCCATGGGAAGCACGCCGCTCGCCGTAAGATCGAAAAAGGTGACCAGGACTTTCGAGACCGGCGGAAAGTAAAGCGGAGACACCACCGCGGACCTCGACACCCCCTCGGCCACCAGGGCGACAGCCAGCAGAAACAGGAGGCTTTCCCCCTTCCGTAGCGCTACTGCCCTGAAATCACAAACCCCTTTCGCCATCCGAGCACCCTGTTCTCGATGAGGAGAAAAGCACGGTTCAGCGTGTAGCCGAAAACCCCCACGACAATGATCGCGGCATACATTTCCGGGACCCTGAACGAGAGCGACGTGGACAGGATAAACGAACCGAGGCCCGCTCCCGACGCCACCATTTCCGTGATGACCACCACCGCCACCGCTATCCCCAGGCCTACCCGGAGTCCCGTAAAGACACAAGGAAGCGACGCCGGAACAATCACTTTCCGGATGGTCGCGAACCGGCCGTACCCGAACGTCCTGGCCGTATTCGTCAGTACCCGGTCCGTGGAACGCACGCCATCCATCGTACTGATGAAGACCGGCCAGGAGCACGCCCACCCGACGATGGCGATATTGAGCGCATCCCCGAGTCCAAGGAGGAGGACTCCGATGGGAATGAGGGCAACGGAGGGCATGGGCCGCAGGTATTCGATGGTAAGTTCCAGCACGGAATACACTCTCGGAACATAACCGCATACGAATCCGAGGACATAACCGCACGACGCCCCCAGCAGGTAGCCCAGCAGTATGCGCTTCAGGGTAATGAGGGTGTGCCGTACGATCTCCAGGGATTCCACCAGCCGGAACAGACCGCTGCCCACCACGCTCACCGGGGGCAGGTAATTGGCGTCCACCCAGCCGTGTCGGGCCGATACCTCCCATGTCAACAAAATGACCGCAATCACCGCAAATCCCGCGGCATTGGACAGATCCAGTCTCTTCATACGTATTCCCGGATGCTATTCGTGTTCGAACCCGTTCAGCACTTGATGAGCCTGTAGATCCTGTTTCGAAGAGCGATGAAGCGCTCGTCGGCTTTGGTTTCAAGCTGGTTGCGGGGCCGCTCCAGATCGACGGTTATCGTATCCACCACGACCGAAGGCCTCCTGGAGAGCACGATGACCCGGTCGGACAGGTATACCGCTTCGTCGATATCGTGGGTGACGAAAAGGAGACTCCTGGAGTACTTCTCCCAGACGGAGAGGAGGAAGTCCTCGAGGTCCGCCCGTGTTTGGGCATCGACCGATGCAAAGGGTTCGTCCATGAGGATTATTTCCGACCCGTAAGCAAGCCCCCTGGCGATGGCCACCCGCTGCTGCATTCCCCCGGAGAGCTGCCAGGGATAGAGCTTGCCGAACTCGCCTCCAAGTCCCACGGTTTCCAGGTGGCTCCGCGCGATCTCGACCCTGCGGTCATACGGTATGTTCTTGTTTTCCAGGGCGAACATAATGTTGCCGAGCACGGTCCGCCAGGGAAACAGGGAGTTGGTGTAATTCTGAAATACGAGCACCATTTCCTTCGGCGGACCGTCAATGTTCCTGCCGTAAAGCGACACCGCGCCGCTCGTGGGCGACATCAGCCCGGCGACGCACATGAGGAGGGTCGATTTCCCGCATCCCGACGGTCCCACGATGGATACGAATTCGCCCTGCCGGACACTGAAGCTTATATCGCCGAGGGCGGGCACGCCCGCTCCTCCCCCGCCGTTCGAGGAGGCATATTCCTTTCTGAGATTCGATACCTTGAGCACGTTGGTCCGATCCAAGCTTCGCATTAGGGTTGCGCGTTGCGGATTACGGGTTTGAACGGCCGTAAGCCTCGGGCGAAAACCGGGGTGCGAGCTATGCGTTCCGGGTTGCGATCCGGCATCCGGTTTTCAGCGGACCTCGGGCGCATTCCCATCGTTCACGGCGCACCGGAAATAGAGAAGGGATAACCCCGCACTCCTCCCGCCTTCCCCCGGAGGGAACAGTGGAGACGGCCCGGAGCGCATCTCCGGAATTCAGCCTCTTACCGAGAATTCATTACGATCAGCGACACACGAAAATGGTGCAAATATCCGGCCATATCCAGCATTACGGCCATGCGATCAGAACTACTTCCTCAACCACTCGATCAGCCTGCCCAGCATCCTTCCGTAAACCTCCTCCGGTCCCACGGAAACGGACTCCGGCATGTTGAAGGAATGGTCCCCATCCGGGACCACTTCAAGCTCCCACGGCGCTTCCAAACGAGCGAGAATGCTCCGGAAAAGCTCCATGTCACAGAACTCGTCCCTCGTCCCGGAGAAAAACAGCATGGGCATCCCGATCCGGTAGAGGTGGGCGTCGCGCAGTTTGTCCGTCTTGCCGGGGGCATGCAGCGGATAGCCGAGAAATACGAGCCGCTCCACGGGCAGCAGACCTTCGGCGGCCATCTGCGAAACGATCCTGCCGCCCAGGGATTTTCCGGCCCCAACCATCCGCTTCGGCCTGTACTGCTCGTGAGCGCTCAAGAACCTGCAGGCGCTCTCCCACGCCGCATAGAGACTTTGCAGACTCTCCGGACCGCTCTCTCCTTTTTCCCGGTACGGGAAATTGAACCTCATGGCGAGATAGCCCGCACCCGCCAGTCCCTGCGCAAGGAATGCGAGCATGGGATTGTGCATATCATTGGCGAGCCCATGAGCCATAATGACCGCATCCCCGCCGGCGTACGGTTCGGGAATATCGAGAACAGCCGATACGTGTTCACCATCGCCCAACGGCACGGTTACATTCTCTCTTCTCATAACCCACATCCTTCTTTGCATGCGCGCCCTCTACGAGGCGCTCAGGGGTTGTTCCAGCAAGGACATTCTTGCGATCTTGTTTCTCGTAACCGACGGCAATGTAAATGGCTTTATGTCCATGCGAGCCAGCACATTTTGAACGTACTCCCTCGCATAGGGCCACAGATCGTACGGAACGTCTATTCTCGAGAACGCTTCCATCTCCTCGGTATCCGGCTTATATCCCGGAGAAATGGAATAAGTAACCCGGAAAGTCATTCCAATCTTGAACACTTCGTTGCCGGTGTCTTTCTCTACCCCGAGAAGCAGGAACCGGCAGGAGAAGGGAAGCACATCCGCAATGTCGGAGTTGATCACTTCCACACTGATGCTGATCCGCACCTCAACTCTCTTGCTCCTGGCCTCCACGGACAGATTTCTGTTGCAATCGGTATTCCACAAGTGGATATTCTTCAGTGAAAGGTTCTTCTCTGTCGATTCCGCCAACTTCAGTAATTTCTTATGAAGCATCTTTATCCACCTTGGGTTGTTCGTAAATGATGTCTTCGCTTTCCAGATCGAATTCCAGGAGACTTGTGAGGATACTCTCTTTCCTGCTCCTCTTGTGAAACACGATGGATGCTCTATACCCCAGAGCGTTCGATATCAAGGCCAGCGTCTCGAGAGTCATATTCCTGCCGCCGTTCAGAAGCTGAGACACGAACCCTTTGGTCTTATCCATCCTGACCGCCAGTTCCTGCCTGGTGATACCCTCTTTTTCGAGAATATCGCAGATTTCCTCGGTCACGCTTACGATGAATTCATTCTTGTCGAATTCCAGAGCATATCGGGGATCTTCCCGCAGCTTATCCCTGTAATCTCTCTTCTTCATATCTCGCTCTCTTGACCAGTTGCTCGAATTTGGGCCTGAACTGCTCTTTGATCCTGAGGGCCCGCTCCCTGTGCCTCGGAGGAAATTTGTTGGCGGCCTTACCCCCGCCACGTTTCTCGAATCCATGAGTGATAATGAAATGCCCGGGCAGAAAATAGCCGGCAATGCGCTTCTTCCGGCACGTTTCCTTCACCTCGAACAAGCCATCGTCAACATCCCTGAATTGTTCGGTATTGTTTACCTTCCCAAAATTCGCGAGTCTCACCAGCACTCTGTCTATCTTTGCCCAGTCCGAAGGATCGGTATCGTCGATAAAATCTTTGATCGGGCAATCCCCATCGGTGGTTTCGGCCATCAGTATCGTCAAGCGAGATCCGCGGAAGTAAATCAAATCATCATTGGAGTAGGAGTTCATCAGCCATCTCAAGTTTATCTATATGTAAACTAGCTCGCAATTCCTGTCAAGTAACCGCCCGGACAATTCCCCATTCCACCATCCCGCGACCTGCCCCGGACTGCGACACATGGAGCAACCGGTTCATTTCCGCGCCTGTCCGGCATCTTACAATTCCTGTCGCCGCGATACAAGAACATCTTCCGAACGATCGGTCGAGTATGGATTCCCTCGGTGGAAAACATGGCCGGGATCATTGTGTATTTCGGAGGCGTGAAGAGAGACGATGTAGAGAAATCACTCTTTGCAGCGGCTGTTTCGACTCTGCGTTTATTTTTTCATCGCCCGGAGTTCGACCGGACGATACTACATTCCCCACACGATGAAGGATTATAAGTCCGGCGGGAATCGAACGGCAACCGGCTCGAAAACGGACCGGGGGCCTCATTCGCAGGAGGAGGTGAATCTCCGCGCAACTCACGGTGTGACTCGGTCAGGCGTATTGGTGGTGGGTGGTCCCGCTTCGGGTGTATGCCGGATGATCTATTTTAGTCTCTTATACTTGGTGACCTCGCCCTGAGGGTTCGTCAGGGTAAGCTCTTTCTCTCCGACATTCACATCGACCACCAGTTTTCCCAGCGTACCCCCACTGACTTCCATCCGTTTGCCGTCCATGAACAGATACCTCAGGCTGAAAGAATTAGCCCCGTCAGTGTAGTTCAAAATCCCGCTCTGCAAAAACTCGATTACCACATTGCCGTCTTCCTGTTGCCACTTACCGGCAATATTCCACATCGGCTGCAAGCTGCACGATGTAAGCACAAACAAAAGCCCCACAGCAACTATCATGCGAACAGATTTCATGGAGTTCCCCTCTATTGTAATCCGATGGCTTCATCCGCCACGCCACCCGGAAGCAGGACAAACAGCAAACACGACAATTTCGACTTCCCTACTACCGGTTTCCCACACCACCTTACCGACCTTTTACTATTTTCATGCCCCCCTGTCCATATCCAAATTTCGGACGGAGGATATTTACTCGCGGGACCGACCCCGTTCAACCTGTCCCCACCAACGTACTCCCTTGACCGGTACTGGATGAAAAGACTCTCAGGAGGGTAACTCGAGGCGCATACGGCGGATGCCGTCACCGCTCTTCATTTCGGCTCGTCCTCACAGCGGAGCGTCCTCACTGCTCGCTCCGGAATACCTTCTTTATGTGCACGTTGGAGACAAGCGCCGTATAGCCCTTTCCCTGCTCGAGATTAACCTGGATGCTGTTCTGGTCGATTTCCATATATCGTGAAAGCACGATGAGGATGTCATTCTTGAGACATTCCAGAATGTCGGGAGTCAGATCCAGGCGGTCATGCATCAAGACCACCTGCATCCGCTCCCTGGCCATCGCGCCACTTCCCTTGTCCCGAAAAAAACGTTTGATCGCATTCAGCATGCCGCACTCCTTCCTTAACCCCTTCTTATCATGTCTCTGATTCGCCCCCACAGGCCGCCCTGGCCGTTCGTCTCGACGGGGATGTCTTCCCCGTCGAGACGGGCCGCAATCTGTTGAAAGGCGTAACCGGGTTTGCTGCCGCGGTCGTGAACCAGTGGAACTCCGCGGTTGGTGGAAACAACCACGTCCTCGCTCTCCGGGACAACACCGATAAGCGATACCGCCAGAAGGGAGACGATATCCTCCACGGACATCATGTCGCCTTTTCTTACCATGCGGTGGTTGAGGCGATTAATGACCAGGTGGGAGTCTTTCACCATATTGGCTTCCAGCAGTCCGATCACTCGGTCCGCATCCCTGATGGCGGACACTTCGGGCGTGGTCACCACTACCGCCAACTGGGCCGCCGCGATAGCGTTCTTAAAGCCTCGCTCGATTCCCGCGGGACAGTCGATGATGACATAATCGAACTCGGTGACCAGGTCTTCGCACAGAGTCTTCATCTGATCCGGGTTGACCGCATCCTTCTCACGGGTCTGGGCCGACGGTATGATAAAGAGGTTATTGAGCTTGCGGTCGCGGATCATCGCCTGCTGCCTGCGGCACCTGCCCTCGACTATGTCCACGAGATTGTAGACGATGCGGTTTTCCACTCCCATTACGACATCGAGATTGCGGAGTCCAATATCGGTATCGATAAGGACGACATTGTGCCCCCTCAACGCAAGCGCCGTCCCCAGATTGGCTACGGTCGTGGTTTTGCCCACCCCTCCCTTACCCGAAGTCACCACCAGTACCTTTCCTGCTGCCATACCTGCTCCGATCCGTTCCACGAATTCTATTGTTGATATCTATTTGTCGATAACCGATACTACCCGGCCGGAATCAATTCCCGGTCAGCGCGCAATAGCTCCGGGCAGGCGCATGAAGTCCGAAATCAATTCTTGATCGTCAGCACCTGAATCCTGCCTTCTCTTATCTCCGCCACCTCGTAGCGCTTCGGCGCCGGCTTATCATTTCTGGGGGGCACCGCCGCGGTATCGGCGATCCGGATCTGGTTGGGCTCGATGCTGAGCGCCCAGATTCTTGCCGAGCGATCGCCGAGCGCCCCCGCATGGGCCATGCCCCTGAGATTTCCGAATATGATGATATCCCCGGCCGCAAGCACTTCCGCGCCCGGGTTGACGTCTCCCAATATGATGCAATCCGCCGGCGATTCGATCCGCGCCCCGGAACGGCAGGTGGTTTGCACGATCACCGGATGAGGCCTGTCGTCGGCGGCCATGTCTTTGGATTCCCTCACGGTTACCCCCAGTTGCCGGGAGGCCCACTCCAGGAGAAAACCCATGCTGTTGCCCAGGCGCACTTCAACCAGCGTCACGTCGGCTGTTTTTTTCAGCACCTCGCGCAGGGCTTCGATCTCCTCCACGCGGAAGGGCCGGTCCCGCAGATCGAGAGCCATCTTGGACCCGTGAAAGAAATCGCGAGATTCCTTCAGCCTTCCCTCCACGAATTCGACTATGATCTGCAGTGTCGCCACGGAATCGGGCACCAGCAGGAATCCGTCCCGGTCCGCCTTGATCTGGACAGGAGGTAGCTTTTCAGACTTCATAGATGTTTTCCTGTTTCCGTGAAATTTTCCGGCTTAATCCAGCGCTGGAAATGACGCCAGCTTCTCACCCGCGGAAAGAGGTCGATCCCCCGGTTCCATGGCTGGTCGAACAGGATCGGCCGAAAGCCTTCCCTGGCGAGCAGCCTGCAAGTTTCCAGCCGGTCTTCCAGAAAGCAGCGCACGCGAAGGTCCCTCAGAATGCCGAGCTTGGCTTCAGGCGAGCCCGTGGCTATGACCTCGATCCTGCCCGGGTCCACATCGGGAAGCGTGTTGTGCAGCCACTCAATGATTGATTCCGGCCAGATGCGCGCGGTCACGAATCGAAGCGGACCATGCCGGGCAAGCTCCGTCAGCACCTCCGGGGCGCCCTCCATGGGTGGAATCTGGAGCGTATGCTCGTCGTCAAGGGTGGTGCAGATCAGATCGTCAATGACCTTCCCATCCGCGGGCACGCACTTGTGCAGGTCATAGACCCGCAGATGCTCCTTGCGCAGGTCCGCGAGTTCCGGGTAGCCTCGGGCCAGGCGCAGGAACACTTCCATGGTGTCGGCGACTACTCCGTCGATGTCGAAAGCAAGCTCCGAAGGAGCGATTCCGGCCGGGAATCCCATCCCCCCCGGATACGATGAGCCCGAATATTGTGAAGAATCAAGCAGCATGGCCTATTCCGTCAAACAAACCTGAGCGGGTGTATCGAAGCGGAAGGAGATCTCGTAGACTCCATCCTCATAGGAACTCTCCACGGCATAGCCGACCTTGTGGAATACATGAAGCATCTTCTTGTTGGATGCGAGCACGTACGCCATCATGCCGCTAATGCCCTTGCTTTTTGCAATCTCACACAGATAGTGCAGCATGAAACTCCCAATCCCCTTTCTCTGGTACTTGTCCCGAACGGCAAAATCCGTTTCGGCCATGTTGACCTTCTGGTCCAGGACATAGCGCGCTACAGACACAATAGTCTCCTCGCCGATCTCGCCGACGACGCCCACGATGGCCATTTCGTGTTCGTAATCGATGTTGCACATGGCCTGAGTGTCGCGGTGGGGGAAAACGCGCATGGAGGAAAGAAAGCGGTAATATATGTCCTGGTCGGGCAGGGAATAGAAAAATTCCTGCAGCGCCCGTTCGTCGGTGGGTTTGATGGGCCGGAAATCGATCCTGAGGTCGTCCGGGAAGATCTGGTATGTCTCCCACTGTCCGGGGTAGAGGGGTTCGAAAATGGGCGGAAGGAGCTGGTCTTTGTAGACATAGCAGAGGAGCTTCGCTTCGGCGAGGAGACGCTCGCGGAAGCGGGGATGGCTGATGTTTATCAACGCCAGGGCGCGCTCCCGGACCGTTTTGCCGTGCAGGTGGGCGATCCCGAATTCCGTCACCACGTACTGGACGTTGCTTCGAGGGTTCACCACGCCGGCGCCGTTGGTCAGGTGGCTCACGATGCGCGACTTCCTCCCGTCGGGACTGGTGGAGGGCATAACGATAATGCTCTTGCCTCCGGGGGCCGACGATGCGCCCCTCATGAAGTCCACGTATCCACCGATCCCGCTGTATACCATGTAGCCGATGGAGTCCGCGCAAACCTGCCCCGTGAGGTCGATCTCAAGAGCGGAATTGATGGCCACCATATTCTCGTTTTGGGCTATCACGTGGCTGCTGTTGACGTATTCAGTGGGATAAAATTCCACCTCCGGATTGTTATCCACGAAGTCGTACAGTTCGCGGCTCCCGACACAGAAACTGGTGACGATCTTACCCCGATGGATATTCTTCCTGTTTCCCGTGATCACTCCCTTTCGCACCAGGTGAAGGTGGGCGTCCGTAATCATTTCCGTATGGATGCCCAGGTCCTTCTTGCCGTCCAGCCGTCTCAGGACCGAACTCGTGATTCTGCCGATTCCCGCCTGGATGGTCGAACCGTCATCAACCAGCCGGGAGACGTACCGGGCGATCCAATCGGCCATGGCGCTACGCTCCCGGAACACCAGTTCGATGAGGGGTTCATCGTATTCCACGAAATGGTGTATCCGGCTCACATGGATGAAGGTATCCCCCAGGGTCCTCGGCATATGCCGGTTCACCTGCGCTACCACGACCTTGGCGCTCCCGGCGACCGCTTTTCCCATCTCCACGAAAATGCCGAGCGAACAGAAGCCGTGCTCATCGGGAGGCGAGACCTGTATCAGGCACAGGTCCACCGCCAGCGGCCCTCCTTCCCGGAGCATCCCCGGGATCGTGGAAAAATAGGCGGGTATGTAGTCGGCCATACCCAGGTTGACCGCTTTTCGGGTCCTCGGGCCCACAAAAAACGTCCTCAAACGACAGGAGCTGAGTAGTTCACTCCAATCCTCGGGCAGTGAACCGACGGAGAGGTTCTGGACGAGTTCGATATCATGGCGCCGGGGCAACTCCTCGACCAGAGCGCGAACGAGGTGCTGAGGCTCTCCGCATCCGGAGCCGATGAAGATGCGAAGACCGTCCTCGACGACGGCGCTCATGACCGCTTTTGCGCTGCCCAGCCGCTCCTTGTAACAGGACCGCCAGTATGCGTCGGAATACATTTCTTTGAAAGATCCCCTACTAAATCAGCATCTTAGCAACAAAAAAACAACGCTTCCCATGTAAGCCGCACCACCGCCGCCACCATTCCTCCTCCTGGTCCATTGAATTCGGCTAATAATGGAATGAAGCGCCTCCGGAGTCAAGTCCGGTAAACGGGTTATGAAAAAAATAGTGACGAGGGTTCCGGGGGACGCTCGTTTGGCCGGTAAGGAGCGGCGCCCCTCGAAGCGGTCGTTCCGGCGAAGCAATGTGGGAGAGTGTTGTGTTGTCGGGGCAACGCTTCGCATTTGCCCACCAATGGAGCTTTCCTATCCACGGATGACCGTGATGGTTCGCCCCGACGCGGTGCGGGCCGATTCGACCGCCGTGCGCTCGCCGATGGGCGGCTGGTTCCCGCGCCGGTCGAAGACCACGAGCCAGCCCGAATCGAGCCCCAACCCGCCCAGGTAGCCGTCGATCTGGACCAGTCCCTCCCGCAGGGGATCGGCCTCGCCATCGCGCCACACCTTCAACTCAATGGCCAGCGTCACATCCCGGTAGCGCAGGCAAAGGTCCATGCGGCCCCTGCCGATGGCGTACTCGCGCTCCAGCGTCCCCCCGCCGTTCACCACACGGTGCAGAAACGCCATCAGCACCAGGTGAGGCGCCACCTCGTGATAGGGGGCGCTGCCGAGCAGCGGCTGCCCGTGCTGCCGCCAGAAGGCGACGAATGCCTCCAGCAGACGCCCCGCGTCCAGACCGCCCTCGGGCGTAAGCCAGGTCGGTTGAATAGCGGGCAAAGTGGCCGCAGGCGTACCGGCCAGTACCCGAGGCAGCACCTCGCGGTAGATCGGATTGGCGACCACCAGTCCCCCCTCCGGAGAAAGGCGGCACAACCCCAGATCCTGCACGAACTGGATGTCGTCAGCCGGTATGTCTCCCAAAACACGGCCGGCCAGCATGGGTTCGACGATGCGGCGCACCCGGGGCTCGCGCAACCGCTCGGCCAGGCTGTCCAGGTGCGTGTCCCGCCTGGCTATGAGCACCTCCCCGGCCCGCCCGATGTCCGCCGCCGTCACCGGACGGGAGGCATCCGGCACGAGTTCCTCCACGGCGACCTTCGCCAGCGCATTGACCAGCCAGGGCTGCCCCCGCGTCAACTCGAACGCCAGACCCGACGCCTCGGGCGCAAACGCCTGCCCGGTCTCGGCCGTATGCTGCCCGTAGAGGACCGACACATCCGAGGCGCTGAAATCTCCCATGGTCAGAGAGCGCACCTTGATGTTGAAGGGGCTCGCCGTGTTCAACCGGTCGCCCCCCCCCGACGCGACCTTGTAGTCGCGCACATCGCGCATTCCGATCAGAGCCAGCGACCAGGGAAAGAAGCGGGGCCGATCGGCATAACCGTCCCGCAACTGACGCAACACGGAGATGAGGGCCGCATCCTGCAATGCGTCGATCTCATCGAGGAACAGCACGAGCGGGCGCGGGCTCTCCTTCGCCCAGACCCTCAGAGCAGTCCCGATGCGCTGGCCCGGATCGCCCATCGGCCATGAGGGCGGCTGCAGGTCGGCAGGCAGACGAGCCCCGGACGCATTGCGCCATGACGCAAGGATCGCCCGTTCCGCCGCTCCGGGATCGTCGTTGAAAGCAGCACCCACCTCCATGGAAACCAGCACCGCCACGTACTCCCCGGATGCGGTCAACTGCCGGGCCATCTCCATCATGGCCGTGGTCTTGCCCGTCTGGCGGGGAGCATGCAGGACGAAGTAGCCCTTCTGGGATATCAGGCGGGCCACATCCGGCAACCGGGCCGCCGCGGGCAGCATGTAGTGGTCCTCAGGATTGCACGGACCGGCCGTATTGAAAAACCGATGCATCTGTTCCTCCCGAGCCGGCGGGCGCGCCGGTAGCCGGCAGAGCAATGGATGTGATGGTCCGGTGGCGACTCCGGTCCATCCTCATACGAATGAATGCCGGGGCGCATAGAAGGGTCCCGGTCCGTCGCACGCTCATCCTCATCTCTCCACGGTACGAACGTTACGACCTCGATTGGCGCAGTTCCGCAGGAGCGGCTGCCGGCCGCGACCGGGCTATCGGAACATGCGGGCGCTAAGCCGGCTCTTTCCCGTAAACCGCGGGAGACGGGGACGGGGGCTGAGTCCATCCTTCACGTTGCGCCAGCAGGTCAAGGTGCAAAGTGGTCCACTCCTCGAGGGGAAAGTATACCGGATCAATCAACTCACGGGTATCCAGCAGCTTGAAATAGGTGCGGCAGATCCCGCAATACTGAATTCTGTAGAGGGGTTCCTCCTCGATGGCCAGGTAACCCAGCGACTCATGCAGACGATTGTCGCAATACGGACACTGAAAACGGTGCAAACCCCACTGAGCGCCGCACCAGGAGCAATGAGCCCGCCTCTCCCCTTCTCCGCTCAGGAAAAGCATGGAGGGCAGAGAGCCGCATATCGGGCAGTAGCCTTTGCACCATCCTTCGGGGTCGTGATGGCGCTCGATCAGTTCCCGCGCGGTCCATTCAACGGACGGCTTGATGCAGCTTCGACCCCAGAAGACCAGGGAAGACACGTCGACGCCTTCGGCCTCTTCGGTCCCTTCCGCTTCTATGTCGATTTCCAGTTCAAGGGGTAGAAACTTCTTCCACAGGGCATCTTTTCCCTCCCGGCGACCCGCGGCGGACTCCAGCCACCTTGCGATGACCCGGCGCGCCCTGCGAAGTTCCTCGTTTTCCTTGGGGATGCGACTCTCCATCCGGGCGAGTATATCCCCGGCCGCGGAAGCATCGACGGGAAAATCCCAGCGCAGGAGCAGGGGAAACCCCTCGTCCCAGCGGGCCTGCACGCCCTCCTGGCTGAAGACGGGAATAGACAGCGTTATGGACTGCTTTGCGTGCGCCTGGCTGAGAAAGAGCGGTTCCAGGAAAGGATACCATTGGGCATAGACCGGCTTCAGCTTCCGGGCCATGTCCAGGGACGTCTTTATCGTCCTTATCTCTTCTTTGATTCGATCGTCGTTGGTGTGTCGTTTGGTCAAAAAACTTTTCCTTATGTCGGCTTGCCGGGGATGGAGGGCACGGCCGGCGCCCATGCCCTCCGCTCTACGCCACTCAATGGTAGGGCGGGGACCATTTACTCCCCGCCCTACCCTCAAGTTTACCCTGCAACGATGGTCTTCAGCAACCCTCCCGCCGATCGGGGCAGCCTGCCGGACGCCGTCTTGACGCCGCGCGGGCTCAATCCCGCCACGGCGGACTTATGATACTTCTTGGGATCGTCCGTAACCAGGTAGATCACCCTGATGTCGTCCGCATCCAGGAGACGGGCGTCGGGATATTTGGGTTTCAACGCATCGACCCGTTCCTTCGCCTGCTTCATGATCTCCGAACGGTCGCCGAAGACCAGCGCTCCCGTCGGGCAACTCTTGACGCAGGCGGGCAGCAGTCCGTTGTTCACCCTGTCCACGCAAAAGGTGCACTTGACCATGCGCCCGTCCTTAGCCTTCCTCGGGATGTCGTACGGGCAGTTCGACCTCACTTCATCGAAAGGCGCCTCCTTGGTCTTGTCAGTGAAGACCACCGCGCCCGTCGCGTCGTCGTGGATGACCGCCCCTTCCGTGTAGCCTTCGATGGCGTCCTTGCACGGGGGTTCCACGCAATGGCGGCACTGGTCGGCGAAGAAGTACCAGGCGACCTTGCCGTCCTTTTCCACTTCGCTGAACCGGACCAGTTTGAAGGTATTCTCATCCAGGTCGGGCGGGTTCTGATGGCTCCCGGTATTCTTCGTCGCACTCACCCCATTGCGGTTCCAGTTCTTGCACGCAATCTGGCAGCCCCGGCAAGCGGTGCACTTCGTCGTATCCACCAGCATACTTTTTCCTGCCATGGCTTAAGCTCCCTTCTTCTTCACGTTGACCATAAAGGCCTTGCTCTCGGGAATTCGCGTATTGGGGTCGCCGGCCGCGGAAGTGAGCAGGTTCGCGCTGTCGCCTCCATCCTTCGGCCACACCCAGCCGTAATGCCACGGCAGTCCGACTTCATGAATTTCCTGGTCCTGGATCTTGAACGGCCGGAACCGTTTCGTCACGATGGCCACGGCTTCCAAAGACCCTCTCGGGGATTCCACTACCACCTTATCCCCGTTCTTGATTTCTTTGAGTTTGGCGAGTTCCTCGCTCATTTCCACGAAAACCTGGGGTTCCGCCTCCAGCAGCCACGGCATCCAGCGGGTCATGACCCCGGTCTGCCAGTGCTCGGTGACGCGGTACGTCGTTCCCACGAACGGGTAGCGCGGATCGCACGTTTTGATGACGTCCTTTTCGGACTTGTAAACCGCCGCCACGGGGTTCGTGAGTTGCGGGCTGAAGGGGTTCTTCTCCACCGGACACTCCAGGGGTTCGTAGTGCTCGGGGAGGGGACCGTCCTTGAGTCCGGGGCCGAAAATCGCCCCCAACCCTTCGGGTTTCATTATGAAAGGATACTTGCCGTCCTCTCTCGGGGTCCCGTCGGGGTTCATCATGGGGTAGGCGGGACCGTCGGGCACGTCGCCTTCCCACTTGAGCGACGTATACTTCCCGTTTTCCTGCGTACCGGCAAACTTGATGACGGGCTTCTTGGGATTCCAGGGATTCCCCATGGGATCCACCGACGCACGGTTGTAGATGATCCTGCGGTTGACCGGCCAGGCCCAGGACCACTTGGAATAGAGGCCGATTCCGCTCGGGTCGGCCTTGTCGCGCCTGCCCATGTTGTTGCCGTCGTCCGTAAAACTCTGGCAGTAGATCCAATTGCCCGAAGCCGTCGACCCGTCCGCCTGCAGGATGGCGAAAGAGGGTACCTGCCCGCCCTTCTTGAAGGTTTTATCTCCGATGGTGACGTCCTTCGTGAAGTAGCCGTTGATGGTCTTCGCCACCAGGGTGGGATCGAAGCGCCCGTCAACGGCGTAATCCCACTTCAGGTTGACGATGGGTTCGGGGTTTTTGGCTCCCTTTGCCTTGTAGAGCTTCCGGACCTCCTGGAAAAGCTCATACATGATGTCTCCGTCCGGCTTGGACTTGCCGGCGGGATTCTGGGCCTTGTAGCGCCACTGGGCCCAGCGGCCGCTGTTCGAAAGAGACCCCTCCTTCTCCATGAAAGCGGCGCAGGGCAGGAAGAAGACTTCCGTCTTGACCTTCTTGGGATTCATGCCGGGACCGCGCCAGAAGGACGCCGTCTCATTATCGAAGAGGTTCACGTTCACGAGCCAGTCGAGCTTCGCCAGGGCATCCCGGGTCTTGCCCGAATGAGCCCCGCTGCAGGCGGGATTCTGACCCCAGGCGAAAAAGCCCTTGAACTTGCCCTTGTACATTTCATCGAAGATATCGAGCCAGCTATAGGTCTTTCCATCATCGATTTTCGGCATCCAGGAATAACCGAAGTCGTTTTCCGGTTTCGCGGCGTCTCCGTACAGGGCCTTGAGATAACTCACCATGTACTTGGGCCGGTTCTGCCACCAGTTGACGCTCATGGGGTCGTTCGATACCGGCGTGAACTTTTTGTTGTAGTCGGCCAGAGTTGCAAGCGACGCCGACGGCGTCGGGTTGTAGCCGGGCAGGATGTGGAACAGCAACCCGTGATCCGTCGAACCCTGAACGTTGGATTCGCCGCGAAGCGCGTTCACTCCGCCCCCCGCCATGCCCATATTGCCCAGCAGGAGCTGAATGATCGACATGGCGCGGATGTTCTGCACGCCAACCGTGTGCTGCGTCCAGCCCATGGCGTAGAGGATCGTTCCGGCCTTGTCGGGGACGCCGGTGGCGCTGAAGAGTTCGTAGACTTTCAGCAGGTCTTCCTTCGGGGTCCCGGTGATCGACGACACCGTGTCCGCATCGTAGCGGCTGAAATGCTGCTTCATTACCTGGAATACGCAACGCGGATTTTCCAGGGTGAGATCCCTCTTCGCATTTCCCTTCTCGTCCTTTTCAAAGGCCCAGGCGGCTGCGTCGTACTTACCGCCAGCGGCGTCGAAACCCGAGAAGAGGCCGTCCTTGAAGTCATACTTCTCGCCCAGGATAAACCCGGCGTTGGTGTAGTTGGCCACGTAATCCTTGAAGTACTTGTCGTTATCGACGATGTACTTGATCATGCCGCCAAGGAAAGCGATGTCCGTCCCCGAACGCAAAGCCGTATAGTAATCCGCCTTGGCGGAAGTGCGCGTGAACCGCGGATCGACGTGAATTACCGTCGCTCCGTTGTCCCTGGCTTTGGTTACCCATTTGAAGGAGATAGGGTGATTTTCGGCGGCATTGCTTCCCATGATCAGGATGCAGTCGCTGTTGGCGAGATCGATCCAGTGATTGGTCATTGCGCCGCGTCCGAACGACTCTGCCAGAGCCGCTACAGT
>CAYOVG010000018.1:0-37262 GCA_964407285.1 uncultured Syntrophobacteraceae bacterium
TCGCAGGTATTCGAGTACCGGGAAACCGTTCCGCTCAGGAAATCCTTCACCCAGTTTCCCCGTGAGATCGGCGAATGGAGTGGACGGCCGCAATTTATTGAAGACAACGTTCTCGCCGGTCTTCACCTGAGCGATTACGTTATGTTGGATTACCGGACGGCCGGCGCCGGGAGCATCAATTTTTACGTGGCATACTATGAAAGCCAGCGGAAGGGAGAATCCATACACACGCCGGCCACCTGCCTGCCGGGTTCCGGCTGGTTTTTCAAAGACGCCCGCGTTGTGGAATTTCCGGTACCCGACGGGCGGACCATTACGGTCAGCCGCGCTTTTATGGAAAAGGGAGGAGCAAGGCAACTGGTTTATTACTGGTTTCCCCAGAGGGGACGCATACTGACAAACCTTTATCAACTCAAGTTTTATGCCTTCTGGGATGCCCTGACCAGGCAAAGGACGGATGGGGCGCTCGTGCGACTGATCACTCCCGTCCATGAATCGGAAACCGTGGAACAAAGCGATGTGAGGCTCCAGAACTTCACCCGCCAGGTCGTTCGAATCCTCGACGAATACATCCCCGGCCATAACCGTTAAGGCGTTGATCCCGGCCATGACTTTCCTTTTTTCCCTCTATTTTTCCGTCCTCCTGACCACGCTCCTGGTTCCTCCTTTTATGAGGATCGGCAGTCGATTCGGCATGATCGACGTGCCGGACGCCAGGAAGGTGCACTCACGGATTATTCCTCGCACCGGCGGCATCGCCGTCATAATCGGCACCTTGATCCCCCTGGTTTTTCATTTGAAAATGGACGCCGTGGTGCTCGGCATCTGCCTGGGTGGGTGCTGCATTTTTGTCCTTGGGGTTTTGGATGATGCCAGGGACCTGGACTACAAGTGGAAGTTCTTCGGGCAAATCGTCGCCGCGCTGCTTACGCTGTGCGTGGGTGGCCTAAGGTTCCACAGCCTGGGGGAACTATGGCCCGGATGCGAATTGCAGTGCGGGGTGCTGAGCGTTCCGTTGTCTATTCTATTTCTGGTGGCGACAATCAACATCATCAATCTTGCCGATGGGCTTGACGGCCTTGCCGGCGGAATCTGCATGCTGATTTTCACCAGCACCGGGTTTCTTGCGTATCTGCAATCCGACTATGCAACGGCGGCCATATGTATGTGCATTCTCGGCGCCATTATGGGGTTCTTGCGCTATAATACCCATCCCGCCGTTGTCTTCCTGGGAGATACCGGGAGCCTGTTTTTGGGGTTCATGGTGGGAGTGGTCATGATTCTGCTCACGCAGGGAAAGAGCAGCTATAGCCCGATTCTGGCCATGTACCTCATCGGCATTCCCGTTCTCGACACCGCCGTGGTCATGTTGGAAAGGCATCTGGAGCACAGACCGCTGTTCAAGCCGGATAAGTCGCATCTGCACCACAAGCTCATGAGGCTGGGGCTGAAGCACCACCATGCGGTTATTGCGATTTATGCGACCCAGCTGGGGGTTATCCTGATCGGGTGGAATCTGCGCCACTACTCCGATGCCACGCTCCTCGGCATTTATGTTCTGTTGATGGGAGTTTTTTCTGTTTTGCTGATCAACTGGGGCAAGTGGGCGAAACGGGCAAGCGCGGGCCTTGTTCCCGTCGATGAAGTACAGCATGGAATCAGCGACAAGACAAACCGGTTACTGACGAGGGATTTTATTTCGAAGGTTGCATGGTATGCGTTAGTCGCGTCCTTTCTGATATTCTACGCCGTTACTCCCTTTCTGGCACGCTTTGCAAACAAAGACATGGGTCTTTTCTTTATTATCTTTCTGCTGGTCATCGTACTGACAGGCGCCATTAAACCCGACTTCCTTAGTCTCGTGCTGCGTGTTGCAGCCTACTATGTAGGCCTGTATTACATAATCGCTATTGATAACAATAGTAAAACATTGTTGATTGTAAACTGGATTGAATGGGCTGTGAACGTAGGGATATTCCTTATCATTGGAGCCAGCTACTTGTGCTATATATTGACCACCTTCGAGCGAATCCCCATTGTGGGGACGGACTATCTTCTACTGGGCATTGTGGTTCTCACATACTTCCTTCCCGAGTGGCAACTGGAGGAGTTTCATGTTCACAGACTTGCGACAAAGATATTGATAATATTTCTTACCTTTGAGTTGTTGTTATTCAAGCTCAAGGATAAGATTAGTTACCTGGTATCATCTATGGTATTCATTCTTATAGTTAACTTTGTGCTGATATTTTGGCCCTGGATAATTTGACTAAGAATGCCGGTCGATACGGCCCGGTGAGCAAGAGTTCTTGCGTTCTACAAGACGGCTGATGACTGTTGAGGCACTACTGAGTTCTTCCCCGAAGTGCTCATTGTCGAGTTGGGATATGATTTGATCAACCTGATGACGAATTTGATCTTGGGAGCGTTTTAAATGAGAAGAATGGTAAGGATTTCCTGTTCTGTATTGCTTATGGCATCATGTTTCATACAGATGGAAACAAGGCCTGCTTGTGCGGAAGATTATACAATCGCTTCGTCGGATATCCTGGAGATTTCCGTCTATGGGGAAGAAACGGTGACCAAGGACAAGCTGGTGGTGAGGCCGGACGGCAAGGTCTCTTTTCCGCTCGTTGGAGATGTGGAGGTTGCGGGATTGACTCCGGACCAGGTAAAAGAAGCCGTCGAGCAGAAGGTTCGCGAGTACATACCGGGAGCCATGGCCACGGTGATCGTCAGCCAGTTGGGAAGCCTGCAATACTATGTCGTGGGGAAGGTGGCGAAACCCGGAATGTACAACACTTCCGGCACGATAACAGTTCTTCAGGCGCTTGCCCTGGCGGGCGGCCCCACAACCTTCGCCGAAGAGGATGATATCGCCGTCATGCGCAAGCAGGGCAATCGGACGATCAAGCTTCCTTTCAATTACGAAAAGGTGAAGAAGGGTAAGAACCTGGAACAAGACATTGTGCTCGAAAGAGGCGATGTGGTTGTTGTGCCGTAGTGGCCCGCAATGATTGGTTGAGA
Source organism: uncultured Syntrophobacteraceae bacterium (assembly GCA_964407285.1). Lineage (GTDB taxonomy): Bacteria > Desulfobacterota > Syntrophobacteria > Syntrophobacterales > Syntrophobacteraceae > CAYOVG01. The sequence goes on from CAYOVG010000018.1 coordinate 3,028, forward strand.
AATTGTCGGAACGAGAGTGGCGAGGCGGAGAGTCGTAGGATTGTGGAGCGTTGCATGTGACCGGAATGGTCGGCCGGTCCGGTTCTATGAAAAAGTATGGTCGAGTGAGTCCCTCCTTCGTTTAAACCGTTGAACGTTTTCTGCCCTTGGGAGAGTTCTTTCCGCGAAGCGCCATCAAGCCAAACAACCCTGTTCCGAGCAGCCAAACACTGCCTGGAATCGGGACCGTGCTGTAAGCGCCATTTCCACTTTGATCGAGACGGAGTCCCTCTGCCTCGATATTTGTGTTTATTTTTATAGGAAGTTCACCCTGCTCCACGCTGTACACATGTACGGCCGTCGGGGGAGCTTCAACAGGCGGGGCGAAGTAACCGAACGAAAAGGCCAGTTGGGCAAAGACCGCCACGGTGGCGCCGACTCCTGAGGTAATTCCTAAAACCCGTGCTGCTTGTCTGATACCCATGGGCTTAACTCTTTTAAGTTGTCAATAAACCGCTTTCCGCATTCTTATTCAGGCGGGGTTCAGGCTGGACAGACTTCTTACCACGAAATATGCAGCAGGACTTGCTCGTTCTAATCCCCGACGATATAAAGGCAACAAGCTCGGTCAGGATGATAAGGGTGCACGTGTTATGGGAAGTGGTCATGTTCCATAACACGTGCAAGCCATAGGGGCGGCTACTAGGCACCCACCTTGCGTCGTCTACCAAATCCGACCAACCCAAGGAAGCCGGAACCGAGCAAGTAGGCCGCCGAGGGGATAGGGACGACGTTTGATTCGCGTCTATCGGAACTTAGTTCTACACTGGAGCCATAAATAGCGCCATTTACGTTCCAACTTATGGTTGCCTTTGTATCTCCTTCAAGCATTACGGTAGCATGATCTGCCATAGAATAACTAATACCATTAATTTTCAATGAAAGGCTCAGGCTTGTACCATTAGTAAGGGCAGTCCATGACTTGTACTGGTATCCTTCATCCATCGTTGGAAGTACGGATAGATCACTTCCGTTTAGACTATATAGTAGTACATCATCGTTTATTGTTGTGTGTGATAATCTAAGCTTATCGATTACATTATTGTTGTTATTATCATAAAAGGTAAAACTACCAACATTTTTCAATGTAATTGGTTCTACTGTTGATGCTATAGATGCTTCGCTTGTGAATGCAGCAAGACCTATGATCACCACATAAAACACACAAATCTGAATCAACCTGCGTTTCATAAAGCCATTCTCCTTTTTTTGATTCAACAGCTATCTGGATAACCTCTCCGCTGCAACCCGGCTATCTCAAGGAGACCCGTGGCTTTCCGTCCCCGCCTCACGACGGGTTTGGCTTTTTCGTGTTTCCCTTTTAACAACCGGTAATTCTTCATGTAAGGGGGATTTTAAGAGGTATGGATTGGGTAGTGATCCTCCCCATTAGTATTTGTATTGATGTAAATTCAATATTTTAGTGATAGTTGGATTGGGTATCGAAACTACTGCAATATGCGTAAACGAAGAGGGGATTTTAGGTGGTAGGAATCGGGTATCCATAATACCCAATAATGTAATTAGCGCCGACATTCCAAATGAATACTGGACATCATGAGTATTCTTCCAGTGCTATTTACACCTTTACTGATAGGGCATTCCAGGTAAAATGGCCATGGCGTCAAATCCATTAATAGAAGAGGGAACCTGGTGCTCGAAATTTCGGGTTTCCGATTAGTGGCTTTGGAACCGCAAACTCGAGGGGTGGTAGAGAAGAAAATGGGATTCGTTGGTGGGAAACGCGGGAACGTACCGAGCATGCTGTTCAAAATGGTATTTTCATTCATATTGTCAACTCTGTTGGCCGCCGCCTGGCTCCTCACCGATGCCGCCGGGGGCGGCGCAATGTGCCATGCCGCGGACTGGTACTTCACCCCTTCGATCGGCGTCACGGGGAGATACGACAGCAATATCCAGTTTTCTTCCACGAACCGGCAGAGCGATTTCACATCCATCGCCGTGGCTACCGGGTCGCTCTACCGGGAAACCGAGGCGAACCGCCTGCGCCTGGATTTCATCATCACCGGCGAGAAGTTCATCGACCATTCGGACCTCGATACCGTGTACACCACCAACAAGCTCGCCCTGGATCACAAATGGTCCGACGTGCATTCCACGGGATTTATCGGCAGTTTCATCCGGGACTCCTCCCTGGAAACCAACCTCATCGAAGCCGGCGTCAGGACGACCAGGCAGGACCGCAACATCTATAATGTCGGGCTTACGGAAAAGTACTCCTTTACCGACGCGTTCACGGTGTCGGCCTCGGGGAGCGGCGGCCGGACATTTTACGATGAGACCGGAACCAACCCCGACAGCAACCAGTGGCAGGCGAGCCTCAACCCCGAATGGGTCCTCAATGAGCAGAACTCCATCGGCGCCACCCCCTGGTACTCGGTGCAGGACTACGCGAACGACTCCAAGATCACATCGGCGGGAGGGTTGGTCTACTGGCAGCGAAAGTTCAGCGAAACCCTCACCTTCAGCGTCGGCGCCGGCTACCGCTACACGTGGACGGAATATCTCACCCCGCGCTTTGCGCTGATAGGAGGCCGGCTTGCGATCGTCAACGAGACCGTTGAAACGACCGACGACGGGTTCCTCGCCGTTGCAACCCTGGACAAGAACTGGACCGAACGGTTCTCCACCTCCTTTTCCGCCGGGAGGGACCAGTACAGCAGCGCCGACGCCAGGAGCTTCGAGCGCAACTACCTGCGCGGCACGCTCAAGTATCTCCTCTCGGAAGTCACGACGCTCGCCCTGGACGTCAACGCGTACTACAACCAGGAGACGGGGCAAGGAAGCGAGGAGGTGAAGTACGTGCGAGTCGCTCCCGGAATTGTGAGAAAACTCACGGAAGACATATCTATTCGACTCGCCGGCTCCTACGAGCACCAGGTCACCGACAGCGCCGGCGCGGAAACGACGGTCGACCGCTACCGGACCTGGATCGAGCTTACCTACCAGTGGCCGCGCTTATTCGCCAATCACTGATACCGGCGCCGATATCGACGCCGACGGCGATGGAGAGGAAACGCGGGTCCTCCCGGATTCGAGGATAAAAGCCTTCTACAGGGGATTATAGCCTACAGCAATTGTACGACGGAGGTTTCAATGGAACAAGAGCAACTGGACTTGACGCAAATAACGGCGATTTTCAGGCGACGGAAATGGTGGATAATCGTTCCGTTCCTCACGATCGTTTCGATAGTGGCGGTGGTCGCCGTGGTGCTGCCGGATATTTACAAGTCCACCGCCACGATCATGGTTCAGGACTCCCAGATTTCCCAGCAGGTTGTGCAGTCCACCGTAACGAGCTACGCCGACCAGCGGATCCAGGCAATCACGCAGGAAATCACCTCCCGCACCAGGCTCCTGGGGCTCGTCGAAAAATACGATCTCCTCCCCAGGAAGCGGGAGGTGCTCTCATCCGAGGAACTGGTCGCCAAGGTCGAGAAGAGGATCAAGATCGAAACGGTCGACGCGGAGATAAAGAAGGAAACCCAGAACAAGCCCGTCCTCCTCACCATCGCCTTCAGACTTTCCTACGAGGACGAAGACCCCAAGAAGGCGCAGCTCGTGGCCAATGAAATGGCCTCCTACTACATGACGAAAAACCTCGAGCAGCGCGAAAAGCGGGTCCGGACCACCTCCCAGTTCCTGGAGGACCAGCTTCGACAGGCAAAAGACCGGCTCGAGGAACTGGAGACGAAGCTCGCCATTTTCCGGGAGGAGCACCTCGAGGAACTCCCGGAGTTCACCTCGCTGAACATGCAAAAGCTCGAAAAACTCAACGGCGATATCGGCAACATCGGCATGCAGCTCCGCTCCATCGAGGAGCAGAAGGCGACGATCAAGGGAAACCTCGCCCAGGTGGACCCGTTCACGCGGGCCGGCGCGGGAGTCCTGAGCAACGAGGAGCGGGTGCAGCAGGCCATGATCGAACGGGCGACTCTTGCCGGGAAGTACTCCGACAAGCACCCCCTCGTCCAGGCCAAGGACAGGGAGATCGCCAACCTGGAGGAGAAATTCGAGGCCGGCGGCAGACTGGCGCGGCTGCGCGACAAGCTCCAGGACGTCGAAACGAAGCTTTCCGCCCTGAGGGGCAAGTACACCGACCAGCACCCGGCGGTGGTGAGCAAGATGCACGAATTGGAAAACGTGAAGCGGGAACTCGAAGACCTTCAGTCGAGGATCGGAAAACCCGCCGCGAAGCCGACCAACGAGACCCCCACCAACCCCGCCTACCTGGCCCTCAAGGCGGACGTGGACAAGCTCGAAGTGTCGGCGGCCTCGCTCAGGTCGGAGAAGGAGCGCCTCGAGCAGCAGGTGAGCGACGTCTACGAGAAGCTCCACAGCTCGCCCCAGGTGTCGAAGGAGTACAACGAACTTACGACCGACTACCAGAGCGCCAAAACCCACTACAGCGAGATCCAGCAGAAGTATTTCACCTCCCAGGTGGCCCGGGGAATGGAGGAAGACCAACTCGGCGAGAGTTTCCAGGTGGTCGAGCCCGCCTTCCTGCCGGAGAAGCCCTACAAGCCGAATCGCCTCGCCATTGTTCTCATCGGGATCGTGCTGGGGATGGGGTTTTCGGTCGGGCTGGCGTCCCTCAAGGAGTACAGCGACAAGAGCGTTCGAGACGCCAAGGGCCTGGAGCAGCTCAGCGGGCGCCCCGTCCTCTCGGTCATTCCGACCATTCTCACGGACGAGGACCGAATGCGGGCCAAACGACGCCGGATCGCGGCCGCGACGAGCGCCGTCTGCGCCGTCTCGCTGGGACTGATAGTGTTCCACTACTACATAATGGACCTGGATGTCTTCTATGCGAAGCTCCTGCGGTTCTTTGAGAAGAACATGCCGATTTAGCCGTGATTTGGATTCAGGCGTTTTGGTTTTAGGCGTTTTTCAGGTATTGCGGGCGCACGGGCGCTTTCCCGAGAAGTGGAGGACGGTTCATGAGCAGGCTAAAGATGGCTCTGGAGAGGGCAAAGGCGGAGAGGCAGGAAAGTGGAGTCGGCGCCGACTTTGGCATCGGTTCCGGTGGCGGCGCCGAAGCTACTGAAGATCTCGTGCCCCGGGTCTCCCAGCCGGTGGTGACAGACGGTTCGGCCGGGGACGCCCGGCAAAGCGACGAAGCCCCGCCGATCAACTACACCCGTACGAAGACGGTCGAAATCTCCAGGGAGATGTTCCATCGCAACAGGATAGTGGCGATCGACGACGAACATCCCGCGCTCGATTGCATCAAGCTCCTGAGGACTCAACTGTTCCAGCGCACCCGCTCCAGGGGGTGGAACACCATCCAGGTGACCGGGTTCGGGCCGGGGGAGGGCAAGAGCATGGTGGCGGTAAACCTGGCCATCAGTATCGCAAGCGACGCGAGGCAGACGACCCTGCTCGTGGATCTCAATTTCCGCAACCCTTCCATCGAGCAGCTTCTGGACCTGCAGACCCAAAACGGGGGGCTCAAGTCGTACTTCCTCGACGGCGCCCCGCTGCCGAGCCTCTTCATCAATCCGGGCATCGACAAGCTGACCATCCTGACGGCCGGGGGAAAGATAACCCACGCGACCGAACTGCTGGGCTCGCCCAGAATGGAGTCGCTCATCAAGGAACTCAAAGGCCGCTACGACGACCGCTACATTATAATAGACACCCCCGCCGTCAGCCTCTGCCCCGACCCGCTCGTGATTGCGGAGTACGTGGACGGCATCGTCCTGGTGGCCCGGGCCGACCGCACCTCCCAGGAAAGCGTCAAGACCGCCATGGAACGGATCCCCAAGGAGAAGGTCATCGGAGTGGTCCTGAACGACGCCGCGCACGGGGAACTGATTTCCTGATCGTTCCACCCACTTGCGATCCTTGTCACGGCAACCCAACCGGGAACATACGGGGAGCACAAATGTACACGAAAGCCTTTGGTCTCAAGAAGCGTCCGTTCATACTGTCGCCGGACCCCGATTTCCTCTACCTGAGCCGCGGCCACGACCTGGCTCTCACCCACCTTGAGTACGGCCTCATGCACAATGTGGGGTTTCTGGCCCTTACGGGCGAAATCGGCGCCGGCAAGACCACGTTGCTCAAGTACCTCTTCGACAAGGCGCAGCACGGCTCCCTCGACATCGCGATGGTGTTCAACACCTTTCTGGACCCGAAGTCGCTGCTGGAGATGCTCGCGAAGGAGTTCAATCTCACTCCAGCCTCCACGAGCAAGACCGACCTCGTCGACGCCCTCTTCAACCACTTCCTGGAGCAGTACTCGAAGAAACAGCGCTGCGTGATCGTCGTCGACGAGGCGCAGAACCTCCCCATCGAATCGTTCGAGGAACTTCGAATGCTCTCCAACCTCGAGGTGGGGACCGACTTTCTCGTGCAAATCGTCCTGGTCGGCCAGCCTCAGCTCCGCGAGCGCCTGTCCCACCCGTCGCTGGCGCAGTTGCGGCAGAGGATCTCCACGCACTACCACCTCTCCCCGCTCTCCATCGACGAAGTGGGCAACTACGTGGAGCATCGCCTGAACCTCGCCGGCTACGACCGGCCCGATCCCCTCTTCGATGTGGATGCGCTCAGGCGGATCGGGGAGGTGTCCCAGGGGATTCCCAGGCTTATCAACTCCATTTGCGATGCCTGCCTCACCTACGCCTACGGCGAGGAGAGGGACCAGGTGGCGCTCGATACGGTCGAAAGGGTGCTGGCCGATAACGAACTTCTTTGCCCGGCGGCCGAACCGGGGGGCTGCGACGGCGCAGGCGCTTGCGCCGGAAACGGAGCCGCGACCCACGCGGGGTATCCCGCCGGCGGCGCATACGCGCCGGGCGACTCCGCGCGGCCTTCCGGCGGCAGTGCGTCCCCGCCCTCATCTCTACCGCATGCGTCCGCGCACGCGGCGTTCACCGATATGCATTTCGTCCTTTCCTCCTTCACCACCCGGCTCGAAGCCATGGAGGGGCGGATTCGCATGATGGAATCCTGCGAGGAGGGCAGGGGGCGCCAGGTGCTTCAGGAGATGCTCGAGAAGGAGCGAGACCGCACCCTTCGCTGCATGCGGAAGATCGCGTCGCTTACCAAGGCGAACAAGTCGCTGGAAGCTGAGCTGCAGGAACTCAAGAGGCAAAGCATCACGGAAGTGTCCGCCGTGGAAGCCCGGGTGTCCGAGGAATCCCTCAAGCCCCGGGAATCACGGGAACCTCGAAGGCTGTGGAGGATATTCGGCAGTGCGAAACATTAGTCTGGCGGTCAAAGTCGTTATCATCCTGGTGGGATTGGCGTGCCTTCTTCCCGGATGCGGCAGCAAGGAAGAAAAGCTTGCGCATTTCCTGAAGAAAGGTGACCGTCTGCTTGCGGCGAAAGACCCCGTGAGCGCCATCCTGGAGTACAAGAACGCTCTCCAGATCGATCCCCGCTCGGGGGCGGCCAAGATAGGGCTGGGCAAAGCCTACATCGCGCAGGAGGAGTATCAGCGAGCCTACTCCTCGTTCAAGTCGGCGCTCGAACTCGACCCCGAACTCGACGACGCGCGAATCGAAGTCGCGTGGCTGCTGGCGATGGGCAAAGAGGGGCAGATGGCGCTCGACGAACTTGCCCGGATCCGTCAACCCGATGCCCGGCAGCCCCGTGTGGATATCATCAGGGCGAGAGCGCTCATGGACCTTCAGCGGTTTCAGGAAGCCATCGATATCCTGAAAAACGTGAAGGATGCCGACGCGAACAAAGAGGTGCAGATCTTCCTCGCCAATTCGCACAAGGCCGTACGGTCCTACGAAGCCATGGAGAGCGCCGTCAAAAGGTGGAAGGACATCGACAAGGACAGTCCGGCCCCCTACCTGTTCATGGCCCAGTGGGCTTCCGAAGCGGGTAAGCGCGATACCGCCGTCGCCCGGTTGGACGAGATGGTAAAGGAGAAGAACAACGAAAAGCCGCTAATGGTCCTCCGCGCCCAGAGCCTCGAGAAATTCGGACTACAGGCCGAAGCGGAAAAGGCTTTCGAGGAACTGCCGGACGACCCCGACATGCTCGCCGTCAAGGCCGACTTCTGGATTCGGCAGGGGAAGCCTGCAAAAGCCCGCCCGGCTCTCGAAAAACTCGTGGCCGCATTTCCGAACGATACTGAATCGAAGGTCAAACTGGCTTCCGTGACGGCCGGTGCGGGCGATGTGCCCTCCGCTCTCGAACTCGTGGAAAATGCGCTCAAGGGCGACTTGAAGAAAGCCGACCGCGAACGACTGTTTCTCGCAAAAGCCTCCCTCATGGCGCACAAGGGTGACCTGCCGGAGGCCATCGTGTTGTGTGAGGCGGCCGTGAAGGAAAACCAGGCAAACATGGATGCCCATCTCCTTCTCGGAAAGCTCCTGTGGAATGTCCGCAGAACCGAGGAGGCGGAAATCCACCTGAACCAGGTGGCCGCGGCTCGTCCGAAGGACGAGGACGTACAGATCATGCTGGCACGATGCCTGCGGGTCAACAAGAAGAGCAGCCTGGCGGAGGATACCCTCAAGAGGGCCTTGGAGCAGTTCCCCAAGAGCGCCGCCCTTCGCCTCGAGCTTGCCGGCTTCTACCATGCCGGAGGCGAGTACGAGCAGATGGAAAAAGTCCTCGAGAAGGGGTTGGAACTCCAGCCCGACGACCCCCTTCTCTTGAAGGCCCGTGGGGACTACCGGCTCCTTCGGAAGGACTACGCGAGGGCTGAAGGTGATTACCGCCGGATCATCGAGCTTCGTCCCGAACTGGCCCCGGGGTACATGCGCATGGGAGAGTCGGCCGTCGCCCAGTCGCGGCTCGACGATGCGATCGCGTGGTTCCTGCAGGCCGCCGAACGGGAGGGCGGCAGGCCGGATGCCCTTTCCGCCCTCACCGCCACCTATGTGCGAAAGGGCGACGCAACGGGGGCCGCGGCATTCCTGCGGAAGGAAGCGGAACTGCATCCCGGATCGGCGCTCGTCCCATTTCTCCTCGGGCAGGTTTATCAGTTCACGGGAAATCTCGAGAAGGCGGAGGAGTCCTACCTGAGGGCTTGCGCGCTGGAACCCCGGTGGACGGAACCCTATCGCGGCCTTGCCGAGGTCTACATGCGACAGGGCAAGCAGGAAGAGGCCCTGGCAAGGATGGAGGAAGCCTACAAGCGGGAGAGTTCGCTGCCGCTTTGCATGCAGCTGGCAGCCCTCTACGAAAGGGCCGGCCGCTATCAGGATGCAATCCGCCTCTACGAGGACCAGGTCCGAAAGGAGAATCCGCCGCCCGCTCTGCTCAACAACCTGGCGTACCTGTATGCCGAGCACTCCCGGGATAAGGCCGAACTTGCAAAGGCTTCGGACCTGGCTGCCCGGGCTTTGGCGCAAGATCCCGAAAATCCCGGCTTCCTGGACACCTTCGGCTGGATCGCCTATAAGTCCGGCGATCCGGGCACCGCATTGAACTACATCCAAAACGCCCTGTTCAAGGACCCCAACGAGGGACTCCACCACGTGCATGCAGCCTTGATCCATCACGACCTCGGAGAATCGCGCAAGGCACTGGAACATCTGGACAAGGCGCTGCAGCAGAAGCTCGACGACGGCACGAAGGCTCGAGTCCTCTCCCTGAAGAGCGAGTGGGCGAAGGGCGGTCGGCTGTGAGCGTCCACGTCGCCGCATCGAAACACGAAGGCCCTGAAGGCCCTATTCAGGGAGAGGATTACCGCAGTCCATTGAATATATCGTTATTTCAACTGTTTAGCGTTTCTGCTAAACGTCTCTTTCCAGTGCAAAATCAGGAATCTCCTGATAGACATCCTTGCTCCAGGGGACTATGTTGCGCACAATGTCAGCGGGACGGGAGGGGAACCGGAAGATGGTCGGAAACCCTTTGCGCCATCTCCGGAAGCGGTCTCGAATTCTTAAGGATTATCCGGTGACCTGGGACCTACCTCCAGGAAATTCCTTTGAAGCCGAGAGCAAAAGCTCCATTCCAGCCAAATTGCCGATAGCTCCCAGATTGAAGCGGCCGTGGAGGGAACCATGGAATTGTTCGGGAATGTCCACATTCTCATTGTTGATGATGAGCCTCACATCTGCAGTGTTCTGGAAAGAGTTCTTCTTCAGCTCGAGGTTGAAATCGAGACTTACACCGATCCCCTTGCGGCGCTGCAATCGATCAATACGAAAAACCATGATATCTTGCTGGTGGACGTACAAATGCCGGGCATGAGCGGCCTCGAGTTGATGCCCCTTTTCCGTGAGAGGAATCCCGAATCCAAAGTCATTATCATGACGGGCTATGCGGACAAGGATATTGCGATCAAGGCGCTTCAGCTCGGCGCTTTCGATTTCATGGAAAAGCCCATAGAGATGGAGATCCTTCTACACAATGTGAAGCGGGCTATAGATGCGTGGCAAAAAGAACTCGAACTCAAGCAGTCCATCGAGGATCTGAAGCGCAGCCAGAGCGAACTGCTCGTCCACAAGGGGCGCCTGGAGAATCTGAACAAGCAGCTCATGGAGAACAACAGAGCCATGTCCATCCTGGCGAAGAGCTTTGAAAGGGAGCGGGAGGAGATGGAAAAGCGCATTGCCCTCAAGCTGAGGACCTTGATGGTGCCCACGATCGAAAGGCTGCGCCACGACAAGGGGCTGGCGCGATGGGAAAACGAACTCAATCTTTTGTTGACCATGGTGGAGGACCTTACGTCGGGCCTCCATACGGACGCTCGAGTCGCAAGTCTGCTCTCCTACACAGAACTGCGCATCGCCTCCCTCATCAAAAATGGGGTGACGACCGAAGACATTGCCCGCCAGTTGAACATATCTCCAAGCACGGTCAGGACGCACAGAAAAAATATACGGAAGAAACTCAAGATCAACAACGGCCGCTACAACTTGCGTAATTTTCTATCCTGCAAATCGGGCGAGGCGTTGGAAGAATAGAAGGCGTGGACAGACGGGCCGTCCTTCTCTTCGATCGGAAGGTCGATACAGGTCCATACGGTCTACTTCGGCAGTTCCTCCCCCACGGCGCTCCGACGCATCGTCGATTCTCCCGCGGGGTAGGACCTACCCACTCCAAATCATCTTCGAGCTGGCGGTATTCCACCTCGTCACTCCGGTTTCGACCATGGCGGATCAGTAAGGTGTCGGGCCGATGGTGAAGTGACCGAAAGCGGACTCCACCATTGCGCGTTGCCGCGGCGACAGATTACTGAATTCCAGGCCGCACCGCCGCACTTCGAAGCCGCTGAATCCCTGATAGTCGCTGCTGCCGGTATCGTACACGACCTTGCAGGAGAGCCTGGAGAGGTGGAAGTCGGCCTTGTGTGAGAACAAGTCTACCTCAACGCTTTCCGTCTTGCCGAATTCCTCGTACACCGTATACTCTATCGACATCCCCCCCTTGCTGATATCCTTTACCTTCCCGATTCTATCGAAGTGCGGTCGAAACGTAGCGAACAAAGAATCGTCGGTAGCATAGCGCTCGAACTGCCGTCGCTCCTTCCCTTCAGAAACTGCCATCTCTATTCTTTCCTCCCACAGAGCACGGACCATTCAGTTGTCAAAGGTTAATAACGACTTCATACCCGCGCCCCTATGAGTATGAAGCATACAACTTTATATTATTCCGGAAGCATGAAATGTAAAGTATGAATTTGGGGGGTAAGAAAGAGGTAGCCCATATACCTAATAGAGGAAAAAGCACAGTGATTATGTATTAATAGAAATATACAAAAATGCATTCCTCCAGGAGGATTAACCCTGATTGATCACAGCATCAGTCATAAGGTATATTTCTGTATTGCCTTCAAGTAAATACTATGGCAAAATGCCAGAAGAAAGGTTGATTATTAAACCCTAATACGAAGTGCGTTTCACATGCGTACCATTGTCCGGAATTTGATGTTGGTTATTCAAATAGAACGTGCTATGTGCTTGCAGTTTCTACAGGTCGGATGAAGTAGCATGCATAAAGAAAAGCTTCTCGTAGTAGATGACCATAAGATCATCATCCAGGGGATCAAGAGCGCTCTCCTCGAGTATCCCGAATTCGAGATCGTAGGCGCGGCGTTCAATGGTCACGACGCCATCAGACAGGTAGTCAAGCTGAAACCTTCGATTGTGATCATGGACGTTTCCATGCCGAACCTCAACGGCATCGATGCTACTCTGCAGATAAAGAAGCTTGCTCCGGAAATTCGCATTGTGGTGTTTACGATTCATGGAGATAGGGAGTACATCGTCGATCTGTTCAAGGCGGGAATTTCCGGATACGTAATGAAGGAAGATCCCATATCCGATTTGATCATGGCCCTTAGAAGCGCTCAAAAGGGCGCCCTGTACCTGAGCGGTAGTGTTCCAAACGTTTTGCCGGGATACCTGGCGCACCTGGAGGAGGAATTGGGGCAGAAAGACAGATTCGATGAACTCACGTTACGGGAAAGGGAAGTCTTTCAGCTCCTTGCCGAAGGGAAAAGCATCAAGGATATCTCTGCCATTCTGAATATAAGCTCCAAAACCGTGGAGACTCATAAGGCCAAAATCATGCACAAGCTTGAAGTCACCAATCCGATCGATATAATACGAACTGCAATAAGGAAAAAGATAATAAGGCCTTAGCGCCGCAGAGGCGATGGGGGAGTGGCGATGAACTCCTCCAGCGGGCATGACGGCAACGCGATTAGTGCATATAATCCCGGCGGATCGGTTCATGCGCGATCCTACGCTATTACAGCGACTACCTACCCGTAGCTTACTCTGTCTCTTCCCTCCTTCTTGCTGTTATACATAAGATGGTCGGCTCTACGCACCAGAGTACCACATGAGTCGTCTTTATTTCCAAGAGTGGCTCCAATAGATATCGTAACTCTAATGGGTTTGGATCCAAGCGATAAATACGGCCGTTTGATCAATGAGCGCAGTCTTTCCGCGATCGTGACGAGCCCTTTCGAATCGACATTGGGTATGACTCCAACGAATTCCTCCCCTCCCCAACGTCCGAACTCGTCAAATGGACGCGATCCGATGACCAACGCGTTTGCGACCATCTTAAGAACGCCGTCGCCGACATCATGCCCGTAGACATCGTTTACGTGTTTGAAATGATCTATGTCCAGGAACAGAATTCCAAATTGGCTGGAGTATCGCTGCAGTTGGGAGATTGCGCTCTGAATTCTTTTGGTGAGATACTGCCTGTTACCGAGCCTGGTCAATGGATCGATCAAGGCCAGTTTTTCAAGTTCGTTTATTTGCTGGAGCAAGGAAGCATTCGGGCTGTCGTCGGAGAAGAGCTCCACGGTGCCCGCCAACCGTCGGTTCGAGTCCCAAACGGGTGCGATGCGCATATAAATGGGAATCAACTGACCGCTCTTTTTCCTGAGAAAGGAATGACATTCCGCTGCCGTCGCGTCTATGGTGACGAACGCCAGAGGACAATTCGTTCCACATATGGACTTGCCCTGGGCGTTCAAATGCATTGCGCAGCAATTAAAGCAGTTTTTCCCCAGTATATCTTCCGCGTTGTAGCCCGTCAGGTCCTCGGCGGCCTTATTCCAGTAGAGGATTTTGCCTTCTACATCTACAAAGCGTATCCCATCGGTCAGGTGGTCCAACAGGCTCTTGTAGAGCTGTTCCAAACTGCTCATAAACTGGGAATCCTTGTAGCTGGAAATACGGCATTCCATAGTGCTGCCTCGAATCGCCTTGCTTGAGGATCTGACGCGCCGTCAACGGGAGTGCGCTTCACTCCGTCGAAGGGAGCGCATGGACAGAGGAGCCCGCCGACACACTGGTCCTTGTCTGTCGGCAAGGAGAATGGGAAAGATCTGAGCAAGAGCCCTTTTATCGTCTTCATCCCGAAGGTTGAAGCCCGGACCGGAGTCGGTCACCCCCATTGAAGAACACTAATTCCAACACTGGAAGCTTTAATGGATACGTCCGTCACTGTAAAGGGGGATTTTGTCGGGTATCAAATGGGTATGCGGATTACCCAAGGAATATTTATAATCAATGATCATAATCGGTTATAATTATCTGTCAATCAGTCCCGTTTCCGCGGACCCACCACTGCAGACCCGGCCTCAGAGAACGTGGCCTGCAGGAATACCTGATGGAAGTGTGGCCTTCGTTCGTATTGTACATGAGAACCCCACCCGTGGAGTTGTCGTAGTGGGGGCTCTTTCACATTTCGCAGGCAACAGCCGCTCTACAACGGAACCCGAACAATGAACGCCGCACCCTTTCCCGGTTCGCTTTCGCACCGGATGGCCCCACCGTGGGCCTCCACGATGGACTTGCAGATGGCGAGGCCGAGCCCCGTACCCTTATTGCCTTTAGTCGTGAAAAACGGAAGGAATATCTCTTCCGGGTCCGCGGATTGAACGCCGGGGCCGGTGTCCCGGATGTCGATCACGAGCCACTCCCCATCCGCTTTAACTTCTATGCGCAGGACCCCCCCGGTCCCGCTCGCCCCTCCGTTCATGGCCTCGAGACCGTTCTTTGTCAGGTTGGTGAGCACCACGTGCATGAGTCGCGAGTCCACATGGATGGGGGGCAAATCGGGCTGGACCACGACTTCCATGCGAATGCCCTTGCCCTCTAAGTCGTCATGGACCTCGTGCACGCACACAATCGGATAGAGCATCGCCGCCGCGGACACCTCCTGGAGCTGCATCTCCGGCTTGCCGGCAAACAGCAGGAAATCCTGCAGAAAGGACCTGACCCGGTCGGTTTCCGATACCAGGATCTCGACCCCTTTCTCTCCCTTCGGCCCGAGGGGTTCGCGCTTGATGGCTCGCACCGCCATGGTGATGTTGCCGAGAAGGTTGCCGACCTCATGGATTACCTTGCTGGTTGCGGTGCCCAGGAGCGCCAGGTTTCGAGCGTGCGCGAGTTCCTTCGCGGTCTCCACCTGCTGCCTGATGTAGCCTTTCAGAGCGTCTATCATTTTGTTGAAAGCCACGCTCAGGTCTCCTATCTCATCGTGCGTGGAAACGACCACCTTCTGGTCCAGGTCCCCCTCACTCACCTTCTGGACCTGGGCGTGGAGAGTATGAACGGGATTGAGGAATTGCCTTATCCAGAACCATCCGTATAGAGCGGCAACGGCGCAGATCACGATTGTGATCAGTACGGCCCAAAGATAATTCCAGTACAAATAGATGTACGCCTCTCCTTCCGGTTGGGTTACGACGGCTATCCACCCCACTTCGGGGATCAAGCACCCGATGCGGTAGTACTTTACCCCTTCGACCATTTCCGACCAGACGACGGGTCCGTCGTTCTCCCTCAGATCGTTCAACACTTCAGCATCGGTGTTGTAGGAGGACCTTACCACGTAGATCATGTTCGGGTCCGCGATCAGACGGCCCGAAGCCGCGTCCATGATGTAGACCCACCCTCCCCGGCCGATGGTTACCTTCTTCAATACGTTCCAGACCGTCCTCAAATTGAGGTTGCTCCAGAGCACCGCGCTCACCTTTCCCAGGCTGTAGACCGGCACGGCCATCTGGACGTAGGGGAGGTTTTCAACGGTCAGCATAACGGGAGAGATGCTGCCGCGGCCGGACAGCGCTTCCAGGAATGTCTCGTTGTCCTTGAAGGATATCTTCTCCGGCATCCAGCCCGAACTCACCAGGGTTTCCCCTTCCAGCGAGACGACAGACAGCGAGAGGAAAATGCCGGTCCTTTGAATGAAGGCGTCCAGAATGATTTCCCGTTGCCAGCCATCCGGCTTACTATGATTCATCACCCATGAGAGCCCCTCCAGGCTCCTTCGGGAAGAGTCGACGAACTGATGGATCTGGCTTGCCGCGCTCACGACGATATTCCTGTAGTCCTGCTCGATGGTGTAGGTGAAGTGCTTGTAATTAACCACCGATAGGGTGATCGTGATTGCAGAGGTCGTCAAAAGGATGAGAATGACGGCAAATACAACGAGCTTATGGAACAGTTTGCTCTTGATCGGAGTTATCATAATGATCTAAACACCGGTTACACTGTGCTGCTAAAACTCGAATGAAATTCCGCCTTCGGCCCGGCGTCCCTGCCGGGGGAGCCCGTTGCGGTACGGAAAGCCCGAACCGACCGGTCGAATGCCGCTTCGATTTCGCCTGAAAGCCCGGTTCGGGCGGATACATCGATTTTTCATACTTGTCGGTCGTATAGTTGAAACGGATGCAATTGTCAACATCGGCTGGAAAAAGATTCGCCTCGAATGCGGGAAACCCGAGCGGCTGTTTCCCGTCCCGATTCCGACCCCATTCAAAGCTTGGACCGGCAGGTGAGTACTACCCATCCATACTCTTTCGGTGAACGGTTAACCGTGCTTCAATACACGATCATCTGCAACATTGAGTAGCTATAATACCTCATTCATACCGCCCAAGTTCCCCCTTGTCCGGAGGACGTCCGATGTGGTATCGAACGATCGGCCGAGTGCGCAGCGAGAGCGGTCGGCCTGTCTTTTATCCAGCTAATCATGCCAGAATATAAGATTGCCACGACCTCAGGATGGAAAGGGCCTGCGTTCAATGAGTCGATCCGTTGAGGAACAAAGAAAGTACAAACGTTATAAGGCAAAGGACGGGACGATAGCGTTCCTGGAAAACGGGTCCACCAGGTCGGGCCTGGTAAAGGATGTCAGCAGAGGAGGGATTGCGGTCCGCTACATTTGGGATGGCGACTTGCCTCACGACCCCGTCACGGTCAGCATCTATTCCACCGGAGAGTTCCTCTTTCGCATGGAAAAAATCCGATGCAGGATCGTTCATGACCGGGATGAATTCTCTTCCGGGGGGACAATGGAATACGACGGCATCGGCGCCAGGGTGTGCGGGGTGCAATTCGAGAAGTTGTCGTTTCAGGACCTTCTCCGTTTGAAGTACTTTCTCGAAACCTGTACGCTGGAAGAACTGTAGGGTCGATTACACTTTTCTCGGCTGCTTTGAGTGCAACTCCAGCGGGCATCCCCTCCGGCCGCCATCGAGATCAAGACGCATGTCGGAGGATGCGCGGCTCCGGCCGATGCCGCTCGAAAAATGGACTGGGACCGGCGGTCGTGCACGGGACAGTGAAAAGGCATGAGGGGGCCGTCTCGGTCACGAGTAAAGTGGGAAGGGCTCCACTTTCGATACTCTGCCGAAACTGCCTACACGAAAACTCATCCCCACCATTGTGCCCATCGTCGCCGGCGGCGCGAGCAGCGCGGTGGACGGGCCAAAGCCCTTCTTTCCTTCACTCCCCGGGGAACCGTACTGCTCTTCGACAGCGGATATCGCGGCTACGGACAGGTCGCCCCAAAAGCCCCTTTTAGTCCGCAGCCAACCATAGAACGGACCGGGTACGACCGATCGCAAGTCAGGATATGTCCAGCACCTTCTCGCTTATTGCGATTCTGATCAATTCGCCTATGTCGTTTGCGCCCAGCTTTCGCATTATGCTGTATTTGTGTGATTCAACGGTTTTTGCGCTGACCTCGAGAGTCCGAGAGATATCCTTCGGCGTGTTCATTTCGACAAGCAACCGAAACACTTCCATCTCACGAGTCGTAAGCTCATCCAGCCTGTTCTTTACGCCCTTCTCATCGAAGGTCAAAGCCAACGAATCACCGGCGAGAGGAGACATGAATCTGTCTCCACCGGATACTGCGTCCAGGGCCTCCTCCAGTTCGTCTATTCCGGCCATCTTCAGCACGAGCGCCGATGCTCCGGCTTGGAATAATCTCATTGCTGAATCTTTCTCCAGCTGTCCGGTATAAACCACTATCTGCATCTCAGGGAAGAGTGCCTTGATCTGCCGGGTGGCGTCAACTCCATTGAGGTTCGGCATATCGATATCGATGATCGCGATATCGGGTCGCAATGATCTCGCTTTTTCGAGAGCCTGGTATCCGTCCGGAGCGTCTCCCACAACCTGGAATTCCGGAGAACCATCCAGGACCAGCTTGATGCCGTCGACTACTACGGGGTGATCGTCCACAATGAGGACACTTTTCTTCAGCATTGCTACCTCAATGGTTTGAAGATAAACAACAGTATCGGTTTCCGGTATCGCATGGCACCGTATGATACGTTCATAACGGTTTACCCTGCAAGTCTTTTTTTATTCGTCCCATGCCCTGCAACAATCCCTTTTGGGGCGATTCGCCCGGTCGAGTGAACTGTATTCCAGGGAGAAACGTATTGCGATCGTTAACGGTACAATGACGTTTCACTTCCGGGAGCGACTCCAATCCCACTCCATCCGGGAAACCGCTTCCGATGACCGTCGAGTCGTCGGAGTCGCTCACGGCAATCAAACCTCCGTCCGGGGAGCAAAGGCATGGGCTGCAGCCCTCGATGCTCGAGGCGACAATCGTAGCCAGGTCAGCGCACATAACTCCGGCTCGATGCCCGTTCCACCGTGAATCCCCCGGAAGGCGCGGCCGGGTATGGGGCTAGGCCGAAACAACCGGCTCCGGCCGACACGCGGGGGCGACCTGGAATTCCAGCCACGGTCGATATAGTTTAGCGAAAACGCGATTGTCGCGTAATCAGGAAATGCCTGATTTTTTCGATCGCGCAGACCGGGGAAACCCCTGGTATGACATGAACGGCATCAGGCAATTCACCGAGACCCGAAGTCGAAGGTCAACCGCCAACCGTGGGGCGCTCCCGCTCGGTCCACGATCCCTTCACACCGATAGGTCCGCGTCTCCCGGAGGGGCTCCGGTTTCCGCTACTTGCCCGCACTCAACGAAACGGTTATCAATATAAGTTTGCGTGATCGACATACTCAAATGTGGCTGGATGACAGATGAAGCGGTTTATCAGATGCATGGCTGTGGTCGTCTCCGTAATCGTTTTCCCGAATTTCATCAATCCGCCCGGAATATCCGCGGAGCCGCAAATCGACGGCGCCTGGTGGGTCGTGCAGAATCAGGAAGCGAAGAAGAGTGCGATTGCCGGAGTGATCGAGGGGATACGCCTTGGAAGGGATTTCGCCACCTGGAACCTCTTTGAACCGGATAAGGAGTGTTTCGACGAGGCTGTCGAATCATTCAATCACTACATGCGATACCTGAGATTCCTGAAGCCGGAGCAAATCATGGACGGCCTCGATTGGCTTTATGCCGATCAGGAGAACAGAAAGATATCTCTGCATAGGGCTGTCTGGCTTGTCGCCAACCGGCTGCGCGGAAAGCCCGAGAAAAAGCTGCAAGAGATGATCGAGAACCACAGAAAATCCTCCAGGTAGAACGGAACGGATGCCGTGTTTTCGACCGGGCGTGCTTCCGGGATGCCTATGCATTCCCGGTCCCTTCGAAAAGGAACCGGAGAAGGGTCCTGTCCGAACATGGCGGTCTTTTCTTCTTGAAAACCTTGAGGCCTCTTTCCCATTGTCTTATGAGCGTACAGATGCGATCCTCGACTTCCGGGGCTACTTCCATAAATCTGATGTTCGCCACATATCGGCCGTCAACCAGTCGCTCACCTCTCAGCACCTCGGCGGACAGCAAAGGAAGCGGCGCATCCGGCAGATCGAGTTCCACTTTTCCCGTTGTCCCGGCAGTCAACATCTCCTGACTCACTACCCGAATTCCACGGTGGAACCCGTTATTGATCGCTTCTCAAGTCCCGAACGGGGACTGTGTGCGCAGTAGGCAGATCCGGCATAGGAGTCGAGAGCAGGATAGCAAAGGGCGACATATCGTTGAACGTTCAGTCTTCTGCGAATGTCCTCGCCCCGACGGCATCAATGAGAAACCGCATCCACATAGAGCTTCTGGAGGCGCTCCGCGATACTCCACTTTTTGATGAGGGCGGCGGCAGCGGGCGGGACCAGGTGTTCCCAGGGTTCTCCGAGGGCGATCCTCCCGCGGACTTCGGTGGCGCTGAGCCCTTTGTTCTCGCGCGATCTCGTCCACAGGATCTCCGTCCGAAGGCCCATCGCGCGGAAGCGGTCGAGCTTGCGCCATCCCCAGTCGTCGTAGATCGTGAGGAAGAAGGCGGCGTCGAGGGGCAGGTAGTACCTGTAGTGTTCCGGAAGATTTATGGGGAACGGGACGATCGAGAATTCCATGAGGCTCAGGCCCGCCTCCAGCAGGACATCCCGGACCATGAGGCTGCGTTCGAAATAGGTGAGCGGGTTGCTTGCGGGACTGCTCCGTTCGGGGTCCGCGGGATCATCCCTTGTGAGCAGGGGATCTGGGTTCGTGATCCCGACGATCATGTGCCGGCAGCGGGCTTTTCCGGCCAGGAGGTACTTCAGGTGGTCGTTGTGGAGGACCTGGAACCTGCCGTGTATTACTCCCATATCGCACAGGGCGTTCTCATGTTTCGCCTCATCGGGCACCACCAGTGACGAAGCTTTCACATAGCTACTCATCGCCGGGCTCGCATCGTCGCGTTGTTCACATCGTTTACGTCATCTACAGCATCGTTCATATCGAGCCGGCATGGCGGCGTCACACCGGAGTCGCGGCAGAGCGTCATAGCGGCTGAGAATACCGGAGCGCGCGGACCAGGCGGCTCACGACGACGAGGCTCGGGTGCACCGCCAGGTATGCCAGCGCCACGACCGGCAGACCGGACCAGAAGACGGTTCCCCAGGCGCACAGGATCATCACCGTCGTCCTCGTGCCCTTGGATGCGAGCGTGGGGTTCCCGAGGTCCATGCCGAGGCTCTCCGCCCTCGCGGAGGAATAGCTGACGAGGTTGCTTCCTATGAGCGCGAGCGCCCCCAGGGCCAGCAGACCCCACTGCGGCATGGGAAAAGGGAGCCGAAACAGGTAGACGATGAGACCTATCACCATCGCGCCGTCGGAATAGCGGTCCAGCACGGAATCCCAAAACGTCCCGCCCTTGCCGGCGCGGCCCGTGATGCGGGCAAACTGGCCGTCCACGCCGTCGAGCACCTGCGCGGCCGCCGCAATGCAGCCCGCGAGCCATGCCGCCCCCAGGGCGAACACGACGCCCGCAAGGACCCCGAGCGCGGCGGAGAAAAGCGTTATCATCCACGGCCTCAGCCAGTCCAGGTGGAGCAGGCGCGGCGTGATCCGGGCCGAAAGATTCACCTTGATCCACTTGAGCACGAAGCGGTCGGTCGGCTTGGTCCGCCAGCGGTCGAAATCCTCGGCGACCCCGGTCTTTCCTGGATGGGGAAAATTCGCGGAAATTCCGGGATTCCCGGAATGCTCGGGATTTCCGACGCCGGGATCGGCATCGATACCGGTATTTCTCAGATCGAATGAACTTCCGATAGCCATCCCCCTTCCAGGCCGTCCGCGTCGTCCGCTGTTCCCCCTTCCGGCATCGTTTCCAGGAAATCTCTCACGCACCGCAAGGTGGCAAGCAGCGCCTTTTCCTCTCGCAGTTCCAGCACCCACCAGTCACAGGGAAGGCGGCTCAGCATCGTCAGCCTGTCCAGGATGTCTTCCATGCGGGCGGGGGGCACATGGCCGTCGTCCCGCTCCTCGTGGTAAACGTGGGTGTTGCATATGCGTTCATGATGCGGAGAAACGAAGTCGATGAAGTCGTACCGGCAACTCTGAACCGATGGACTTACCCGCGCATGCCCAATATCGAGTGTGACGGAAGCCCCGGACTTGCGAACGAGTTTTTCGAAAAGCTCGGGACGGCTCGTCCAGCCCGACGCCAGGTTCTCCAGGCAAACGCGGATGCCGAGCCCTTCGGCGAAACTCACCAGGTTCGCAAGCGCCCTGATCGAACGCTCCCACAGAAGCTCCTCCATGGAGCTCCGGCCCAACCCCATATGCACGGTCATGTGCCGGCCGTCGAGCCTGGAAACCAGGCGGCACGCCTTTCGGAAGGTCTCCGCGGCTTCCCGCGCCTTGCGCGGGTCCGCATCGCCCAAATCGACGCCCTTGAAAGCGCAATGATAGCGCACCTCGAGAGGCTCGAGTCGCTCGATCCTCTTGAGGAGCTTCGACTCGGCGAAATCGTTTTCCGGCAGATCTCCGGTCTTGAAGGTCCAGTCCACGCCGGAAAATCCGTTCGCAAGGGCCGTTCGCTTCAGTTCATCCACATTGGAGATGAAATTGCAGATGGCGAGTTTGGGTAAATTCATAGTGCAGTACCTGCTGATAAATCAAACACGGTTTGCCGCCCGACCGGATATTTGCATATCGCGCCTCCATCTGGGCGCGTTGAATGCCGTGACGCACGCCGACCGATCGACGAGCGGAGCAAGTTTTTCTTATATCGCAACGCCGGATTTATCAAATAGGTAATTTCGATGGAAAGAATGGAAACCATAGGGACCCGGCACTACGCTCATACCGTGTCCCTCCCGGCCATTCTTTTCACCTCACCCGCCGGTCAGACGTTCCAGCGCGTACAGCATGGCCAGGACATCCGCGTACCGCGAAGGGCGTTGCTGTTCGGTCCACTCGGGGCGGAATATCTCCCGCCAGAGCCGCCCCTGGGCGCGAGCTTCCTCGACCAGGGGTTTTCCGACCGTGTTCCAGTACAGGTCCCGGTCGTAGTATTGATGTCCGTCGATGCTCCGGCGCCAGTCGGGGCCGTGTGTGGCGGTAACTTCGATATTATTTTGGATGCCGGGCCCCCGCTGACTTTCCCCCGGCCCCGGATTTGATGGATTCACCAATGCGGGTCCCGCGTCCACGACTTCGTTTTCGAAGGGCACGGAGAGCCAGTCGGGCGCGTTCCTGCCGATGATGTAGCGATGGAACGGCTCGCCTCGGGTTGTGTCTCCGCGGAAACTGAAGACCGCCCGCAAGAAATCGATGCTGTCGAAGGGCGCGATGACCTGGCTCGTCTGAGTGTGTTGCGAACCGGAGAGAAACCGCCTCACATGTTCGTAGAGGTAAAAGGCGTCGCCTTCTTCCGGTTGGTCCAGGCCCAGCGGCCTGATCTCCTTTTCCCAGATTCGGTCGAGCATCCGCTCGACGGCGCGGCGGCGCTCGGGCAGGATGGAGTCCGGGATTCTGCGCCCGAGCTTCTCGATGGGGCCGACGCGGTACTTCCCTCGCGCCAGTTCCCCCTCCTGTCCGGTGACGCTCACGGAGCCGCGTGGCAGGGTATCCCCCGAAGCCAGAAAAGTCTTCAACTTGTGATGGAACATATACCCCGACTGCCACAGCATGGCCTTGTCGATGGAAAAGCTCAGCCGCTCGACCGTATCCGGCGGGAGTTCGGCCCCGCTCTTTACCCGCAGGTCCAGGCCCGCAATCTGCGCCAGGCGTCCGGCCAGGATGACGTCGTACTTTTCCGGCGATCCCTTCACGCGCGCCCTGAGCGGCAGACCGAGCGCACGGAAGGTCGAAAAGACGGCGCGGCTGTCGAAGCCGCCACTGAGTCCTCCCGAAGCATCGGAATAGAGGCAGCGGGTCGAGGCAACGTAGTCCATGAGCGCCCGCCTTGCGGCTTCGAAGCAGGCGGCGTCTTCCCGCGGTTCCTGCCTGACCCACTCGGGAAAGACGGGCCGGCGCAGGCTCGTCAATTCATTGCCGTCCCACCTGTACAGGGTTGCAGGCGGCACGTACCGTATGCCTCTGTAGCCGCTGGTATCCATGGGGAAAAAGCCGACAGCGGCCTTGAACGCCCATTCGTCGATATCGGGGTACAGGGGCAGGGAGAGGGCGCGGAAGGCGAAGATGCGGTCGCTCAGCGCCGGCATTCCCCGGTACGAGTACTCAAACAACTGGGCCGAGCCCATGCCGTCGTTCACCAGGTAGCAGTCGTTGGTGCGCCGGTCTTCCCAAAACAGCAGAGCGGGAGGGTTCAGCCGGGCCAGGGCGGCTTCGGGGGCGCGCTGAACGGCGCGGGCAACCGCGGGGAGAGCGTTGAGCGCCGCCGGCCCGTCCGCAATGCCGGCCTCTCGGTGTCCGTTCAGGGGGTACTCGATGGCGAGCGCCCACGTGTCGGCATCCTCCTGGACGCTTGCGGGCAACCAGCCCTCGGGCGGAAGCGGATAGTAGAGGAGATTCAGCCCCCTGTTCCGGTACCGTTCCACGGTGACGTCGCCGCCCAGCAGACCGGACAGGTATCGCTCGAAGCGCCCGGCCGTCTCTTCGATGCCGGGGGCGTCGACGCCTCGGTCCCTCTCGATCCATAGCAGGAATGGAACCATCTTCGCTCCTCTTGCGGGTTGCTTCCGGGTTGCGAGTTACGGGTTGCGAGTTACGAGTTGTGGGTTTCGAGTTGCGGGTTACGGGTTACGGGGGCGAGTCGGGGTTTCGTGAGCCCAGCGGCTCACATTATCCTCATATCATCGGTCTTCCTCCCCGCTCTGCAATAAATTAATATAACCATGAAGAGGAAACTTTGCCGAAGCCGATACAACTTTTTATATAGCACGAGGACAGTGGGCAACGATTTGCTGACGGGAATCGGATGTCGGAGGTCGGATAAATTCGATCCGGTCTCCGAACATTAATCCGGGTCAGTCCCGAATTGTGGTGAAATCGGGAGACGTTCGGTTGTGCGCCGACGTGGTTGGGAGACCGCACCGCAATCAGGCGTTACCGGGCATGACACGGCAACAAGGGAGGGGAGCTTTACGCATGCCGGGGGGAGACAAAACGGCGACGGGGGAGTTATATTAGATGAAGATGGAGCCTTTGATCGATCGACAGACCATTGTTGACGCTTGACGTAATGCCTGAAGAGGGATATCTGCTGAAGGCCGGGGGAGCGTTTTTCACCCCTAATTCGAAGTCTCCACATCGGTAATCGAAAACCTGGTATTCGAAGCTCGAAATATGGGCAAATTATGGGATTAAAGCTTAATGCCTGAAACTCGATATTCGCAATCCGTAACTCATAATCCGGAACCCGGAGCCCGGAACGCGCAACCCGCAACCGGCAACTCGCAACCCGAATCGGATGAGGCGACGGTTTCGAGTCTCACGGTGCGGGTCTTCGACAGGAACGGACTCCTGGAGGAGCGGGAGCAGGGCGTCATACGCGAGCAGCCGGTCACCCTGTATTTAAACGATCGCGAACTGGTGACGCTCCTTTGCACGGGCCGGTACCTGGATGAACTGGCGGCCGGGTTCCTCTACGCCGACGGCTTCGTGGAGACTCCGGAAGACATCGCCGGCATCGACATCGACGCATCCTCCGGGAAGGTGCGGGTGTCCACCCGCAATGAACCTCTGCCGGCGAACCGGCTCTGGATGAAGCGGACCATCACGTCGGGATGCGGCAAGGGGAGCATGTTCTACTACGCGTTGGACGCGCTGATGAGCCGTCCGTCCGAGAGCGCGCTCCGCATAAGTCCCGCGCAGGTGTGGGGGCTCGTCGAGGACCTGACCCGGCTGAGCGAGACCTACCGCCGGACCCACGGCGTTCACAACACCGCCCTTGCGACGCCCGGCGAGATCCTCCTCTTCCGGGACGACATCGGACGCCATAACGCGGTGGACATGATCGTGGGGCACGCCTTCTTGAACCGGATACCTCTCGACGACAAGATCCTCCTCACCACGGGGCGGCTCACGTCGGAAGTCCTCATCAAGGCGGCGAAGCTCGGCATTCCGGCGCTCGTGAGCCGCAACACGGCCACCTCGCTCGCCATCGAACTGGCCCGGTCCCTCAACATCACCCTCATCGGATATGCTCGGGCCGGCAAGTTCATCGTCTACAGCGCCGGGGAACGGATCGGATTCGATGCGGAATCGAAACCGTAGGAGTTTCGAGCCAAGAGAATACAGAAGTTTAGAGAATACAGGAACATAGACGAACGCAGAGACTCCCATGACCATCTATCTCGACAATGCGGCAACCACCTATCCGAAACCACCCTCCGTCTACAGGGCCGTGCAGCACGCCCTCGCGGAGGTGGGGGCAAGCCCCGGCCGGGCCTCCCACAAAAAGGCCAGGGAGGCTTCCGCCATCGTAGCATCGGCGCGCGAGAAGGCGGCGCGGCTGCTGGGCATCACCGACCCCGGCCAGGCGCTCTTCACCGGGAACGCCACGGAGAGCATCAACACGGTGCTCAAGGGGTGGCTGCGTCCGGGAGACCGGGTGCTCATCTCGGCCATGGAACACAACGCCGTGGTGCGCCCGCTACGCGGCCTCGCCCGCACGCGGGACATCCGGGTGGAGACGATTCCGTGCATCGGCGGCGGACGGGCGCGACCGGGAGGTTCGGGCGGCTCGGGAGCGGGCGGCTCGGGCAATTCGGGAGGTTCGGGAGAGGGAGACACGGGAGAAATCGATCCGGAAGCCCTCCGGCGCCTTCTCCTTTCCTTCCCCGTGCGGCTGGTGGCGCTGAACCATGCTTCCAACGTGAACGGAGCGCTGCAGCCCGCCCAAGATGTGGCGCGGTTGTGCAATGATGCGGGCGTTCCGCTGCTCCTGGATGCCGCGCAGACCGCCGGCGTCCAGCCCATCGATATCGAGGCGTGGGGAATCGGCATGCTTGCATGCTCAGGCCATAAGGGGCTGCTGGGGCCTGCCGGCGTCGGCATCCTGTACGTCCGGCCCGACCTGGACGTGGCCCCTCTCATCGAGGGCGGCACGGGGAGCCGCTCCGAAGAGGATGAGCAGCCCTCGTTTCGCCCGGACCGTTTCGAGAGCGGCACACCCAATCTTCCCGGCATAGCCGGGCTGGGAGCGGGCATCGATTTCATCCTCGAGACGGGACGGGAAACCATCATGCAGCATGAACTGGACTTGGCCGCCATCCTGGAAGCCGAACTGGCCGGGCTTCCCGGCATTCGGGTCCTGCGTCCGCGGGTGCGCGGCACGGGCGCGGTCTCCTTCACCCTGAACGGCGTGAATCCGGGCGACGTCGGTTTTTTCCTGGACGAGGGGTTCGATATCGCCGTGCGCACGGGTTTGCACTGCGCTCCCCTGGCCCACCGGACCCTCGGCGCCTTCCCTGAAGGCTCCATCCGTGTTTCGCCGGGTTACTTCACGACCCGCGAGGAAATCGATACCTTCTGCCAGGCCATGGCGGCCGTCGCGCGCCGCCCCGGCTGGAGACGAAAGGGGTAACACGATGAAAATAGCTTTGCTGACCAACGAATACCCTCCTCATATCTACGGAGGGGCGGGCGTCCACGTGGAATACCTGACCCGCGAACTCGCCCGGCTCGACGGTGGAAAGCATTCCATCGAGATCCTTTGCTTCGGCGACCAGAAAGCCGACGCCGGCAACACGGTCGTCGAGGGCGTGCAGCCCGACCCGCGGTTTCCTCTCTCGGAGCTCAAGCATCCGAAGCTCATGGATACGCTCTTCAGAAATCTCCTCATGAGCGGAAAACTCGAGGATGCGGACGTCGTCCATTGCCACACCTGGTACACGCATTTTGCGGGGTGCCTCATGAGGCAACTCCTCGGAGCCCCGCTGGTGCTCACCACGCACTCCCTGGAGCCGCACCGCCCGTGGAAGGCCGAGCAGTTGGGGTCCGCTTACCAGGCGAGCACATGGCTGGAGCGGACGGCCTATCAAAACGCCGACGGCGTCATCGCCGTGTCCAAATCCATGAAGAGCGACGTGCACGAACTCTACGGCGTCCCCCTGGAGAAGGTCCGGGTGATCTACAACGGGATCGATACGGACCAGTACAAACCCACGCCGAACCCCGCCGTGCTCGCCTCCCACGGCATCGACCCGGACAGGCCGTTCGTCCTCTTCGTTGGCCGGATCACCCGCCAGAAGGGAATCATCCACCTGGTGAACGCCGTAAAGAACATTCAGGAGGGAGTGCAGGTGGTCCTTTGCGCAGGCGCTCCGGATACCGAGGAGATCGGCAGGGAGATGACGGAAAGGGTGGAAGACGCCCGGAAGCGGGTCCGAAGCCCCGATGACGTCATATGGATATCCCGGATGGTGTCGAGGGAAGACGCCATAAGCCTCTACACCCATGCGACGCTCTTCGTGTGTCCGTCCGTGTACGAACCGTTCGGCATCATCAACCTGGAAGCAATGGCGTGCGGGACGCCGGTGGTGGCGTCGGCGGTCGGGGGAATCCCGGAAGTGGTGGAGCCGGGACGGACCGGCTTGCTGGTGCGGTTGGAGCCCGCCGGCCCGAACGACGTGGAGCCCGCGGACCCGGAACGCTTTGCCGGGGACCTGGCCGAAGTCGTGAACAGCCTGCTGGCGTCGCCGGAAAAGATCCGGGAGATGGGCGAGAGGTCGCGGGAGCGGGTGGAAAAGTATTTCAGTTGGGCTAGCATTGCGCGTCAGACTTTGGAATACTACGAGCACGTGGTGCAGACCGCTCGAGAACGGATGGGGGCGGTGAATGGGTGAATGGGTGAGTGGGTGAATAGGTGAATGGGTGAATAGGTGAATAGGTGAGTGGGTGAATGGGTGAATGGGTGGATGGGTTAGTGGGTGGAAGGGGGGAGTGGGGGGCTCGTCGCCTCGCTTCTACGTTCTGATAGGCGTTAGGATTGGGTTTGCATGGCGCGGCGGGGGCGAAACCCCGCCGCGCCGTTGTGCGCCTGCAAGCGCGTCCGGACTGCCTTTTGCATCTTATTTCCGAACATCCGGCGTGCCGGGAGGGGGTTCATGGTTCCATCGCTGGATATTGTCATTGTGAACTGGAACGCCGGGCGGCAACTGAGGGAATGCCTGGACTCCCTTGCCGAAGCGCGGACGAACGGGTTCCGGCTTCGCCGGGTGGTGGTCGTGGACAATGCGTCCACCGACGGCTCCGCCAACGGACTGGAATGCCTTTGCCGGCGCCACGGACTGCCGCTCCTGCTGATCCGGAACGAAACCAACCTGGGGTTCGGGGCCGCCTGCAACCAGGGGGCGCGGGACAGTGAATCCGATTACCTGCTTTTCCTGAATCCCGATACCCGCATCTTTCCCGATTCCCTCCGCGTACCCGTTCGCTTCATGGAATTGCCGGAAAACCGGCAGGTCGGCATCTGCGGCGTTCAGATGGTGGACGGCCGGGGGAGCGTCAAGCGCTCCTGCGCCCGTTTTCCGGGGCCCGCGCTCTTCCTCTGGAGGATGCTCGGGCTCGACGTGATCCTCCCCCGCTGGTTTCCCAATCTCTTCATGACCGAATGGGGACACGGCGAGGACCGCCAGGTGGACCACGTGATGGGGGCGTTCTACCTGGTGAGGACATCCCTTTTCGCGGCGCTCGGAGGATTCGACGAACGCTTCTTCGTTTACCTGGAGGACCTGGATTTTTCGCTCCGCGCCCGGCGGGCCGGGTGGAGCAGTTACTACCTGGCGCGCGCCCGCATCTACCACGAGGGGGGAGGCGCGTCGCGCCGGGTGTTGGCCAGGAGGCTCTTTTATTCCTTGTGGAGCCGCATCCTTTACAGCTATAAGCATTTCGGATTGCCCGGCGGCACGGGCGTGCTGCTGGGGACCCTTTTCATCGAACCGTGCGCGCGGCTCCTCCGGGCGGCCGGGTCGCTCTCCTTCGAAGGCTTGAAAGAGACGATCGGAGCGTACGCGCTCCTGTGGCGCGCGCTGCCGGGTATATTGATCGCATCGTTTCGTAAGTAAGGCGACTCAGCGCAAATAGTCCACCGCCGACTCGCATGCCCGCGATCCGGAAGAGACTGCCGTTCCGGCAGGTTGTTCGCTCGGAGTTGCCTAAGGGTTTGATTACCTTAAAGGTCTTGATGATGAAGATTCTCCTCCTTAGCCGGTACACGCGGATGGGATCGAGCAGCAGGCTGCGGCTGCTGCAATACCTGCCGCTCCTGCGGTCCCGCGGTATAGACGTCGATGTATCGCCGCTCCTCGACGACGACTACCTGGCGCGCCTGTACGCGGGGGAGCCGTGCCGGCGGCGGCCTCTGCTGATGACCTACTTGAACCGGGTGCATACTCTTGCAGCTACGCTGAGCGGCCGTTACGATCTGCTCTGGATCGAGAAGGAACTTTTCCCCGGGCTTCCCGCCTGGGCGGAATGGGTGATCCGCAAGCTCGGAGCGCCCTACGTGGTTGATTTCGACGACGCCACGTTCCACTATTACGACTGCCACTGCAATCCCTTCGTGCGTAGCCTCATGTGCGACAAGATCGACAGGGTGATGCGGGGCGCGGCCCTCGTGGTGGCGGGAAACGAGTATATCGCGGAGCGGGCGCGCCGGGCGGGTGCGGCGAGGGTCGAAATCCTTCCGACCGTGATCGATCTGCCCCGGTACTGTACGCTCGATGAAGGGGGGCCGGCGGAGGGGCAAGCGACCGGAGACGCGCCGGCGGGAGAATCGGTCCAATCAGCGATACCGGAGCAATCGCCGCAACCGGCGCCTTTCACCATAGGCTGGATAGGCGCGCCGTGCACGGCCCGGTACCTGGAGGAAGTGGGGCCCGCCCTGGCCGAAGTCTGCGCCGGCGGGAACGCCCGCGTGGTGCTGGTGGGGTCGGGGCCGATATGCCTGGAGGGCGTGCCCTGCGAGGTGCGGGAGTGGTCCGAGGCGTCGGAGGTGGCCGCCATATGCTCCTTCGACGTCGGCATTATGCCTCTCCCCGATGCTCCGTGGGAACGCGGGAAGTGCGGGTACAAGCTCATCCAGTACATGGCGTGCGAAAAACCGGTCGTTGCGTCGGCGATCGGGATCAATGCGGAGATCGTCGCGGATGGGTGCAACGGCTTCCTGGCGAGGAATCACGACGACTGGGTGCGCGCCCTGGAGACGCTTCGCCGCGACCCGCGGCTTCGGGCCCGCATGGGGCGTTGCGGACGCAGCCGGGTGGAAGCGAACTACTGCGTGCAGGTCACCGGTCCGAAGCTCGTCGATCTGCTCCGCGAAGCCTCGGGGCCCGGTCGTGGCCGCGGACGACAGGGATTGTGACCGTAAATCAGTGCGCCGTCTCAGGAAAAGCGTGACCCCCTGTCGTCTTCGAGCCCTCCCGTTTGCTCTTCCTTCTTTCCTTCCGCTTTATTTCATCTTTCGGCTTCCAAAATTCGATTTGCCGATTCTTTTTCTTGTCTATTTGCTTAAGTTTTGAGAAACTGATAAGCACGGCACAGTCAGGTGGGAGCGAGTAGACATGCATTGTCCCCGTGGTTCTGCATTCCATAATCGGATCGCGTTATGAGAGATACGGAATTCTCATGGCTCTCGAAGGAGTCCGGTGACCGGCAGACGTTCTTCCGGCCGATCAACCCGGAGGCTTACACCAATTTTGGAATCGACCCGCAAGACGTTCCGATGGGCACTTTCGCCGCCGAGGACCATCCCAGTTTCCTCCCCAGCCGTTACGGCGGGAATGCGTACGGACTGGGGCTCATCGAGCAGAGCGCTTTGAACAAGGCCGATACGGATTTCCTGGAGGACCTCAACTTTCAGGACCCCGAGGAAATCGCCCGGCACGCCCGCCGACTCAACGCCATTTACCAGAAATTGGGGCTCCTGATCCGGTTCAGCCTCACGGGAAAGCTCTACTTTCTCATCCCTATCAATCTCGTGGCCCATTCGCTGCAGGACATCAAGGCGATGGCGGACGAGATCGAGGAACTGACGGCCCGGCACCGGATCGAAACGGGCAAGGAACGCCTCGATATCGGACTGATGACGGCCGGACACGACCTCACCGCGCACGAATTGACCGCCCGGCTCTCCAACCATCGCATCTTTCTTTTCGAATCCATCGACAAGATCCGTTCCTGGCGGGTCGCGCTGGACCTGATCATTTTACCCAAGGACATATTCGAATACCTGCTCGAGCAAAAATTTCCCGGCGGCCCCCAAAAGCCCTTCACCCGCCGGCGCATCCTCTCCTACGCCATGTACCTGGCCGGCAAGATCTACGATGCGCTGGGGCCGGGCGGTAAATTCATCATGGTGGCCCGGTCGCACTATCCCCAGGGGGACAATGTCTGCCGGGTCCGGTTCAAGTCCGAAGAGGAACTCAAGTCTTTCCTCCTCTTCACCCACGTGTACAAAACCCGGCGGCAGTACAGGGCGCGGGGGAACGAGCTGGAGGTTTTCCTTTCGGACATCTTCTACTACATGGAGCGGCTCCCGTATTCGGAACCGCACCTGAAACGGGTACTGGACCACAAGGAAATCGACCACCTCGGCACCGAGGACATCGATGGGCTCCCGTACCTGAACGTCAAGTTGCCCCGGCCCTATGTCCGCAACACTCAGAAGCAATGGGAGTGGATTTGCAGGACCTGCTTCGAGACCGTTTACTTCGAGTGTAAGTCCTCGCAGCACAGCCGGGATTACTGGGAAAACCGGTTGGAGATGCAGGAGGGCATCCCGGAGACGCTGTGGCTCTACGTCGGCAGGGCGCGCCGGCCCGCCGTGACCCCGGCGTTCCTCGAAGAGGACGTGAAGGCGTCCGGCATGATGGGGTGCAGCCTGCCCCTCGTGGCCGAGTACAGGAATTCCTTTCGTTACGTCCTGGATGTTCTGCGAAACGTCATACGCATCCGCAACGGCGATTTCCCGACCCTGACGGAGTTGGGGCGTATGCGCCTGAGCAATCCGTTTCTTTCCAGGAACGAGCGGTTCGCGCCCATCCTGCGCCTCCTGGGGCAAATCTCCAAACTCGAGAAGGTCCACGACTATCTCAATCCGGACCACATCGAAGGCCCCGCCACTCCCATCCTGGAAAATATCTCCAGGCTGTCTCTGCACGGTTTCACGATCGAGCAGTTGCGGGAGATTCTCCTCATCGTGGTGGGATATACGACGATGAGCCGCGTCGCTTTCGGGAAGCTTCCGGCAAAGACGTTGAAGCCCATCACGGACAAGGCCAGGGAGGACAACTACCAGGAGATCGTCGTGTTTTTGCGGATCTGCCGCCTCATGAGCATGGCCCAGATCGCGGCGACCCTCGGGGATTCCTTTACGGCCGCGCAGGCCCAGGAGGTATTCCGCATCTACGACGACGCCATCCAGGTGGCCACGGACCCGAATCTGGACTGGGACCAGTTGAGCGACCTTCGCATCAGTGCGCTTGGCGGGATACAGAATAAAGCCATCCGCGAAATGCTCAAGTTCTTCAACCTGTTCGAATTCATCGACAACTGGCGGGAGTTCAGAGGCAATGGCAGGTTCCAGAGAGAAGTGCACTGCGACTACGACCCCGTCATGCTCGCCCGGATGGAAGAGGCCATCGATCTCGCCGATATCGCGGACCTGTTCAAGTCCCGGTTTGCGAGCACCTGCGTGTTCGACCGCAGCTACTTCTTCCGCCATTTTCTGGATACGGAATTCCACGGGACGGGGCATCTTTTCCCGAAGCTGGGGACCCGCGCAGGTTTTACGCTCCTGTGGCTGGCGGTGAACTCGGCCGGGGGGCGCATCGTGAACTTCAACCCGCTGCTGGCTCACACGCCCCACGACCGCTACCAGGAGCGAGTGGGGAAGATACGGGAAGCGCTTCCGCGCATCCCCGTCCACCGCCTCGTGACCGGCTTCTTCGACGGCGTCAAGAAGAGCCTGGCCGAAGGGTATCCCGCGTTCATTTTCGAGAGCGGAATCCGCCTGATGGCGAACCCGAAGACCAGGGCCCTGGACGTTTCGTTCGTGGACGTAAAGGAAAACATCCGCCAGCTGGACAAACTGCTCAGGCATCTCGAATCCCGGAAGTTGCGGGGCGTATCCCTGAGAGATCTTCAGAACATGGAGCGTCTATTCTCCGAACTGGAGAGCTTCCACCAGTACCTGTGCATGGGCCGGGCGGGGGGCAGGCAGGCTTTGCGGGCCGGTTCATCCGACGAGGGGGACCGCGGGGACGGCGGTTCATCCGAGGGGATGGGGCAGGCGGATACCGAAGCGATGGACAGGGAGATACGGCGGATAGAGGCGCGGTTGAGGCTCCTCTTTCAGAGCCAGATCTTCATCGCCGAGGAAGTTTGCGACACCGTCAGCGTGCTTGCGGCCAACTGTCCGGAGATACTCCGTTTTATTCTTCCGGAATTCCACGATTTCGGGAACCTCATCGAGGAATGGCCGACCCGGGAAAGAGTGTCTCTCGGGGTTTATATCATGCGCTGCCTCCAGAAGTTTCAGGCCCTCATCACCCGAAACCGGAACGCCTTTCAGGACCGGAACACGTTCTACCAGTTGGCGAAGCTCGAATTCGGCTCCCTGGCGGAGGAGGGCATCGGTCCGAGCCACGCCCAGACGGAAATACTGGAGCATATGGTCGACCGCATCCAACAGCGCCCCGTGCTGTACAGGGCGCTGACGCTCGCGCTGTTTTTCCAGGATATCGGGAAAGTCGACAGATTTGCGGAAGGCCTTGCGGCGTCGCTTCCATATGGCGACCACGCCGCGGTCGGGGCGGCGATACTGAGCGGTTCCCGGATTTTGGACTGGT